>CAZYWA010000384.1:0-3209 GCA_964650975.1 uncultured bacterium
CCAGCGCCACCACGCCGACCGGGATGTGGTCGACGATGCGCTGCGAGATCTCGTTGAGCTGCACCAGGTCGTCGGCCCGCTGCAGCCGCTCGCTCAGCACCCGCGAGCGCAGCGACGCGAACACCAGGTATGCCGTCGCGGCGAGGATCGCCACCGTCACCGCCAGCGCCCCCGACACGAACCGCCACAGCACGGCGCGGATGCGCTCGTGGAGCGGACGGGTCGAGGCGAACGCGGCCAGCTTCCAGGCGCCGCCATCCTCCACGGGAATCGCCGTGTAGTCGACCGCGAGCTCGTCGTCGTCGAAGCCGAGCCGCAGCGCCTCGCTGGCGGGGATGCGCTGCGATCCGCTGCTTCCTCCGCGCAGCAGGTCGAGGAGCCGGGCGAAGGCGGGCAGCTCGGCGTGCTCGATCTCGACGCGGCTCACGTCGGCGCGCAGCTTGGCGCTCGAGACCTTGCTGGCGATGCCGTGGGGGCCGAGGATCAGCGCCTCGGCCGTGAAGAGCCGCGTCCGCTCCAGGATGGGCCGCATGTCCACCAGCACGGCGAGCGCGCGGATCTCGGTTCCCGGCTCGGCCGGCACCGCCGCGGCGAACGCGCGGTAACGGTCGTCGCCGTTCACTTCCAGCGGCCGGGAGATCGCCATCTCCTGGTCGCCGGCGGCCAGCACCTCCGCGACGACGTGCTCCATGATCGTCTCGAAGCCGGGTGGCAGCGGCACGTCGGAGCGCGGGTCCAGAGCCGCGAGCAGCAGCCCTCCGTTGCCGTCGTAGACGCGCGCCGCGCGATAGGGGCGCGCCGCGCCGAGCAGCACCCGCAAGTCGCGGGTGCGGACTTCGTCCGAGGTGGCGTTGCTCATCAGCTCGGCGCCGAAATGCAGATCGTCGACCACGTCGTCGAGCGCCGCGCGGATCTCGCGGGCGAGCCGATCGAGCTCGGAGCGATGGTCGAGCGCGAACTGGCTCTCGAGGGCCGCGACGTCGCGATGCACCAGCGCCGCGGCCGAGCCGACCACCAGCAGCAGCGACGCCATCAAGAGCGCCACCATGATCACCGTGGACCGGGTCATCGTCGGGCGTTATAGGCCACCGCGGGGAGCGGGCGGAAGCGGCGCGGGTTTCCGGTACTGTTTCAGAGTCTGTATGGATTTCCCTCGTCAGTCGGTTCGGGGACGGTTCGACTCGCCGTCACCCCCGAACCGACTGCTCGCGTAGATCTCGTGCAGGCGCCGAGCGGCGCCCGCGAGCGAAGCGAAGCGCCTTGGGGGTGGGTCCCGCCGAGAGTCGCGCCCTCGGCGGGCGGGGGGCTTGAAAAGCCCCCCGGGAGATTCACCGCTCGCGGACCAGGTCGATGCGGCTCGCGCAGACGCGGGCGGCGCCCGTCGTTTCGATGCGCAGCTCGGTGCGGCGTGCGCGCTCGAGCTCGAAGGGCAGCTCGACGGCGGCCACCGGTCCCGCACAGGCGGGCTCTTCGGTCCGCGCCCAGACCGGGTTGCCGCGATTGCCGGTGATCTCGAGGATCGCAGCCGGCGAGCCAGCGGCGCAATCGGCGGCGCTGCCGGGCTGGTCGACCGCCAGGTGAAAGCGAGCGACGTAGCGCCCTGCCGAAAAGCGATGTCCCGGACCGAACGCGAGGACGCCTCGCTCACCGGCGGCGGCGCACGCCACGAACCGATCGCCCGGGAAGCGCCGGTCCTCGACTCCATCGCCCACCAGGTGCGGCAACCGCGCCACCTCGTAGGACGAGAACGGGATTTCCAGCCACTGGTTCCAACCCGCGGCGAGTTGTCCGTCGGCCACGTCCCAGAGCCGCGCGGGAAAGCGATCGACGTTGGGCGAGCCGCTCCAGCGCGTTCCCTCGTCGCCGAGAAACGCGGGCAGTTGAGCCAGGGTCGCGAACGCGATGAGAAGCCCTACGCATGCGACCGCCTCCCGCGGCGCTCGTGCGCGAAAACCTTCGATCCCGGCGGCGGCCGCGAACGCCACCAGCGGCAACACGTCGAGCGGATAGCGCGGCCCGTAGCCGTGCCCCGCCCACCACTCGGCGCGCAGCGATACCAAGAGCAGAAATCCCAGCGAGGCCGCGACCAGCGTGGCGCCAAAGCGCGGCGCGCGACGCCACAAGGCGAGAGCGCCTGGCACCGCGAACACCACCCACGGCCAGAACACCAGCACGCCGCGGCTCGGGCTCAGCACGTGACCGAGGAGCGCGGTGAGCACCTGGCCGCGCCACGCGGAGCCCAGAAGCTCCTGGGAATAGCCGCCGATCAAGCTGCCGAAAACCGCGACGTTGCAGAGCGCCGCGACCGACGGCAGCAGCACGAAACCGGCGGCGAATCGGAGTACCTCTCGCCGCTCACCGCGTCCGCGATGTCCCGCGAGCCAGCCCAGCGCCGCGACCACCGCCACCGACAGCAAGACCGGCCGCATCGCCGCGGCGAGACCGAGACCGAAACCGCACCACCACCCGTCGCGCGGGCGATCGCCCACCATGCCGTAAAGCGCCAGCGCCAGACCGAGCTCGGCCGGGCCGTGCTGCCACAGATCCTGGCTCGCGAGCGCCAGGTTGCCCGAGCCGAGCGCGAATCCGAGCGTCGTGAGACCCGCGGCACGCACCAGCCCGAAGCGGCTCAGCGCCGCATGCAAGAGCGCCGCGGCCGCGGCCACGTAAAGCGCCGCCGTGGTCCTCGCGAGCGCGAAGACCGGCGCGGGATCGGCGTGAAAGCCGGCCAGCCGGAAGAGCGGCCAGAGCGGCGCCGCGAGCAGCGCCGGCCCCGGCGGATAGGCACTGTAGAGATGGCCGGCGCGGCGGTAGATCCAGTACGCGGGCTTCGCGAGCTCGAGCTGCTCCGGCCACTCGTCGAGATCGAAGTCGCGACGCTCGGCGAGGCTGACCGCCAGATAGCGCGTGGGATAGGTGTCGAAGCTCTGCGGCTTGCCCGGTGTCGCCAGGTAAACCGCGACGAGCGGCGGCACGAGCCAGGCACTTCGTCGCGGCAGACCCGAGAATCGGCGCCCTGCTTCGATCGAGAGCCAGGCGAGCGCGGCACCTCCCCAGATCCACGCGCAGCTCGCCGGCGTGGCGCGTCCGCGCGCCACCAGCCCAGCCGCCACGATCGCGAGCGAGACCGCCGCGCCGAGTCCGAGCCACGCGAGCGCCGCTCCAGCGCGACGCGATCCACCGGCCCGCTCCGCCGGCTTCAGGACGGC
>CAZYWA010000384.1:3219-7878 GCA_964650975.1 uncultured bacterium
CGGCTCCGCTCGCCGCAGCTCGACCACGCACTCGACGTGCGCGGTGTGCGGGAAGAGATCGAACGGCGTGGCCCGCTCGACGGCGAAACCCTCGCTGCGCAACCGGCCGAGATCGCGACCCAGCGTCGCCGGGTTGCAGGAAACGTAGACCATGCGCCGCATGCCGAGCCGTCGCAGCGCGACTGCGGTCTTCGCCTCCAGTCCTTCGCGAGGTGGATTCGCCACCACGATTCCGGCGCGGGACTCGCGTGCCGCGGGCGAGCGCAGAAAAGCGCCGACGCCGGCGCGCACGAATCGCACCGGCACGGACGCCGCCGGGCGCTCGAGCGCGCGGCGCATCGCCGCTTCGACGGCGCGCTCGTCGCGCTCGACCGCGAGCACCGGCATTCCGCGATCGGCGATCGCGAAGCTCAGGTTGCCACTGCCGGCGAAGAGCTCGAGCACCGCGCCCGTGTCGGCCGCGCCACCCACATCCGCGAGCGCGGCGACGACCGCGTCCGCGACGTGCTCGCGCAGCAGCTCGTTCGCGGCGGGATTCGCCTGGCGAAAGCTTCCCGGCGGCGTGCCCGCGGGATCGCGCCGGGAGGATCCTCGCTCGATCCGGCGGGCGCCCGCACGCACGGAGACGTGCTCGACGCCTCCCACCTTCGCGAACGCATCGGCCAGCCCTTCCAGATCGTCACCGGACTCGAGGCACGCGATGGCGAGTGAGCACCCGTCGCCTTCGTCGGCCACCTCGATCTCGAGCACCGCATCGGGCCAGCGCTCTACCACGGCGGCAAGCGGCTTGAGCGCAGCCTCGATCCGCGGCGCCGCGACCGGGCACGCGCGCGTTTCCACCAGCTCCCGGCTCGCGGGACGAAAGAGCCCCAGCCGCCCGCGGCGCGCGTGGAAACGCATGCGGTGGCGGAAGGCCCAGCTCCTGGGAGACGCCCGCGTCGCCGCCACTCGATCCGCGGCGACGTGCCCGGGCCGCACCAGATGATCGGCCACCACGCCGTCCTTCGCCGCGAGCTGCGCCGCGATCGAGAGGTGCTGGAGATCGCACCCGCCGCATTCGCCGTAGAGGGCACAGCGAGGCGCCACGCGCTCGGGGGACGGCGACAGCACCGACACCAGCGTGGCGCGCGCGAACCGCTCGCCGTCCTCCGTCACCTGGACGCTCACGCGCTCGCCGGGCGCCACCAGCGGCACGAACACCACGCGCCCGTCGGGCAGCCGTCCGACGCCGTCGCCACCGGTGGCGATGCGCCCGATCGAGAGCTCGACGCGCGCTCCCACTGCCAGCTCCGTGGGTTCCATCGCCGGCGCAAGATAGCGGACTGGGCGGAATCGATTCCTGTGAGTGCAAGCCGCCTGATAAAACGTTTCGCGATGGACGATCCCCAGAACGCCATCCAGCGGTCGATCCAGGATCTGCTGCGCCGCGGCCGGAACGCCCACGTGCTGGTCGACGCGACCCGCGACGGAGTCGAGGTGCCCGACCACGTCCGCGAGCAATGGAAGCAGCGGCTGATGCTGGATCTCAACCCCGACTGGCCCATGGGGCTCGACTTCGACGAGCAGGCGTTTTACGCCGATCTCGGCTTCCAGGGTGTCTTGATGCGCTGCCGCATCCCGTTTCGCGCGGTGTGGGCGGTCATGGACACCAAGGACGGCAACGGCTTCGTGTTCCACTCGAACCTGCCCCCCGAGCTGGCCGGCGAATTCGAGAAGCACGCCGAGACCGAGAGCGATGGCGCGACCGTAGCGGCCGCGGTGCCTGAGGCCGGCGTCGAACCGGTCGCCGCCACGGCTCGACCGACCGAAGCTCCGAAAGCCCGAGCTCCGAAGGCCCCAGCTTCGAAGGCCAGGCGCGGGGCGCCGCGGCTCAGGCTGGTGAAGGGCGGGAAGTCGTGAGCGGGTGAGCGAGCACCGCGATCGAGCGTGGCGGTAGCTCGATCTCCTGCGCCCGTCCCCGAGCGATCTCGCTCCTCCGCGTCTCGACCAGCGCGTCGCGACCAGGCCAGTTCTCGGCCGTCATCGACGGCCCGCCCACCCACGCGAGCGTCGCATCGCCGGAGGGCGACCCGCCCTGGTAATCGAGCTCGACCCGCGCCGGCAGCTCGTGATGGCGGTTGAGCAGGAAGACCGCCGCGCGCGTGCCATCGGCGCTCGCGGTGGCGGAGGCCTCGACGAGCGGCGCCCGGTCGACCGGCCGGATTCCCTTGAGACGCGCGGCCGAGTAGCTCGGGCCGCGCACCACCAGGCTCGGCACGCGCTGCTCGAGCGCGTGATCGGTGAAGAGCCGGAACACGTGGAACAAGCTGGTGCGCGCCACGTGATCGCGATCGGTGAGCACCGGCGGCGCGATCACGTTGACCAGCGACGAGAGATTGGCGATCCGCACCAGATCCGCGCGGCGCTGGAAGGTCATCAGGATCAGCGCCGCGCCCAGCGAGTCGCGGAGACAAGGACGCGGACGGATGGCCTGCTTGAACGACCACCACAGGTTCCACTCGTCGACCGCGAGCGGGATCGTGCGGCCCGCCACGCGCCGCACCAGGGCCTCGTGCGCTTCGAGCTTGGCGAGCAAGGTGGCGCCCACCGAGAGCGTCGAGTACCACGCCGCGACGCTCGGCTCCGGCCTGCCCAGGATCTGCGTCACGCGGTAGTCCTGCGGCAGGTACGAGTGGACCGAGAGGTAATCGGTCTCGCTCGCGACGATCTCGAGCACCCGCTCGTTCCAGCGACTGCCGAGCGAGTCGCTGCCATTCACCACGGTCTCGATCGACGGATCGACGCTCCGCATCGCGGCGCGAAACCGCCGGTAGCGGCCGGCGTAGCCGCGCGCCGTGGTGTGGCCGTGCTCCCACGGCCCGAACTGCTCGTTGCCGATGCTCCACAGCCGGCAATGGGGCAGCCGGCTGCTGCCGTCGGCGGCGCGCTTCACGTGCTCGACCCAGCCCGCGGCTTCCTCGGCGGTGCCGTCGCCGGCGTTGACGCAGAGATAGGGCTCGGCGCTCCAGTCGCGGCAGAGCGCCAGGAACTCGTCGGTGCCGAGCTCGTTCCGGACCGGCGGACCCCAGCTGGGACCGAGCCAGTGACCCCAGAAGCGATTCGGATACGACGGGCGCCGGAAGGCCCCGACTCCATCGCGCCAGTGATAGACGTCCGCGAAGCAGCCGCCCGGCCAGCGCACCTGCATGGGTCTCAGATCGCGGCACGCTTCCCAGGTGTCGGTGCGATAGCCGATGCCGTGGGTGGGGGCCTTGGAGCCGGCTTCCGGAAACAGCCCGCCGGTCACCATCCGGCCCAGCTCCTCCAGGAAATGGCCGTAGATGCGCCGATCGATCTTCACGCGCGGAGCGCGCAGATCGATCGCAACGCGGGTGACGTCGGCGGGCATTTGCGGAGCCGCGCTCAAGACTTGGGCGCTCGAGCGCCCCGTTTCGCGGCTCGTCCCGGCGACGCCAGGCCGCGCTCCCACAGGTACTCGTTCTCGGAGGTGGACTTGGCCACCCAGCGGCCCAGCACGAACAGCAGATCGCTCATGCGGTTCACGTACTCGACGAGATGCGGGCTCAGCTCCTCGACCCGCCCCAGTGCCACGATCTTGCGCTCGGCGCGCCGGCAGATGGTTCGCGCCTGGTGCAGGAAGCCGCTCACGCGGCCGCCGCCCGGCAGGATGAACGACTTGAGCGGCGCGAGATCGGCCTGGCAGCGATCGATGAGCTGCTCGAGCCCGGTCACCTCGTCGGCACCGATGTGGTGCATTCCCTGGTACTCGGCGTCCTTGGGAGTCGCGAGCTCCGAGCCCAGGTCGAAGAGCTCGTTCTGGAGCCGGCGGAACACCTCGTCGAGCCAGCGGTGGGCCTCGCCCTCGGCGAGCCGCTCCTCGTTGAACACGCGCGCCAGGCCGAGCGCCGCGTTGAGCTCGTCGACGTCACCGTACGAGTCGATGCGCAGCGAATCCTTGGGAACGCGCCGCCCGCCCACCAGCGCGGTGTCGCCGCCGTCGCCGGTGCGGGTGTAAACGCGGTTGATGCGGATCGCCATGTTCCCTCGGTGTCCTGGAGAGCGCGCACGCTACCACGCTCGCCGCCGCGAGGCAGCCGGGAAGCCGCGGGGATCGGATAGTGTGACCTCGATACGGAGTGCCCATGGACGACTGGCGGAAGCACCTCATCGACGACTCCGAAGGCATCGCGCGCATCGTCCGCGATTCGCGGCGCATCGCGGTGCTCGGCATCAAGCCCGAATCGCGACGCGGCCAGCCCGCCTTCGACGTGCCCGCTTACATGGCCGAGCACGGCTACGAGATCCTGCCGGTGCCGGTCTACTACCCGAACGTCACCACGATCCTGGGCCAGCCGGTGGTGCGGCGCGTGGTCGACGCACCGCCGCCGATCGATCTGGTCAACGTGTTCCGCCGTGCTCCCGACATCCCGCCCCACGTCGACGACATCCTCGCGGCGCGCCCGCGCGCGGTGTGGTTCCAGCTCGGCATCCGCAACGACGCCGCCGCCGAGCGCCTGGCGCGTGCGGGCATCGACGTGGTCCAGGACCGCTGCCTGCTGGTCGAGCACGGACAGCGCGTTCGGCCGGCGTGGCCGCGGTGAGTTGTTAGCCCGGAAAATTCACGAATCCTGAAAGCAAAGTGCCACCGGCCTTTCGCGG
>CAZYWA010000385.1:0-7870 GCA_964650975.1 uncultured bacterium
CAATTCGTAAAGCGCCGAACCCACAATGCGGTGTTTCTGGTCGAAGATCGACGGTTGCTCGGGCACGCCCTCGACCAGCACGCTTCCCAACCGAGCCGACGATGGCACCAGCGTCACGAAGACCGTGATCTCCGGCTGCAAGAACGGCACGGAGCTCGAGTACTACGTGGTGAAAGGGGGCGGACACGTCTGGCCGCCCAACGAATTCAAGAGCTTCATCCTGAACCACATGGCGGGTAAATCCTCACAGAACCTGGACGCCACCCAGGTCATCTGGGACTTTTTCTCGCGGCATCCGAAGCCTTGAGACGAGGTGGCAAAGGACCTGGGGATGTGGATGCCGCACAGCCCACGGCAACGCTAAAGGCGCGCGAGCACGGCCTTGGTGAACGAGGTCGTCGAGCCGGCGCCGCCTAGGTCGCGGGTGAGCGTCGCCGGGTCGCCCTTCGTCAACACCGCGTCGTAGGCGGCCTTGATGCGCGCGCCGGCCTCGTGCTCGCCGATGTGGTTGAGCATCATGACGCCACTCATCAGCACCGCGAGCGGATTGGCCAGACCCTTGCCGGCGATGTCGGGCGCCGAGCCGTGCACCGCCTCGAAGATCGCGCAGTCCTCGCCGATGTTGGCGCCGGGAACGACGCCCAGCCCGCCGACCAGGCCCGCGCACAGATCGCTGATCAGATCGCCGTAGAGGTTCTCCATCAGCAGAATGTCGAAGCGGGTGGGATCGCGCACCAGCTGCATGCAGCCGTTGTCGATGATCAGCTCCTCGAGCTCGATGCCCGCGCCGATCTCGGCGTGGACCTTGCGCGCGCAGTCGAGGAAGAGACCGTCCGACATCTTCATGATGTTGGCTTTGTGGAACACCGTGACGCGCTTCCGGCCGCGCTCCTTCGCGTAGCGGAACGCGAAGCGCGCGATCCGCTCGCAGCCGACCCGGGTGGCGATCTTGAGGCTCTCGACCACGCCCGGCACCACTTCGTGCTCGATGCCGGAGTAGAGCCCTTCCGTGTTCTCGCGGACCACCACGAGCTCGACGCCCTCGTAACGGGTGCGCACGCCAGCGAGCGAGCGCACCGGCCGCACCGCCGCGTAGAGGTTGAAGCGCTTGCGCAGCGCCACGTTGATGCTCTTGAAGCCCTTGCCGATGGGAGTGGTGAGCGGGCCCTTGAGCGCCAGCCGGTGCTTCTCGATCGCCGCGATGGTCTCTTCGGGCAGGATGTCGCCGTGGGTCTCGACCGCGCTGGCCCCCGCGGGCAGCTCGATCCAGTCGAGCTTGGCGCCCGCCGCGTCGATCACCCGGCGCGCGGCGCCGGTCACTTCGGGACCGATACCGTCGCCGGGAATGAGACAGATCGTACGTGCCATGGCGAGAGCCTAGAATCGGGAAATGATCGGCGTAAAGCCCACCCGGATCCACGGCGCCGTGCGCGCCGCCTTGCTGGCCGCGATGCTCGCGAGCGCGGCCTGTGGGGCCTCCGGTTCCGCACGCCATCCTGGCTTCCAGTGGGGTCAGTCCACCAGCTCGTTCCAGAACGAAGGGGGCGACGTCGACGACAACTGGCACTACTACATCGCGCGCGATGGCCTCCCCGCGTATGGACGCGCGGTCGATTTCGAGCATCGTTACGCGGAGGACCTGGCACTCGGCCGCGATCTGGGCCTCGACACCTGGCGGTTCAGCATCGCGTGGGGGCGTGTCGTGCCGTCGCCGGGGCAGGTGTCGGAGGAAGCGCTGGCCTACTACGACGACGTCTTCGCCGAGCTCAGGCGCGATCGCATCCGCCCGCTTCTGACTCTCGACCACTGGAACTACCCCAAGTGGGTCTACGACCAGGGCGCCATGACCAACCCCAAGACCGTCGACGACTACCTGAGCTTCGTCACGACAGTCGTCGATCGTTACGGCGCCGAGATCGACCGCTACCTCACCTTCAACGAACCCTACTTCTACGAGCTGACCGAGCAGCAGTACCACCCGCTGTCGCGCGATCAGGCGGCCGCGATGCAGGCGAACCTGGTCGACGCCCATCGCCGGGCCTACGACTTGATCCACGAGCGCGATCCCGGTGCGTCCGTGTCGGCCAACTACGCGTGGATCGGCGACGGCGTGCTCGGCAGCCTCGCGAGCGATCCCTTCCTCGACGCGGTCGAGGGCCGGCTCGACTTCGCGGCGCTCGACTACTACGTGCCGGCCTACCACCAGCTTCAGGACCTCGTGCCGATCTTCACGGGCCGCGCGTGGGCCGCGCGCAAGGACCCGTTCGGCATCTACACCGCGCTGCGCGCGATGCAGCGCCGTTTCCCGGGGCTCCCCGTCTTCATCACCGAGAACGGCGACTACCAGCAGGGAACCGACGCGGGGCCGATCGCGCCGTCCGACGGCTACACGCGCGAAGAGAGCCTGAGCGACACGATCTACTGGGTCGAGCGCGCCATGCAGGACGGCGTGCCGGTGGTCGGCTACAGCTACTGGGCGCTCACCGACGATTGGGAGTGGGGCGTGGGTTTCGCGTTCCGTCTCGGTCTCTACACCGTGAATCCGGACGATCCGGACCTCACGCGTACTCCGACCGCCGCCGTGGACGTCTATCGCGACATCATCCGCCGGGGTGGCGTGAAGGACGGCTATGCGCCGATACGCCGTCCCGACGCCGCCGATTGCGAGACGGCTACCGTGGACCCGGCTGACCGCGCCACCTGCCATGCGGCGGCCGCCGGCGTCGGCGCAGCGCGGGGATCGTCGGCGTCTCGACCGGCTCGGGCAATCGGGTGAACGATGACACTCTGCCCAGGCGCGCTCGCGGTCGGCTGCGAGAAATGCCCGATCGTGAAGGTGTCCAGCGAAGACGGTGATCGGCGACTACAAGCCCGACGAGACCACCAAGCCGGCCAAGAAGAAGTCGTGAATGGGAGCCGGTCGCGCGGGATCACCCCGTGGGCGAGACGGACTGGCCGGCCAGGCTGCTTCCCGACTCGAGGCACAAGAGGCGCACCCGGCCGGTGGCGATGGTCTGACCGGCTTCGTTCACGATCGTCGCTTCCCAGAGCTGGGTGCGGCGTCCGCGCGTGACCGGAGTCGCGGTGACGGTGAGCTTACCCGAGCGGTGCGCGCGGATGAAGCTGGTGTGATTGTCGAGCCCGACCACCGACAGGCCTTGCTCGAGCACGTTCATCGCGGCGCCGATCGAGCACACGCTCTCGATCACGCTGCAGTGAACGCCGCCGTGGACGATCCCGTAGGGCTGGTGGTGGCGTTCGTCGACGTCCCACTCTCCGACCACCCGGCTGCCGCTCATCTCGGTCAAGCGCAGGCCGAGTGCCCGGTTCCAGCCACCGATGTCCCCCCAAGG
Organism: uncultured bacterium; assembly: GCA_964650975.1. Classification (GTDB taxonomy): domain Bacteria; phylum JADJOY01; class JADJOY01; order JADJOY01; family JADJOY01; genus CAZYWA01. The sequence continues at coordinate 3,354 of CAZYWA010000385.1, forward strand.
CTCCTGGTCCATTGCGTCCCCTCGCGCCGCGCGGGCGACGCCTGGAAGATTCGCGACCGAACCTAGCACCTCGCGCGCCGCTCCGGCCCGAGGCCCTGGGGATGCGCTCCGTCGACGCTCCGTCGCGTCCGCAGTTCTTGCACCGCGAACGCGCGCTGCGGCTGCGAGGGACCGCAGCCCTCGAGCAGGAGCCGACATCAGTGCCCCAGAAGACGGCCCGGGGCAACGTGTCCAGGCATACTGAGCGGTTCGATACGAGCCACGCATGATCCAGCTTCTCTACCTCACTGCATTCGCGTCGGGCGCGGCCGCGCTGGTGTTCGAGACGCTGTGGTTTCGGTGCGCCGGTCTGGTGATGGGCAACACCGTCTGGGCATCGACGCTGGTGCTCTCGAGCTTCATGGCGGGGCTGGCGCTCGGAAGCACGCTGGTGGCGCGATACCGGGACCGGCTCCGGCGGCCGCTCCTCGCTTACGGGTTGCTCGAGCTGGTGGTGGGCGTCGCGGGCCTGGCGCTGGTGTGGCTCTTCCCGTCGCTCGTCCACCACCTCCAGTGGGTCTTCCGTCCGGTTCTCCATCACGCGACCGTGCTGCACTTGCTCCGCTTCCTGACGGCGTTCGTGCTGCTGGTCGTGCCGGCCACCGCGATGGGCGCGACCTTGCCGCTGATCGTGACCGGGCTCTCCCGCGCCGGAACCGGATTCGGCGTCGCCCTGGGGCGCCTCTACGGCTGGAACACCCTGGGGGCGATGAGCGGCGCGGTGCTGGTCGAGACCTACGGGATCGGCCATCTCGGGATGCGCGGCAGCGCCGCGGCCGCCGCGGTGTGCGAAGCCGCGGTGTGCCTGCTGGCGCTGGTGCTCGCGCGTCGCGTCTCGATCGACGCACGCTCCGCCCCGGCGGCGGCGCTCGATGTGCCGCTCGACGCGTCGGTCCCGAGAGAGGGCGCCGGCGCACCGTGGCGGGCGCTCGCGGCCGCCTTCCTGTGCGGCGCGGCCTTGCTGGCGCTCGAGGTGTTGTGGTTCCGCTTCCTGCTGCTGTTCGTGAGCGGCACCGCGCTCGCCTTCGCGTTCATGCTCGCGACGGTGCTGGGAGCGATCGCCATCGGCGGTCTGGCGGGCGGCGAGATGCTGCGCCGTGTGGCCGGGTCGGATCGCTGGCTGCGCGCGGTGGCGCTGGGAGCGGCGTTCGCGACGGTCGCGACGTATCGCACGTTCGCGTGGGCGATCCCCGCGGGAGGCGCCGTCGCCACCACGCGGCCCGCGTTCGTGACCCGCCTCGCGCTCTACCTGATGCTACCCACGGCGTTCGCCTCGGGCGTGCTCTTCACCTGGCTCGGCGCGCGGGTGAAGCAACGGTTCGCGAACCAGGTGCAGGCGGTGGCGGCGCTGGCGCTCTCGAACACGCTGGGCGGGATGATCGGGCCGCTGGTGGGCGGATTGCTGCTGCTGCCGCGCCTCGGCCTCGAACGCTCCATGCTGAGCGTCGCGGCGCTCTACCTGGTGGTCGCCTGGCTGGTGGCGAGCGAGCCCGCCCCGAGCGGCGCGCGCGGAACCCGAGCGGTCGAGGCGCTGCTGGCGACCGCGTGCGTCGCGCTGGCGGTGACGTTCCCGTACGGCCAGCTGCAGCTTCGCTACGCGACGATCGGCCTCGGCACTTACGCACGGCAGGGATTTCACCCGATCGCGCTGCGCGAAGGTCTGAGCGAGACCGTCGCCTACCTGCAGAAGGACTTCGCCGGGCGGCCCAAGGCCTGGAAGCTGGTGACCAACAGCCAGTCGATGTCCGATTCGGACGTGCAAGCGAAGCGGTACATGAAGCTCTACGTGTACTGGCCGGTGGCGGTCCATCCCGATCTGCGCTCGGCGCTCTTGATCAGCTACGGAGTCGGTTCGACCGCCAAGGCGCTGACCGACACGCGCTCGCTCGAGACCATCGACGTCGTGGACATCTCGCGGGACGTCCTCGAGATGAGCCAGCTCGCGTATCCGGACGGTGCCTCGCTGCCGCTGCGCGATCCGCGGGTGCACGTTCACCTGGAAGACGGCCGCTTCTTCCTGCAGAGCCGCACCGATCGCTACGACCTGATCACCGGTGAGCCGCCTCCACCCACCAATGCCGGGGTGGTGAATCTCTACACGCAGGAATACTTCCAGCTGGTTCACGATCATCTGACCGACCACGGAATCTGCACGTACTGGCTGCCGCTCGACGTGCTGGGCGCCGACGACGTCAAGGCGGTGGTCGGTGGCTTCTGCGCCGCATTCGAGGACTGCTCGCTGTGGCGAGGATCGGGGCGCGACTGGATGCTGGCTGGCACCCGTGGAATCACCGCGCCGGTGTCCGCGGAGCTCTTCGCTCGTCAGTGGCGGGATCCGGTGGTGGCGCCCGAGCTGCGCCGCCTGGGGCTCGAGAGCCCGGAGCAGCTCGCGACTCTGTTCCTGGCGGACTCGGCCGAGCTCGCCTTGCTGACTCGCGGCGCGCCGCGCCTGGTCGACGATTTCCCGCAGCGCCTCTCGGGGCTGACGCCGTTTCTGTGGGAGGTGACGCCGCTCTACGCGCCGCTCGCCGGGCTCGAGGCCGGAAGCCGGCGGATCGCCACCAGCACCGCGTTGCGACGCTGGTTCCCGGAGTCCATTCTCGCCGCGGCGCCCCCGCTGCATCGCAGCGCGCAAGCGATCGACCATCATTTCGGGCTGCCGCCCGCGGAGGGCTGGCTCGACGAGATGGCCACGCTGCGCGAGCTGGTGGACACCACGACGCTCGAGGCGCCGGTGCTGTGGCTCCTGGGCAGCGATCAGACCGAGCAGGAGATCGCCGCCCAGCTGATCGCGTCGGGCGAGGCGACGGCGCAGCTCCACGTGGTGCTCGGCAAGGGCGCCTTCGCGCGTCGCGACTACCGGTCCGCCGAAGCCCATCTGACGCGTGCGCTGGCGCTCGAGCCGGGACACTTCGGCGCGGGCTTCCTGCGAACCTACGCGCTTTGCATGCTGGGCGACCGAGAGGAAGCAGAGCGACAGGCGCGCCGATCGATCGCCGCAAGCGACGCCCCCGATCGTCCACACCGCTACTGGCGGCTGCTCGAGGACCGATTCGGCATCGACGTTTCTGGTGCCTGAGTAGTCCGGGGGGCTTTCCAAGCCCCCCGCCCCACGAAAAGCGGTTTTCGTGGGGCCCCACCCCCAAATCCGGCGCGACTCCGCGCGACCGGAGACTTGAGCCGCCTGTCGCGTGGCGGGAACCCGCTCGACCGTCTATGCCTCATCGTCGGAGGGCTGCGGTCCCTCGCAGCCGCAGCGTCTATCTTGGTTCGGACGCTTCGGACGCGAGGGACCGCGTCCCTCCAACCGGCACGAGCTCGGTTTGCAGGACGCGCTCCCGGCCGATCCGATTTCGTTCACACCTTCCGAGTCGCGTCAGCCGCCGCGCTTCACTGGCGTGTCTCCGTCGCGATCCCTTGCACCACGGCGAGCGCGGGCAGCGCCTCGCCGTCCGGGCCGTAGACGCCCCAGCGGCCCTCCACCGCTTGCGTGAGCGCGGGCATGCGCGCCGTCATCCACTGGTTCTGGTCGAGAAAGAGAGCCGCGAGGGAGGTCAGCGAGCCGTCGCGAAGCGCCGCGGCGAGCCGATCGAGGTTCGACTGGTCGAGCGCCGTGTACTCGGGGTCCGGCCCGTCGCCGTCGGCGATCGCAAACGGCATGAAGCCGTCGATGCCCGCGTCGCGAGCCGAGGACCACGCGTCGGCGAGGTAGCGCGCCTGCGCGTCCGCGTGGTAGCCACGTGCCGCCGGTCCGTTCGGGTAATCGGTCTCGACCACCATCACTTGCTGGCCGGGCAGCGCGAGCTCGCGGAACCGCGCGGCGCGGGTGCCGACGATCGTGCCGTCGACCGGCTGCGAGGCGTAGTAGTTGGGATAGGTGTCGAAGCCGATCACGTCGGTGAGCGATCGCCACGCGGTCGTCGCGTCCTCCCATCCGGGACGCCCGAACGCGGTGTTGAAGCGGTCGTGCATGTCGGTGTTGAGGTTGATCTCGGTCACGGCTTGCGGATCGCCCGCGAGCACCGCGTTTCGCAGCGCCGTGAGCAAATCGGTGAGGAAGCCGAAGTCGGACCAAGGGGAAGTGAGGAATCCCGCCAGGCCAGCCGGCTGCCGCCAGCCGATGAGCGTCGCGGCGGAGGCGATGTTGAGCTCGTTTTCGGTCTGCCACACCTCGATCACCGGAACGCCGGGCGGCGCGTTCGTTTGCGGGCGCCCGTAGCGTTCGACGATCGCTTGCGCGACCAGCGCCTGCTCGGCGATGTAGGTCTCGGCGCCGAGACGCGCCGGATCGAGCTCGTCGCCGCCCTGCGTGGGCGGCGACGACGCGCCGACGAATCCGATGACGTGCAGCCCGAGCTCCGCCGCGTGCGCCAGCGCCGCGTCGGGAACCGACCAGTCGGCGGCGGCCGCGAACCGGTCCACCAGCGACGGGTCCGCGGCGAGGGTCTCGCGGGTGAGCGTGGGAGCTTCGCTGACCG
>CAZYWA010000386.1:0-7830 GCA_964650975.1 uncultured bacterium
GTGTACTCTCCCCAGGGCAGCGAGATGAGCCAGTCGATGTAGTTGCGGACGACCGTCGCCTCGGCGGACATCGGCGACATCATCTTCAGCTTCTTGAGCTCTTTCTCGGCCTTCTCCTGGGCCTCCGCGGTCATCTTGCGCGACTTGATCTTCTCCTCGAGCTCCTGGATCTCGTTCTTGAACTCGTCCTTCTCGCCGAGCTCCTTCTGGATCGCGCGCATCTGCTCGTTGAGGTAGTACTCCTTCTGGCTCTTCTCCATCTGCTTCCGCACCCGGGTGCGGATGCGCTTCTCGACCTGCAGGATCTCGATCTCGGCCTTCATGAGCTGCAGCAGCTTCTCGAGCCGCGGGCCCACGTCGGGCAGCTCGAGCAGCTCCTGCTTGTCCTCGAGCTTGAGATTGAGATGCGCGACGATGGTGTCCGCGAGGCGCGACGGATCGTCGAGGGTCATCGCGGAGAGGATCATCTCCCGCGGCACGCGCTTGTTGAGCTTCGAGTACTGCTCGAAGGTCTCGTTGACGCTGCGCTTGAGCGCCGCGATCTCGACCGGATCGCCGATGACGTCGATGGTCTCTTCCACGCGCACCTGGAAGAACCGCTCGTTGGGGACGTACTCCTTGATGCGCGCGCGCCGCTTGCACTCGACCAGCACCTTGACCGTGCCGTCCGGCAGGCGCAGCAGCTGGATCACGCTCGACAGCGTCCCGACCCGGTGGATGTCGTCCTCGGTCGGATCGTTGGTCTTGGCCTTCTTCTGGGCCGCGAGCAGGATCATCTTGTCGTGGTTCATCGCGTCGTCGAGCGCGTTGATCGACTTCTCGCGCCCCACGAAGAGCGGCACCATCATGTGCGGGAACACGATGATGTCGCGCAGCGGCAGCAGCGGGTAAAGCCGGTCGCTAGCACGAACCACGGGTGGCCGCCGGTCGCGGTCGTTGCGGAAGATCATGGGCTGGCCTCGGGAGGCAGCTCGGGGCGGAAGCTCGCGGTGGCGGTCAGGCGGTGCCCACCTGGCGTCCGTCCTCGAAGGGTTTCTCGAACACGGTGATCGGGTTCGCGTGGTGCAGGATCACGTCCTCGTTGATGATCACTTCCTTGACGTGAGGCTGCGAGGGGATCTCGTACATGATGTCGAGCATCACGTTCTCGAGGATCGAGCGGAGTCCGCGCGCACCGGTGTTGCGCTTCAAGGCCTCGCGCGCGATCGCGATCAACGCACCCTCCGTGAACTTGAGCTTCACGTTCTCGAACTCGAAGAGCTTCTTGTACTGCTTGGTGATGGCGTTCTTGGGCTCTTTGAGGATCCGCACCAGCGCCTGCTCGTCGAGCTCCTCGAGCGTGGCGATCACTGGCAAGCGCCCGACGAACTCGGGGATCATGCCGAAGCGCAGCAAGTCCTCCGGCTCGACCTGACGCAAGAGCTCGCTGATCTTCCGCTCCTGCTTCTTGCGGACGTCGGCGCCGAAGCCGAGGCTCTTGCGGCCGATGCGCTGCTCGATGATCCCGTCGATGTTGGTGAACGCGCCGCCGCAGATGAACAGGATGTTGGTGGTGTTGACGTGCAGGTATTCCTGCTGCGGGTGCTTGCGGCCGCCCTTGGGAGGCACGCTCGCCATGGTGCCTTCGATGATCTTGAGCAGCGCCTGCTGGACACCTTCGCCCGAGACGTCGCGAGTGATCGACGGGTTGTCGCCCTTGCGCGCGATCTTGTCGATCTCGTCGATGTAGACGATGCCCTTCTGCGCCTTCTCGATGTCGTAATCGGCGTTCTGGAGCAGGCTCAGGATGATGTTCTCGACGTCCTCGCCGACGTAACCCGCCTCGGTCAGGCTGGTCGCGTCCGCGATCGCGAACGGCACGTTCAGGATCTTGGCGAGGGTCTGCGCGAGCAGCGTCTTGCCGCAGCCGGTGGGGCCGAGCAGCAAGATGTTCGACTTCGAGAGCTCGACCTCGGACGAGTAGGCGTTCGACTCGATGCGCTTGTAGTGATTGTGCACCGCGACCGAGAGCACCTTCTTGGCCCGGTCCTGGCCGATCACGTACTCGTCGAGGACCTTGCGAATGTCCTTGGGCTTGGGAACCGTGGCCGCGCTGGGCAGCGATTCCGGGCTCTCGTACTCCTCCGCGATGATGTCGTTGCAGAGGTCGATGCACTCGTCGCAGATGTAGACCGTCGGTCCTGCGATGAGCTTGCGAACCTCATCCTGTCCCTTGCCGCAGAATGAACAGACGAGGCTCGAATCTTTCTTGTTGTCCAAGGCCGTCTCCCGCTCGCGGTGTCCGCCGCCCCCCCGAACTTCAGCCTAGACACGCTTCTCGATCACTGCGTCCACGATACCGTATTCCTTGGCCTCGGCGCCGGTCAGGATGAAATCGCGGTCCGAGTCGTGCGTGATCTTCTCGACGGTCTGGCCGGTGTGACGGGCCAGGATGCGGTTCAGCTGCTCGCGGGTGCGGAGCAGCTCGCGGGCGTGGATCTCCACGTCCGACGCTTGCCCCTGACCGCCGCCGAGCGGCTGGTGGATCAGCACCCGCGAGTGCGGCAGCGTGAAGCGCTTCTTCGCGGCGCCCGCGGCGAGCAGCACGGCGCCCATGCTGGCCGCCATGCCCATGCACAGGGTCTGCACGTCGGGCTTCACGTACTGCATGGTGTCGTAGATGGCCATCCCGGCCGTCACCGACCCGCCCGGTGAGTTGATGTAGAAGTGGATGTCCTTCTCGGGATCCTCGGACTCGAGGAACAAGAGCTGGGCGACGACCAGGTTGGCGACCGCGTCGTCGATCGCCGAGCCCAGGAACACGATGCGTTCCTTGAGAAGGCGGGAGTAAATGTCGTAGGAGCGCTCGCCGCGACTGGTCTGCTCGACGACGATGGGGACGAGGTAATTCGCGGTGGGTCGGATCATCGATTCTCTCTTCGTCTCCTCGTGAGGAGCGCGGCGCGCGGCCGGCCCCGCCCCATCGTAACCTGCGGTGGTCTACCTCTGTCCAACCGCCGGTCCGCCTCCTGGCCGAGAACCTCGAGTGGCTCGCCGTTCCCCGGGGCGTGTCGCCCTAGGTGCCTAGAATTTTAGCGTTTTCCAGCAGGAAATCAAGGACGCGCTGGCGCCTCAGATCGCCCCGGAAATCGTCCAGCACGCCCTTTCGCTCGTAGGCGGCGCGCAGGACCTTGCCCTCTTGTCCGATGGCCTGGGCCCGTTCGTCGAGCGCCGCGTCCAGTTGCTCGTCGGTAACCGAGAGACCCTCTTGGTCGGCAACGCGCTTGAGTAGCAGGTCCGCGCGCACCTGCCGCTCGGCCGCCGCGTGGATCGCCTTGCTGCGCTCCTCGCGCGCCTCGTCCGACTCGCCCTCCGGCACCTCGCCGCCCGACATCCGGGTGAGGCTCCGCACCGCCTGCTCGACCAGGCTCTCGGGGGCCTCGAACGGGTGCGCGTCGAGCAGCTTGCCGACGATCGCGTCCGCCTGGCGCGAGCGTGCATCGCGCTCGCGACGGGCGCGGATCTTGTCGCGCAGGTCGGTTCGCAAGAGGTCCAGCGATTCGAGCGCCGCGGCCTCGACCGCGAAAGCGTCGTCGAGCGCCGGAAGCACGCGCTCCTGGACCTTCTTCACGGTGACGCGGAAGGTCGCCTTCTTGCCGACCAGCTTGGGGTCCGCCGCACGGTCACCCAGCAGCGCCTCGACCGAGCGCGTCTCTCCAGCCTTGGCGCCGACCAACCCCTCGACCAGCTCGGGCAAGAGCCCCTTCTCGCCCAGCTCGAGCGTGGCGTCCTGGCGCGAGGCCTGCGAGCCCGTCTCGCCCTCGACCTCCATGTCCCAGTCGGCCACCAGCAGGTCGCCGGGCCGCGCCGCGGCGTCCCCCTCGCGATCGACCACCTTGCCGCGCGACGCGCGGAGCTGCTCGAGCGTCTCCTCGACCTCGGCGTCCTTCACCTCGATCGCCTCGGCCGCGACCTCGACGCCCTTGTAGTTCTGCACGTCGAGCGACGGCGAGATCTCGACCAGCGCCGTGTACCGGAACGAGTGATCCTCGGCGAGCTGCTTGTCCTCGATGATCGGCGTCGCCACCGGCTCGAGCTTCTGCTCCTCGAGCACCTTGACGATGCTCTCCTCGATCAGCTTCCCGGTGATCTCGTCCTCGATCTCCTTGCCGTAGAGCTGCTTGAGGATGGGCCGCGGGGCACGCCCGGGGCGGAACCCCTTGAGCTGCACCGACCGGGCGAGCTCGCGATACGAGCGGTCTTCCTGGCTCTCGACGAACTCGGAGTCGAGCTCCACGGCGAGCTTGCGGCGAGTGCTGCTCAGTTCTTCGACGGAGACTTTCATGAGGGACTCTCCTCGCCAGCTCGGGCCGCGAGGGTGGGAAGCGTGGATGTCGAGGGACGGATCGTGATCGCGGTGAGCCCGGCAGGTATATCAGCGGCACCCGGGTGCGTCCATTCGAAGCGTGGTGCGAGAGGGGGGATTTGAACCCCCACGCCCGAAGGCACTGGATCCTAAATCCAGCGTGTCTGCCATTCCACCACTCTCGCGCGCGGCGCGGATCGTAGCAGATCGAGAGCTCGCTCCCGCGCGGCCGTGGCGCGGGCGCACGCGTGCCGTCGGCGGATCACCGGACCGGTGACCGCAGAAGACCGCGTGCGTGCGTTTGGGGGGCTGGTGAGCCCAGAAGGACTCGAACCTTCAACCTACGGATTAAGAGTCCGCCGCTCTACCAATTGAGCTATGGGCCCAAATTCGGACGCAGAACCGGAAGAGATAGCAGCCGGTGCCCCGGTTCGCAAGTGACGCACCGTGAATGCCATCGCTCGGAAGCGGCGCGGCAAAGCGCTAGCCTCCCCGATCGAATCCCCGGAGCAGCGCCGTGCCCGACACCGTCCTCGTCTGCCAGAACCGCAAGGCGCGCCACGACTACCAGGTCGACGACGTGCTGGAAGCGGGTCTCGTGCTGGTCGGGCCCGAGGTGAAGGCGCTGCGAGCCGGGACCGCCAACCTCCGGGACGCCTACGCCACGGTCGAACGCGGCGAGGTGTGGCTCTACAACATGCACATCGGGGTGTACGCGCCGGCTTCGTTCGGGAACCACGACCCGCTGCGCAAGCGCAAGCTGCTGCTGCATCGCGCCCAGATCGAGAAGCTGATCGGCAAGGTGCGCGAGAAGGGCCTGACGCTCGTGCCGCTCTCGGTCTACTTCAAGGAAGGGCGCGCCAAGGTCGAGCTGGCGATCGCGCGCGGCAAACGCCAGTACGACCGGCGCGAGGACGTGAAGAAGCGCGAGATGGACCGGGAGGCGGCGCAGGCGATGCGCCGCCGGCGCTAACCCACCCGGATATATGGCCGCGCGGTTCCGGTCGAGCCCAGGTGCCCTGATGCGGATTCACGCAGCCGCCGCCCGGCTCGCCAGCGCCCTCGTCGGGATCGGCCTCACGGCGATCGCCGCGCGAGCGCTCGACGACGGCGATCTCGACCCGAGCTTCGGCGATCAGGGCTCGGCCTTCCGCGTGGTCCAGCCGAGCTCCGTCACGTTCCAGGTGCAGGGTCTCGACGTGGCGCGCGACGGCGCCATCGCGATCTCGGGCGACCTGCAATTCGGCACCACCAATGCCACCGACTTCGCTGTCTGCTTCTTCTATCCGACCAGCGGCTGCGGTTCCTACGACTTCCATCTCGGCGGCTCGAACGACGACGAGAACGTCGGCGGTATCGCCTACCTACCCGACGGGAAATACGTCCTGGCCGGGATCGCCGCCGGTCCCGCGGCCGATCCGCCGGATCGGGCGGCGCTGGTCGAGTACGACGCCAGCAACGTCGTGAATACCGGTTTCGGGAACCAAGGGCAGCTCACCGTCGACTTCGCGGGCGAGGCCCAGATCGACGCGGTCGAGTCACGTGGCAACGGCGACATCGTGTTCGCCGGCTACTTCGACCACGGTGCCCAGGCACCGGGCACCGGCGACGACTGTCTGGTCGGGCGCGTGTCCGAGAGCGGAGCGCCCGATCCCGGATTCGGCTCGAGCGGCCTCGCCACCGTGGGCTTCGACCAGGGCGACTCGAACGACGACGCCTGCGTCGCCGTCACCACCGACGTGGAGGGGCGCGTCGTGGTGGCCGGCGCCGCGACCCGCGCCGACGGGAGCACGGATTTCGCGATCGCGCGCTTGACCGGCGCCGGCCAGCTCGACACGAGCTTCGCGGGAGGCGGCAAGCGGGTGCTCCCCTTCGACCAGGGCGGCGGCAACGACGACTTCGCGACGGCGGTGGCCGTCGACCGCGCAGACCGCATCGTGGCGGCCGGCCTCGTCGACACCGCCGGCGGCCAGCAGGTCGGCGTGGTTCGCCTCCTTCCGGACGGCAACCTCGACGATTCCTTCAACGGCACCGGCATGCGCACGTTCTCGATTTCCGCCGCCGGCGACGACGTCACCGACGTGCGAGCCATGCGCATCCTCTCGCCGCTCTCGAACGACATCGTGATCGCCGGCACGTACGCGCCGGTCCTGAACGCGACGAAGACCTTCATCGCCGTGCTCCACGACGACGGCAGCTTCGACGTCTCGTTCAGCGGCGACGGCAAGCAGCACATCGACGTGCCCAACCTGGAGCCGGTCAACTACGCCGGCGGGCTCGCTCTCTGGGGCGGAGAGATCCTGGTCGGCGGGGGCTTCTCGAGCTTCGGCCAGGACCGCGACAAGGGCTGGGTCACGCGCCTCTTCATGCACCAGATCTCGGGCGACGACTTCGAGAGCGGCGACTTCCGCTTCTGGTCGAGCCACCTGCCCTGAACGGCGGTTCGCGACTCTTCGGCACGATCCGCGGCTTCGAAACGCCGCCGGGACGCATGAAGCGCCGCAGAGGCCGTTTTCGGGCCTTTCCAGGCCGATTTTGCACGTCCGATGGGCCGCAGCGAAATCTACTTGCTTCGAATCTAGAAATCTGTGTGATTCAAAATCCGAAATCTGGTTGTTTCGTGGCGCCCGGGGTCTCCCGGCTGGAGCGATACCCTCGATCACGCCTCGCCGAACAGCGCGTCCACGAACTCGCGCGCGTCGAAGGGGCGCAGGTCGTCGATGGTCTCGCCGATCCCGATGTAGCGCACCGGCACGCCGAGCTCGTCGCAGATCCCCACGATCACGCCGCCCTTCGCGGTACCGTCGAGCTTGGTGAGCACGATGCCGGAGAGCTCGAGCGCCTCGTGGAAGAGGTGCGCCTGCGAGATCGCGTTCTGGCCGGTGGTGGCGTCGAGCACCAGCAGCACCTCGTGCGGCGCGCCCGGGTGATCGCGGCCCAGCACCCGCTTCACCTTGCGGATCTCGTCCATCAGGTTCTTCTTGGTGTGCATCCGGCCGGCGGTGTCGACGAGCACGAGATCGGCTCCCCGGCTCGCCGCGGCCGACATCGCGTCGAACACGACCGAGCTCTGGTCGGCGCCTTCCTGTCCGCGCACGAGCTCGCCACCGGTGCGCTCGGCCCACAGCTGCAGCTGATCGGCGGCCGCGGCACGGAACGTGTCACCCGCCGCGAGCACGACCCGGTGCCCGTCGCCCACCCGTTGCGACGCGAGCTTGCCGATCGTCGTGGTCTTGCCGACCCCGTTCACCCCGACGAACATCCAGACGTTCGGCTCCCCCGCGGTGAGATGCAGCGAACGATCGGTCTCACCTCCTAGCAGCGCGACCACCTCGTCGCGCAAGAGGGCGATCAGCTGCTCGGGATCGGTCGCCGCCGTCTCCTTCGCACGGGTGCGCACCGCGTCGAGTAGGCGGGTCGTGGTGAACATGCCGACGTCGGCCAAGAGCAACGACTCTTCGAGCTCGTCCCACGTCTCGTCGTCG
>CAZYWA010000387.1:0-7817 GCA_964650975.1 uncultured bacterium
GGCTTTTCAAGCCCCCCGCCCCGTCCGGAGTGAATCCGGCCGGGGCCCCACCCCCAAGTCGCTTCGCTTCGCTCGCGGGCGCCTCTCGGCGCCGGCCCGAGATCCGCGCGAGCGGTCGGTTCGGGGAGTGGACGCCGATTGGAAGCGCCCCGAACCGACGGACGGGGAAAACGCTCACATGCTCCGAGAAGCACCGCTCACGACGCCGCTGGTTTTCGGGGCGGCGCGTTCTTCACGTACTGGTCGAACCAACGCAGCTCTTCGTAGGCGAGCTGCTCGTTCGACTCCATCGCCGAGTACCAGTGCGGCTCGTGGGGCAGCATGACGAGGCGCGCGATGCCGCCGGTGCCGCGGATCGCTTCGTAGAGCTTGACCGCCTGGAGCGGTGTCGTGCCGGGGTTCGCGTCGTCCATGCCGTGCACGATCAGCAACGGCGCCTTCAACTGGTTGGCGAAGAAGAACGGTGAGACCTTCAGGTAGACGCTCTGCGCTTCCCACACCGAGCGGCGTTCGTTCTGGAAGCCGAACGGGGTGAGCGTCTTGTTGTAGGAGCCGCTGGTCGCGACGCCGGCACGGAACAGATCGGTGTGCGCGGCCAGGTTCGCCGTCATCAAGGCGCCGTGGCTGTGTCCGGTGACGCCGATGCGATCTCGGTCGACGACCCCGAGCGCCACCGCTTCGTCGACGGCCGCGCGCGCATCGGCCTCGAGCTGCTCGAGGTACGTGTCGTAGGCCTTCTTCGGATCTCCCACGATCGGGAAGGCCGCGTCGTCGATGATCGCGTAGCCCGAGAGCAGGAGCAGCCGGTAGTCGTGTAGCCGGGTGAAGCGCTGGTCCGATCCCGTGATCTGCGCGGCGGTCGCGGCCTCGGCGTAGTCGAGGGGATACGCGTAGAGAATGGCAGGCACGCGGGTGCCTTCCTGGTAGCCCGGTGGCGTGTAGAGCTTGAACGACAGCTCGGTGCCGTCCGCGCGCTTGTATTTCACGAGCCGTTTCCGGATCGCGCGCACCTCTGGCGTCGGATCCGGGATGTGGGTCACCGGGTGCGCCGTCGACGAGATCGCGGCATCGCCCTCGGGTGGCGGCGCGCCCGGCGCCGCCTCGCCGAGCGCGCGCAGCATGGCGTTCGGCGGGTCCGCCGGGGACTGGTGCCAGGTCAGGAACGAGTGGCTGGTGGCGTCGGTGAACGCCAGGAACTCTTCCAGCGCATTCTTGTCGCTGCGAAACAGCCGCTCGGATTTGCGCGTGTCGAGGTCGAGCCGATCGAGGAACGGCCGGTCTCCCTCCGGAGACCCACCCTCGCCATGCAGGAAGATCGCGTTGCCCTCCTGGCGCACGACCTGCTCCCCGTTCGGCAGCACGCGATACACCGGGTCGCCCGGGTCCTTGTAGTGCTCGTCGCTCGACATGTCCCACAGGAGGCTCGGCCGGACCTGCGACCGGTCGACGTCGACGACGAACGTCCTCTGCCAGTGGCGATTGTCGTCGTATTCGTGGAGCAGGCCGGTGCCGCGCTGCTCGCCCCATTCGATGCCCTGGTAGCGCTGCTCGACGCGCAGGATCTCGACGGGTGGGTCCGTGAACGGCGCGCGTTGCACCATCAGCGTGTCGCGCGCGGGCACCTGCGCCTTCCAGTCGCCACCGTCCTGCGCCTCGGCCCAGACCAGCGTCGCGGGCTCCGTCGGCCGCCAGGAGAAAGCCCGCGGTCCGGTGGGCACGCCGTGGATCGGCACGCGATCGGCGACCGGCAGCTTCGCGAGCACCTTGGTCACGTGGCCGGCGCGATCCCAGACCTCGACGTCGTGTGCGAACCGGCCGTACGTGGTGACGTACGAATACGGCTTGCGGATCGTGGTCACCAGGATGTGCTCGCCATCGGGCGCGGCGTCGACGTCCGACAGCACGGCTGGTTGGCCGATACGGGAGATCGCGCCGCTCGCCACGTCGACCAGCGCCAGCTGGCTGGTCGCGTAATAGTCGAAGAGGTCCTCGTCGTGCTTGCTGGTCAACGTGTCGCGCGCTTCGTACGTGCTGCTTTCGCCCGACCGGCCGTCGGTCTCCTGGATGCTCGGGCCGTCGGCGAGGACCGACGCGGCCGGAGGCGGCCCGGCGTGCTCGGGCACCAGCTTGACGAGCAGCGTCTTCTGGTCGGGCATCCACTGAAGCGTGCTGCCGAGCATCGGGTCGAGCGCCGCGTCGCCGAGGCGCCGTGTGGCGCCGGTCGCCGCTTCGCCGACCCACAGCTCGACGGCGTCGGCCGAGGTGTTGCGGAACGCGAAACGGCTACCGTCGGCGGACCACGCCACTCCGTCGGCACAGCCACCCGCCGGCAGCGTCACGGGCGTCTCCCGGCTGGTCGGCACGTCGACCAGTGTCAGGCTGCGTGCGCAGGGCGAGACGCCGTAGCCGCCCGGAGTGTCGTGCTTGCGCCGCGTCCGCGGCTCGACCCGGACGCCGGCGAGCTTGAGGAACGGCTCCGCGACCTGGGCGATCGGCGGATACTCGACCCACGACACCAGCAGGATGGTGTCGCCTCGGGGGCTCACGTACGGCTGCGGCGGGGACGGCGCGTGCAGCACGTCGAGGACGTTCTTCGGCGGCTGGTCGTAGCCCGACTTCGTGGCCGACGGCGAGGGCGGCTCGGAGGCCGGCCCCCGCTGGGCGGTCCGAGCGCATCCTGCGGCCAAGAACAGAATCGTGAAGGCGACGAAGTGAACGTTTCCGCGACGCATCCGCAGAAGCTAATTCCCAAAGCCCTGGCCCTCAACGATGTCGCGGTGCGCTCAGAGGGCGTGGACAAGATCGGTTCATTACCGGGAGCGCTTCCTCCGAACCGATCTTTTGCTTTGGAGGGACGCGGTCCCTCGCGTCCGCAGCGTCTGAACCAAGATGGACGCCTGCGGCTCCGAGGGACCGCAGCCCTCCGACGACCAGGCGCAGACGCTGGAGCGGTTCCCCGCCACGCCTGCCGCTGATCCAAGCGGCTGAATTTTCTTTCGTCTACGCCCTCCGAATGAATCGCACTTCTTTCGGGGCGAGGGACTGGAACAGCCCCTCGAGGAAACTCACCGATGCTCGAGGCGGACGCGGTCGATCCACAGCTCGCTCGAACCGAGCTTGGTGAGGCGGACGACGGGGCCGGCGCCTTGCGGAATGTCGAAGTCGAGGGCGAAGGCGCGGTAGCTCTCCGGCGTGAGCTCGCCGGTGCGGATCACGCGCCGCGCGAGCTCGGTGTTGTAGATGTTGTCGACCACGCGCACCTCGAGCGCGGGCTCGGCGGTGTTGCCGGACGCCGCGTCGCCCAAGCGCACCTCGACCTCGAGGTGCTGCGGGCCGCCCACCGCGCCGTCGAGCGACACCCGCGCGATGCGCTTGCCGCGCCGCACCGTGGCCGGAACGCGCAGCACGTTTCCCTGAACGTCCTGGGCCGGCTCGCCCTGCAGGGGATCGATGGTGTCGTGTCCGTCGTCGCCGTCCACGGTGTAGGTGGCCACCAGGTTGGTGCGCATGAGCTGGTCCGGCGACTCGTGGCCGCGGGCCGACGAGAGTACCCAGCCGAATGGGTGGCGCACGATCGCGTCGAGGATCGTCGAGCGAGCGCCGTCACGGTCGGGCAAGAGCGTCGGGTCGACCCGCGGCATCCTGAACGCAGCAGCGCCGTCGTAAACGACCGCGATCGCGGCGATCGTCAGAAGCGCAACCGGAAGAGCCGCCATCCGCGGAAAATCCTCGCGGGCACCGGCGGAGCGCCGAGCGCGGATCAGCACCAGGGCCGTGACGCCGCCGAGCACCGCCAGCCAGTAGCCGGCGGCGGGCCACACGGCATCCTTCCCGGCCGGTGGCAGCGCCACCATCGGGAAGCTCAGCGCGGTTCGGTAGCCGAAACCGGTTTCGCCCCGCAGCACCGGCTGAAGCCGGGTGAAGTTGCGGGTGAAGGTGAAGGCGCTTTCGACCGACAGGGCGAGGAGCACCACCGCGAGCGCCGCGATCACGCGGTCGCGGCGCGCCACGCGCGCGATTTCCGTGAAGCCCATCGCCGCGAACGGCGCCACCGCGGCTACCAGCCGGGCCGGGCTCGAGCCGCCGCCCCACCAGTCGAAATGCCCGGCCGCGAGCAGCACGATCGTGGCGGCAAGGAGCCCGAGGCGGATCACACGTCCCGGATGGGTGCGCGCGGCGAGCCACAATCCGGCGGGCGCCAACGCGTAGACCGGTGCCAGCGGTAGCACGCCGAAACGGCGATCGAACACCAGTCCGGCGAGCGCGCGCGGGATGCGGTGGATCTCGACCGGCGCGTTTCCGGGGATCACCTCCCACATCGCAGTGGGCAGAATGCTGCCGGTGATCCGGTAGTAGTAGAGCGCCTGCAGGCCGAGGACTCCGAGGTACGTCGCGAGAAACGCCGCGAGCGCCTGGACGTCGCGCGGGTGGCGCACGACGAACCACACCGCCAGGAACAGGCTCGCGGGCGCGAAGCGATTGTGCAGCCACGCCAGGTAACCGGTGAGGAATCCCAGCCACGCGGCGCGCGCCGCGCTGGCCGGCGGCCCGAGCTCCAGGTGGCGCACCACGATCAAGAGCACGAGGCCGGCGGCCGCCTCCGGGTAGTACTGGAAGTGGAACGGCAGCACCGGGATGGTGAGTCCCGTCACCAGCGCGACTCCCGCGGCGAGCCACGGCGAGCGCGTGGCGTCGCGCAGGAAGCGGTAGAGCGCGGTGATCCACGCCGCGAAGATCGCCGCGGCGAGCAGGCTGGTGACGGTCAGGTCGGTTGGGAACCCAGGCTCGATCCAGTCGTGCGGCGAGAGCTGCAAGCGGTCGATCGCATAAGCCGGGAGCAGCAGGAACGAGAGCCCCGGCAGATGGATCTGATAGAGCCCGCCGTTCTTGCCGTTGATGAACCATCCGTTCGCGTGCGACGCGCGGTTGAACGTGGCCGGGGCGTGGCCGCGTACGATCGACACCGCGTCGCGCGCCATCTGCGGCACCTCTTCCGCGATGGTCCGAGCGAGCGCCCGCGGAAAATCGAGCCAGTGCACGTCCGCGGGCCGCACTTGCTCGAAGTCGCGCAGTCCGCCGAGATCGAAGCCCTGGGTCTCGATCAGCACCTCGCAGAAACGCAGGTACTTGGGCTCGTCGCCGCCGATCAGCGACTGGAAGCGGCTGACGGGCGACGCGGCGAGCGACGCGGCGACAGCCACGCCGAACACCACCCACGTGAGGCGCACGCGCCGTGGCTCGGCTTGAAGCCGGCCGAGGAGCTCGCGCTCGACGCTCGGGTCCGCCACCAACTGCAGCCATCGCAGGCCGCACCAGATCAGCGCGACGACCACCACCGCGCCGCGGGCCTCGTAGGTGAAGTGGCTGAGCGGCTGCAGGAAGAGCGAGCCGGGTGCCAGCAGTCGCAGGTAGGGAAGGAGGAGCAGCGAAAGCAGCCAGAGCGGTCGCAGGACGGCGACCGGCAGACGGAAGCGCCGATCCAGCCGCGCGTGAACCGCGACGGCGGCGAGCAGCATGCCCACCGCGAGCCGCTTGCTGGCCGTCACCAGCACGAACGCCGGAGCGGGATCGCCGGGGACCGGAACCCACCGGCCACTCGCGAGCCACGCGGTGATCGCGGCCAGCAGCACCAGCGCCGCGATCTCGAGCTTCTCGCGGCGCGAGCCCACGCTCAGTCGCTCTCCTTGGGCGGACCTCGCCAGACGCGCCCGGGGAGCTCACCGGATTCGAGCCGCGGCTCGACCTCCGCCCATCTCTCGGCGACTCTCTGCGCGCGCGCCGGGTCGGCGGCGAGCGTCGTGGTCGCAAGCGAGTCCATGGTGCGGATCGCTTCGGGCAGCCGGCTCTTGGCCATGCTCAAGAGCCAGCTCTCGGGAACGATGCTCATCACACCCTTGAGCGCGAACGCGAACTGGAACACGCCCAGCGTTTGCTTCCGCTCCGGGTCCCAGAGATACGAGTGGACGCCCTCGTTGCGCTGGAACTCGCCGACGATCTGGTGAAACGTCTGACCGGTGGGCGGGTCGGCGTACTCGGCGATCGACGTGAAGTGATAGGTGAGCCACAGGAACGGGTTGATCGTCATGTAGAAGATCTTGCCGGTGGGCCAGGTCTTGAGGATCGAGACGCCGGTGATCTCCTTGAAGTTGTGGACCGCGAGCACCGAGTCGGTGGCGATGTCGAACACCGCCACCGGGTTGTTCTTCATGTAGCCGATGCCGCGCGCCATGCGGTCTTCCTTGCTGTAGTCGACGATCTGCACGGCGATCTCGCCGGCCTGCACCTTGGTCCACTCGTCGGCGGTCAGGTGGACGTCCTTGGCGTCGGGGATCGGCAAGAGCGGAGTGGTGTTCTCGAGCACCTTGAGCTCGGGAGGCACGTCCTCCGGTTTGATCATCTCGCCGGCGCGGGCCGCGAGCGGGACGGCGAGCGAAGTGGCGAGGACCATGGCGAGCAAGAGCCACGTCGAGTGCGAGGCGTTCGACGATCGTTTCACCGTTGTTGCTCCTCGTTTGGGGCGACGGCCGTTGGCGGCCAGACGCGCCCGGGCAATTCTCCGGCCGTGAGGCGCGCCTCGAGAACCGCCCAGTCGCGGTCCATCTGCGCGGCGCGCGCTGGGTCGCGCTCGCGGACCTTGGTCACTTCCGCGTCGAGGCTGCGCATCGCGTGCGGCAGGTTGTTCCCGGCGAGAGAGAGGATGAGGGACTCGGGAACCAGGCTCAAGATCCCCTTGAGCGCGAGGTCGAAGGTGAAGACGCCGAGCGTTTCGTGGCGGCTCGCGTCCCACAGGAACGACTGACTGCCGTCGTTGCGATCGAAGTCGCCGCTCAGCTGTCCCCAGCAGCGCGCGGTCTTCGAGGCGTTCCAGCAACCGGTCATCGTGTAGTGGAAGTTGGGCAGGAACATCGACACGTCGGCGACCGCGCGAAAGCGCTTGCCGCTGTCCCAGCGCTCGAGCTCCTCGAAGGTCTTGATCTCGGGGTACATCTCGGTCTGGAGCGTAGGATCGCCGGCCACCCCGAAAAGCTCGGCCGGATTGTGCTCGAGGTAGCCGATCGCGCGCGCCTCGCGATCCTCCTTGGTGCGCTCGACGGTCTGCACCACGATCTCGCCCTTCGCGAGCTTCCCGGCCTCTTTCTCGGAGAGATGGACGTCCGCGGCGTCGGGGACCAGGGGCAGCGTGGCTTCGCCGGGCCGGGTGACGGGCTGCTCGGCGCCGCGCGCGAGGCCCTGACCGGCGAGCCCCGCCATCGCCGCAAATGCTGCGCAAACGAGCCATTGCGCGAGATTTTTCACGATCGCGAACCTGGCGTGCCCAGGCGCGCGGTGTCAACGGCGTTGCCTGGACGCCCCTTTCGGGCGAGCGCCATACTCCGTGCTCCCTTGGAGGCTCGACCCCGATGCTGCCGCAATCCGATTCGACGCTCTTCGACCCCACCGAGGAGCACAAGATGCTGCGCGACACCGTGCGGGATTTCACCCGCAAGGAGGTCGAGCCGCAGGCCGACGCGTTCGATCACTCGGGCGAGCTCAATCGCGAGCTGCTTCGCAAGGCGGGCGAGCTCGGCCTGCTCGGCATCACCGTCCCCGCCGTCGACGGCGGCGCGGGCATGGACGCGGTCGCCGCGGTCATCGTCCATCACGAGCTCGCCAAGTCGGACCCCGGCTTCACGCTCGCCTACCTCGCGCACTCGATGCTGTTCGTGAACAACTTCTACTGGGCCTCGAACCCGAGTCAGCGCGCCAGGTACCTGCCGAAGGTGGTGAGCGGCGAGTGGATCGCCGGCATGGGCATGACCGAGCCCGCGGTGGGCACC
>CAZYWA010000388.1:0-7809 GCA_964650975.1 uncultured bacterium
GCTCGAGATGGGCTCGGTGTGGCGGCGGCTCGGCGCCAAGGTGACCGTGGTCGAATTCCTGGACCGGATCCTGCCGGGTATGGACGCCGAGATGGCCGGCGAGGCGCAGAAGCTCTTCGCCAAGCAAGGGCTCGAGTTCCAGCTCGGGAAGCGGGTCAAGGCCGCGCGCCGCCACGAGGACGGAGCGATCGTCGAGATCGACGGCGCCGATCCGATCCGCTGCGATCGCGTGCTGCTGGCGGTCGGCCGCGCGCCCTACACCGAGGGGCTCGGGCTCGACACGGTCGGCATCGCGCTCGATCCCAAGGGCCGCATCCCGGTGGGCGATCACTGGGCGACCTCCGCTCCCGGCATCTATGCGATCGGCGACGTGATCGCAGGGCCGATGCTCGCGCACAAGGCCGAGGAAGAAGGCGTCGCGGTGGCCGAGTGGCTCGGCACCGGCTGGGGGCAGGTCAACTACGACACGATCCCCGGCGTTTGCTACACGAATCCCGAGTTCGCATGCGTCGGGAAGACCGAAGAGACGCTCAAGGCCGAAGGAATCCCCTATCGCAAGGGATCCTTTCCGTTCCGCGCCAACGCCCGGGCTCGCACGCTCAACCAGGTCGAGGGTCGGGTGAAGATCCTGGCGCACGCCGAGACCGACCGGGTGCTCGGCGTGCACATCCTCGGCCCGCGGGCCGGCGAGCTGATCGCGGAGGCGACGCTCGCGATGGAGCTGGGTGCCTCGAGCGAGGACATCGCCCGCACCTGCCACGCGCACCCCACGCTGCCCGAGGCGCTGCGCGAGGCCGCGCTCGCCGTCGACGGCCGGCCCCTCAACATCTGACGCCGCCCACAGCCATCTCGGTGCCCTCGACTTCCGAATCCGCTCTCGCCTCTCTCGCGTAGAGACGTGTGAAATGGCGAGCGACGTGCCACCCCCGCAAACACTGCCGCCGGGAAGCCTGGGCCTGCCGTGGATCGGCGAGACCCTGGCGTGGGTCGCCGATCCCTTCGCGTTCCTGAACGAACGATTTCGACGTCATGGACCGGTCTTCAAGACCCGGCTCCTGGGCGACAACGTGCTGTGCTGCGGAGGCCCCGAGGCCTTCACGGCGTTCGTGGACACGACCCGTTTCACCCGGGTGGGCGCCAGCCCTCCTCACATCGAGCGGCTGGTGGGCGCCGGCACCCTGCCTTTCGTCGACGGGCCCGGCCAGAAGCGCAACAAGCGGCTCTTGCTGCAAGCGTTCCGGCCCGAGGCGCTCTCCGCGTACCTGACCTCGATCGCGCCCGTGATCGATCGATTCGCCGAGAGCTGGGCGGGGAAGCAGCGCTTCTCGTGGTCGCCGGAGCTGGCGCGGCTGACCCTGGTGATCTTCGACACCCTGTTCGTCGGCGCCGACCCGTCGACCGAGAACCTCGAGCTCAAGCGCAATCTGGAGGACTTCCTTCCCGGCATCCTGGCGCTGCCGATCCCGGTGGGCGGCTATCCGCGGGCGATGCGCGCACGGAAGTTCCTGGTCGACTACCTGGCCAAGGTGGTGCGCGCCCGTCGCGCCGAGCCGCGCCAGGACGCCGTGAGCTTCATCCTCGCCGCACGCGACGGGGCCGGCCGCGGCTTCACCGACGAGGAAGTGACCGCCGAGATGCTGCACATCCTGTTCGCCGGCTACGGCGCCATGATCGGCAACTTCGGCTACGCGGTCTGGGCCCTGGCCGACCACGCCGACGTGCGCGAGCGCGCCCGTCGCGAGGTGCTCGAGCACACCCGGCCCGACGTCACCTTCGATCAGCTCGCCAAGCTCACGTTCGTGCAGCAGTTCTGGAAAGAGATCCTGCGCTTCTATCCGACCGTGCCGCACACGTTCCTGACGCGAGTCGTGGCACCCACGACCGTCGGCGGATTCCACGTGCCGGCCGGCTGGAAGGCGATGGGCGTCATCCAGAGCGCGCTCCACGACGGGCGCGTCTACCGCGATCCGGAGAAGTTCGACCCCGACCGCTTCGGACCGGATCGCGCCGAGGACCGCCAGGCGCCCAACGCCTTCGTCCCGCAAGGCGGCGGCGCGCCCGACGACCACCGCTGCCTCGGCGAGTCGGTGAGCGGCCTGGTGATGAAGCTCTTCCTCGCCAAGCTGCTGCGCGACTACGAGTGGGAGCTCACCGCCAAACCCACCCTTCGCTGGAAGTTCCCGCCCACTCCCGAGGGCGGTCTGCCGGTCCGGTTCCAGCGCCGCACCGCTTCCTGAACCGTCCAGCCCCTCCGCCGCTATATTCCGGGCGGGGGTTCCGTCATGAATCAGATTCCCGCGCCTGTGGCCGCCGCTCCGTCTCGTCCCGGGACGCCCGGGCATCCGATCCGCTCCGGCGCCGACTACGTCGAGAGCCTGCGCGGCCGCGATTTGCGGGTGTTTCTCATGGGCGAGCGCGTGCTCGAGCCGGTCGACCACCCCATGATCCGGCCGTCGATCAACGCCGTCGCGGCCACCTACGATCTCGCCAACTCCGATCCCGCCCTCGCAAGCGCCGACTCGTCGCTGAGCGGCCAGACCGTGAACCGCTTCCTGCACGTGACCGAGTCGGTCGAGGACGTGGTGGCGCAGAACAAGATGCAGCGGCGCCTGGGACAGCTCACCGGCACCTGCTTCCAGCGCTGCGTCGGCATGGACGCCATCAACGCGCTCTTCTCGGTCACCTACGACTGCGACCGCGCACACGGCGCCACTTACCATCCGCGCCTCAAGGCGTTCATCCGCCACGCGCAAGACCTGAATCTGGTGATCGGGGGCGCCATGACCGATCCCAAGGGCGACCGCAGCAAGGGTCCCTCGGACCAGGCCGACACCGACGTGTTCGTGCACGTGGCCGAGCGCCGCCCGGACGGCCTGGTGCTGCGCGGCGCCAAGGCGCACCAGACCGGCTGCATCAACTCGCACTGGATCGTGGTGATGCCGACCATGCGGCTCGAGGCGCGCGATCGCGACTTCGCGGTGGTCGCGGCCATTCCGGTCGAGGCGCCCGGGCTCACGTACATCTACGGCCGCCAGTCGTGCGACACCCGCGCCCTCGAGGGCGGCTCGATCGACACCGGAAACGCGGGCTTTTCCGGGCAGGAAGCGATGGTCGTGCTGGAGGACGTGTTCGTCCCCTGGGAGCACGTGTTCCTGGACGGCGAGACCGAATTCGCCGCGCCGCTGGTGGAGCGCTTCACCGCCTACCACCGGCGCAGCTACGTCTGCAAAACCGGCGTCGGCGACGTACTGATCGGTGCCGCCGCATCGATCGCCGACATGAACGGCGTCGCCGGCGCCTCGCACGTACGCGACAAGCTGGTCGAGATGGCGCACTTGAACGAGACCATCTACGGCGCCGGGATCGCGTCGTCGCACGAGTCGAAGCCGACCGCGGCGGGGAATTTCCAGAACGACGATCTGCTCGCCAACGTCTGCAAGCACAACGTCACGCGCTTCCCCTACGAGATGGCGCGCCTCGCACAGGACCTGGCCGGCGGGCTGGTGGTCACGCTCCCCTCCGAGAAGGACCTGCGATCGCCGGAGACCGGCCCGATGCTCGATCGGCTGCTCAAGGGCCGCGCGGACGTGCCGACCGAGCACCGAGTGCGGATGCTGCGATTGATCGAGAACATGACGCTGGGGCGGAACGCGGTGGGCTATCTGACCGAGTCCCTGCACGGCGCCGGCTCACCGCAGGCGCAGCGCATCCAGATCGCCCGCCAGATGGGGCTCGACGAGAAGAAGGGCCTCGCGCGACGGCTGGCCGGCATTCGCGACGAGGACGAGCCGGCTCGCGACGGCTGAAACGCGATCGAGCGCTGCGGCTGCGAGGGACCGCAGCCCTCCGAAGGGACTCGGGCGCGGATGCGCCGGTCGGAGGGACGCGGTCTCTCGCGTCCGCAACGCTCGATCGTGAGCGAGCGCGCCCGCGTTACTGGATCGCGACCAGCTCGATCTCGAAGATCAGCGTCGACTGGGGCGGGATGACCGGCGGGTGGCCCATCGGCCCGTAGGCCAGGTCGGGCGGGATGAAGAGCTGCCACTTGTCGCCCACCTTCATGAGCTGCAGCGCCTCGGTCCAGCCCTTGATGACGCCCTTGACCGGGAACTTGGTGGGCTCGTTCCGCTTGTACGAGCTGTCGAACTCGGTTCCGTCGATGAGCGTGCCCTTGTAGTTGCAGCTCACGGTGTCCTCGGGCTTGGGGGTCTTGCCGTCGCCCGACTTGATCACCTTGTACTGGAGCCCGCTCGCGGTGACCTTCACGTCCTTCTGCTTCTTGTTGTCGTCCAGGAACTTCTGGCCCGCGGCGAGGTTCTTGTCGCCCTCGGCCTTCATCTTGTCCTGCTGTTCCTTCATCGCGGCCTGGCGCTTCTCCATCATGCTCTTCTGGAAATCGGTCATCACGGCGCGCGTCTCGTCGGGCGCCATGGTCGAGTCCTTGCCGGCCAGCACCTCGGAGAACGCCTTCTCGAAGTACTCGGTGTCGAGGTCGGCCGACTGCGCTTTGAGCTTCTCGCCCAGGTCGCGGCCCAGCACGTAGCCGAACTTCTGCTTCTGGGTCCAGTTGGCCGTGGCGGGATTCGGCGCCGGCGGCGGGGGCGCGGGCGGCATCGCCATCGTGCCGGGAGGCGAAGCCTGCGGCGGGGCTCCCGCGGCGGGGGCTCCCGCGGGGGCGTCGCCCGCGCGCGCGACGCTCGTCAGCGCCAGCGTCGCAATCATCACCATGGCCAGTCGTCTCATGCGGATCTCCTGGGCCACCGGGTGGGGCGGCACCGGCTCGAGAATCGCGGAAGCATAGCAGCGCCACGGGCTGCAAGGGTCAACCGGGATCGAATTCCAGGTCGAGGGCGCGCAGCCGGCGGACGAAGAGGCTCGGGATGTGGCGGATCTCGGCCGACGGTGCCAGGCGCACTCCCGGCAGCCGTTCGAGCAGTGCTTCGAGCGCGATACGCGCCTCGAGGCGCGCGAGGGCCGCACCGATGCAGTAGTGAATCCCGACACCAAACCCCACGTGACTCTTGAGGTTCGGGCGATCGAGGTCGAGCCGCTCGGAATCGGTGAACACCTGCTCGTCGCGGTTGGCGCTGCCCCACAGGATCATGAGCCGCCGCGCTTTCGCGAGGTGCACCCCGCCCAGCTCGGTGCCCTCGCGGACCACCCGAAAATGCCCTTGAAATGGGGACTCCAAGCGCAGCGTCTCCTCCAGCAAATCGCCGATACGCTTCGGGTCCAGGCGCACCCGTTCGAGGACGGCCGCATCGGAGAGCAAGAGACGCGCGGCGCTGCCGATCCAGCTGGTGGTGGATTCGTTTCCGGCGATGAACAGCTGGAAGAGCGCGGCCAGCGCCTCCTCGCGAGTGAGCCGCTCGTCGCCGTCGCGGGTCGCGCGCACCAGATCGCCGAGGATGTTTTCGGGCGGAGCGCTCTCGGCTTCGGCGAAGCGCTCGTTCAGGTAGTTCTGGAACGCGACGATGTCGCGCAGGCTCTCCACCCACTGCTCGGCGGTGATGACGCCGCTCAGCGTCGCGATCGCGGAGTCCGACCAGCGGGTGAGCGTGGGCATGTCGGCGCGCGGCAGCCCCAGCAGGTCGGTGATGATGCCGAGCGGCAGCGGTCCGGCGAGCTCGCTCATCCACTCGACACGGCCACGGCCCTCGAAGCGCGCGAAGAGCTCTGCGGTCCACGAGCGGACGTGGACCTCGATCTCGGCCATGCGCCGGAAATTGAACGCGCGGCCGATCAGCTTCCGCTGCCGCGTGTGCCGCGGCGGATCGACCGTGGCGAGCACGTCGACCGGCTTGGCCTCCATCTCGTCGAGGTCGAGCGACAGCACCTGGGGCGTGGTCGCCGTCCCCGCGAGCAACACCGCGATCAGGTTGGACGAGAAGAGCTCGGGCCGCATCGCGACCGACTGCGCGAGGTCGTAGCGGCTCACCGCCGTGAAGCCGGCGCCCGGGACCTCGTAGACCGGTGCGTGCTCGCGCAACGCCCGGTAATACGCGTACGGCGACTCGATGGTCGCGGGATCGAAGGGATCGAAGTCGGCGGGTCTCGGGCTGCTCGGATCGCTCTTCCCGCTCACGAAGCGGCACTTTCCAGGTTGAGCGCCTTGGTCTCGAGGTACTCCTCGAGCCCCCACACACCGAGCTCGCGGCCGCGTCCCGACTGCTTCATCCCGCCGAAGGGAGCCACGGGATTGAACGGCGCGCCGTTGAGATGCACCTGTCCGGTGCGGAGGCGCCGCGCCACCCGCTCGGCCCGCTGCGAATCCTTCGACCACACCGCACCGCTCAGCCCGTAGATCGTGTCGTTGGCGATCCGCACCGCGTCGTCCTCGTCGCCGTACGGGAGGATGCAGAGGACCGGACCGAAGATCTCTTCCTGCGCGATGGTCATGTCGTTGCGCACGTTGGCGAAGACCGTGGGGCGCACGAAATAGCCACGTTCCAGGCCCGCCGGCGCTTCCGCACCGCCGGTCACGAGGGTCGCACCCTCTTCGACGCCCTTCCGGATGTAACCGACCACGCGATCGCGCTGCGTCGCCGACACCAGCGGGCCCAGGCGCGGATCGCCGGTCGCCGGATCGCCGACGGTGGTCTGCTCCGCTTCGTCCTTGGCGATGCGGATCGCTTCGTCCTGCAGCGAGGCGGGCACCAGCATCCGGGTCCAGGCCGAGCACGTCTGGCCCGAGTTGAGGAAGCTATTTTGCACTCCCGAGCGCACCGCCTTCTCGAAGTCGGCGTCGTCGAGGATCACGTTGGCCGATTTCCCGCCCAGCTCGAGGGCCACGCGCTTCACGGTCTTGGCGGCGAGCTCGGCCACCCGCCGGCCGGCACGCGTCGAGCCGGTGAAGGACACCATGTCCACCTCCGGGTGGGACGCGATCGCCTCCCCCACCACCGGTCCGTAGCCGGTGAGGAAGTTGTAGACCCCTGGCGGCAGACCCGCGGCGTCCACGATCTCCGCGAACGCGAAGCACGAGAGCGGCACCACCTCGCTCGGTTTGAGCACCACGGTGCAGCCCGCGGCGAGCGCCGGCGCGACCTTCGCGGCGATCTGGTGGATCGGGTAGTTCCAGGGCGTGATCGCACCCACCACACCGACCGGCTCCTTCACCACCAGCGTGTTCCCGGAACGCTCGTCGAAGGCGAAGCTCTCGACCAGGCTCGCGTAGAAGCCGAGCGTGAACGCTGGAAAGCCCACGTGCACTTGTGCCGCGGCCTTGAGCGGCGCTCCCAGCTCACTGGCGATGAGCTGCGCCAGCTCGTCTTGTCGCGCCATCAGGCCCGCGGAGATCTTGCGCAGAAACTCGGCGCGCTCGGCCGGCGAGGTCCGCGACCACGGCTCGAACGCGGCGCGCGCCGCGGCCACCGCGTCGTCGACGTCGCGCGGGCTGCCGTCGGGAATGCGCCCGATCACCTCCTCGGTCGCCGAGTTGGTCACGTCGAACGTGGCGCTGCCGTGCGGCGCTACCCATTTACCGCCGATCAGGAACCGATCGTGAACGCGCACGGCCGACCCACCTTTCTGGCCCAAGCTCGAACCCGGACCTCGCAGACGTCAGTTTGGATAGCGATCGAGGAGCTTGGTCACGGCATACTCGACGCGCTTTCGCACCGTCGCCTCGTCGACGTCGTCCCACGGGCCTCCCTGGCAGCGTCCCGACCAGAGCCGCGCACCGTCCGCGGCACGCACCAGCTCGACGTCGAGGCTCAAGTGCGTGGTGCGCTCGCCCTGCCCCTTCTCGGACTCGACCTCGGCCCGCACCGTGAGCCTCACCAACGCGTCGGCTCCGGCGGCCTGTGC
>CAZYWA010000389.1:0-7799 GCA_964650975.1 uncultured bacterium
TGGCCGTTTCGTCCGAGATTCGAACAGCTGATCGAAAATCGAACGAGCTGACGCTTTTTGCGCGTGTCGCCGCGCGGTTCGAGCCGTCGCGATCGAGTCGATTCCGGACCGCGCCGCGTCGGGATGCTGCGGGGCGGCACTGGTGCTGCTCGGACCGTCGGCGGGGGATCGGATCGCCGCCAGGCAGGACTCGAAAGGACTCGGGCCGGCTGGAAACGAATTTGCGCGTCAGATCCGGGGTTCTGTCCGAGAGGAGCGGGGGCGCCAGCAAGCGAATCGGACAGCAGCCGGCACGATCACTCCCCCGGCTCTTTCAGCTTCTGCCATAGCGTCGACCGGCTGATGCCCAGGATCTCCGCGGCGCGGCTGCGGTTTCCGTTGCAGGCATTCAGCACCCGGCGGATGTGAAGCTGGTCGACCTCCTCCAGGGTCAGATCCCGGAAGGGATATGCGGTGACCGACTCGTCCACCGCCGCCGGCGACTCACGCCGCTCGTTGGCCTCGAGGTCCGCGCGCGTCACGATCTTGCCAGGTGCGAAGAGCGCCGCGCGCTCGACGACGTTGCTCAGCTCGCGCACATTTCCCGGCCAGGGGCGCCCGATCAGATACTCGAGCGCGTCGGGGCTGAAGCCGTGCAGCTCCCGGTCGACGCGTAACGCCGACTCCTCCAGGAAGTGCCGCGCCAGAACCGGGATGTCGTCGCGGCGCTCGGCGAGCGGCGGGACGCGGATCGCCACGACGTTGAGCCGGTAGTAGAGATCCCGGCGGAACCGGCCCGCGCGCCCATCCGCCTCGAGGTCCCGGTTGGTGGCGGCGATCAGACGCACGTCGACCGCTCGCGCCTTGACCCCTCCCACCGGCACGACTTCGCGCTCCTCGAGCACGCGCAGCAGCTTGGGCTGCAGCTCGAGCTGCAGCTCGCCGATCTCGTCGAGGAACAGCGTCCCGCCGTCCGCCGCCACGAAGAATCCAGGCGCGTCCTCGTGAGCGCTGGTGTAGGCGCCGCGCACGTGGCCGAAGAGCTCGCGCTCGAAGAGCCCGTGCGGCACCGCGCTCGCGTTGACCGCCACGAACGCTTGAGCCGCGCGATCGCTCAGCACGTGGATCGCGCGCGCCACCAGCTCCTTCCCGACGCCGCTCTCGCCGTGGATGAGGACCGGCGCGGCGCTCCGCGCCGAGCGCGCCGCCTGCTCGCGCACCGCCTGGATCGCGGCGCTCTGTCCCAGGATCCGTCCCAGTCCGTCGCGCGCAGCCAGCGCGGCCTTGAGCTGCTGGTTCTCGCGATCCAGGTCGCGCTCGTGGAGCGCCCTGCGCACCACGTGCAGCAACCGATCGGGCGAACAAGGCTTGGTCACGTAGTCGCGCACACCCTCGTGCATCGCGGCCACCGCGTCGTCGAGAGCCGCAAAGGCGGTGATGAGGATCAAGATCACGCCGGTCTTGCGGCGCCGCACTTCCCCGCACAGCTCGATCCCGTTCATCGACCCGAGGCGCACGTCCGAGAGCAACAAGTCGAAGGGCGCCACGTCGATGCGGCTCAGCGCGACCTCGGCGGATTCGACCGCCTCGACGTCGTAGCCGGCGCGCATCAGCACGCGAGCGAAGAGCCGGCGAGCGGCGGGCTCGTCGTCGACGATCAGGATGCGCGCGCGCGGCGCCCGCTCGCGCCCGTCGAGATCCTCGGCCCCGGTCGTTTCAGGCACTGCGCGCGCGGTCGATTCCACTACGATCCCCTGGTGGTGGAGGCGAGTGTATCAGCAGCGGAAGGCCCGGCGGCCGGCCGCGAAACCACCAAAGAACAACCCCCGGATCCAAGCTGGATCCGGGGGCCTTGGTAGCGGGGCCTGGATTTGAACCAGGGGCCTTCGGGTTATGAGCCCGACGAGCTACCAGACTGCTCCACCCCGCAACGTGAAGATGCAGTGTACGGAGCACCCCCCGGGGTGTCAACGACGCCCGAAGAAGAGCTCCGCGAGCAGGGCGAGACGCGGCGCGCGGCGACGCTTGGTCACCGGTGCGAGCTTCGACGCCGGCGAGCGGGCGCCGCGGCTCCATCCTCGCGGGATTCCGCCGCCGGCCGGCCTCGACGCGCCTTCGGCGGAGTATTCGGCTTGCGACGGCCTCGCGCTCGATCCGATGCAGACGGACCCGTCCCGACTCGCGCCGGCGCCGCCCCTCGATTCGACACGGCGGATCCTACTCTCGGCGCCGCAAGCGGTCCGGGCCGATCCGCGCTCGGGCGAGCGGACTCGTCAGAGAGCGACGCGTGCAGCTCCTCGATCTCCTGGTTCGTCAGCCGACGCCAGTGCCCCGGAGCGAGGTCGCCCAGGCGCACCGTCGCATACGCCGTCCGGTGGATCCGCAACACCGGGAATCCGTGGGCGTCCAGCATGCGCTTGACCAGATGGTTCCGGCCCTCGCGCACCGTCAGCTCGATCCAGCTGTTCTTCTCGGGCACCGCCAGGATGCGCGCCTTCTCCGCCCGGGCCAGGCCATCGTCCAGCCGAATCCCTACGTCCAGGCGACGCAGCAGCTCCGGCGTCGCGCGGCCCCGCACCTTGACGCGGTAGGTGCGCGGCACCGCGAAGGACGGATGCATCAGCCGGTGCGCGAGCTCGCCATCGTCGGTGAGCAGCACCAGGCCGTCGGCATCCCAGTCGAGACGCCCGACCGGGAACACGCGACGGTCGTACCCGGAGAGTAGATCCAGGATCGTCGCGCGGCCCTCCGGATCGGCGAGCGTGGTGAGCATCCGCCGCGGCTTGTGGATCGCCAGCACCACCCGCTCGCGGGGAGCCGTGGCGAGGGGCCGAGTGTCGACCTCGATCCGGTCGTGATCGGCATCCACCTGCGTGCCCAGGCGCCGCACCACGGCGCCGTTCACGCTCACCCGGCCGGCAAGCAGCATGCGCTCGGCCTCGCGCCGCGATGCGACGCCGGCCCGAGCCAGAACCTTCTGAATCCGATCGAGCGCCACCTCACGTCACCGAGCTCGCGGTTGCACCCGGGACCCCGAACGCGTCCACGATCCGCAGCAGCGCACCAACGCGATCACTCTTCTTCGTCGTCCCAGTCCTCGGAATCGTCGTCGCTCAGGTCGTCCTCGTCGAAGTCCCCGTCGTCGTCATCGTCATCATCGGCGTCTTCGTCATCCTCGTCGTCGAAGTCGTCCGCGTCGAAGTCGGCATCGTCCTCGTCTTCGTCCTCTTCCACATCTTCTTCCTCTTCGGGACCGAGGACCACGAGCGCGGGCGGTGCCAGCGCCTCGTCGCGCTCCTCCCCGAGCGCGCCGCACGGCGTTTCGATTTCGATCGTCATGGATTCAATCCTCCTCCGCCGCCCCCGACGGCGGGATGGGCTCGAGGCCGTTGGGAACCGACCGCGGCGCGCTGGCACCGTCGATCTGGTCCAATCCCGGTGTTCGTGTTCCATCTGCCAAATCTTCGACCGGCTCGTGTTCCGACGACTCGCTCTCCGCCGATTCGAGCTCGGCCGCCATCACGTCGTCGCCCGGCGGGTCGGTGATCCCCTCCGGCAGCAGCTCGCGCGGCACCTCGAGCGCATCGCCCATCTCGGCCGCGACCTCGCGAATCTCCTTCAAGGTCGGCAGCTCTTTCAAGCTCTTGAGGCGAAACACCTCGAGGAACTCGCGCCCGGTCCCGTAGAGCGCGGGCCGGCCGGGCACGTCTTTCTGGCCGACCACGCGAATCAACCGCCGATCGAGCAGGGTCTTGATGACCGCACCGGTATCGACGCGGCGGATCGCCTCGATCTCGGCGCGCGTCACCGGCTGACGGTAGGACACCACCGCCAGCGTCTCGAGAGCGGGCTTCGAGAGCCGCGGCGGGCGCTCGGAACGAAGCATGCGGATCCAGCTCGAGTGCTCGGGGCGGGTGCGGAACTGATAGCCGCCAGCCACCTCCACCAGGGTGAATCCCGCGCTGCGCTCGTCGAGCTCGGCACGGATCGCCTCCAGCACGGCGCGCACCTGCGCCGCCTCCACCTCGCCTAGCACCTTCTTGATCTGGGCCGGCGTGAGCGGCTCGTCGGACGCGAACAGCAGCGCCTCCACCACCGAGCGGTCGACGGACGTGGCCGTGGAAGAATCGGGTGACATCATCGCCTCTTGAGCTTGGTCGAGATCGTGAGGCGGCGTCGAGAGTCTCGCGGAGCTGCGCGCGAGATCACTCCTCGATGCGCGCGATTTCGTCGGCGACGCGAGCTTCCTCGTCGGCGTCCAGCGCCACGCTCCGCTCCAGCACGATCGGCCCGAAGGCTCGCTCCTGGGTGGCGCGCATCACCCGGATTCGCACCAGCTCGAGGATCGCCAGAAAGGTGACGACCATCTCGTAACGCTCGGTGCCAGGCCGGGCGGCGGCGAGGAACGGCCGGAACAGCTCCTCGAAGAGCAGACTACCCTCCGGCGGAAGCAAGTCCAGGACGTCGTTGATGCGATCGGTGAGGCTCACCGATTCGAGAAATATCTGGTGGGCGTCGGTGCCGACGAGCCGTTCCAGAAGCCCGCGGAACGCCGTCACCAGGTCGAGGATTCCTGCGGCGACACGCGGGTCGGGCTCGTCGCCGAGCGGGTCCTGGCCGAGACCGCCGCGCACGAACTCGTCGCGCCCGAGCAGCGGCCGTGTCGCGAGCTGCTCGGCGGCCAGCCGGAACCGCTGGTACTCGAGCAGCGCCTGCACCAGCTCCGCCCGCGGGTCGGGGCCTTGATCCCCCGTGCCGTCCTCGGAGGGCGGTGTGGGCAGCAGCAGCCGCGACTTGATGTGCAGCAGCGTCGCCGCCATCACCAGGAACTCACCGGCGACGTCGAGATTCAGCTCCTGGATCAGCTTGAGCGTCTCGAGATACTGCTCGGTGATGCGCCCGATCGGGATGTCGTAGATGCTCACCTGCTCCTTCCGGATCAGGTAGAGCAGCAGGTCGAGCGGTCCCTCGAAGACGTCGAGTGTCACGCGATACGCGTTTTCACCGCTGGGCGGCTGATCGTCGCCGCCCTCGGGCGCGTCGCCGGCACCCGTGTCGCTCATGGAGCCACCGGCAGGCCCGCGGCGGCGCGCACCGACTCCATCGTCTGGCCAGCCACCTCGCGGGCACGGCGATTTCCGTGCTCGAGGATATCCGCGATGTAGCCGGGACGCGCCAGCGCCTCCTCGCGACGGCGGCGCATCGGCTCGAGCCCGGTGATGAGGTGCTCGACCATCTCCTTCTTGCAATCGACGCAGCCGATCTGGGCCGTGCGGCACTCGGCCCCGATCGCCGCCACGCGCTCGGCGCTCGGGTGATAGAGGCGGTGCAGGTGGTACACGGGGCAGATCTCGGGGTCGCCGGGGTCGTTCCGCCGCTTGCGCTGCGGGTCGGTGAACATGGTCTTCACCTTGGCCCGCAGCGTGTCGGGAGAGTCGGCCAGGTCGAGCGAGTTGCCGTAGCTCTTGCTCATCTTGCGCCCGTCGGTCCCGAGCACCTTGGAGGCCTTGGTGAGCAGCGCCTGCGGCTCGGGGAACGTCACGCCGAAGAGATGGTTGAAGCGTCGCGCGATCTCGCGGGTGATCTCCAGATGAGGAAGCTGATCGACCCCCACGGGCACGTGGTGCGCGCGATACACGAGGATGTCGCCCGCCTGCAGCACCGGGTAGCCGAGGAAGCCGTAGGTGCTGAGGTCCTTACCGGAGAGGTTCTCCTGCATCTCCTTGAAAGTCGGATTCCGCTCCAACCAGCCGAGCGGCGTGATCATCGCGAGGATCACGAACAGCTCGGCGTGCTCCTTGACCTGCGACTGGACGAAAAAGGTCGAGCGCTCGGGATCGAGCCCCGCCGCAATCCAGTCGGCCACCATCTCGTGGACGTTGCCGGCGATCGTGCCCGGATTCTCGTACTCGCTCGAGAGCGCGTGCCAGTCGGCGACGAAGAAGAAGCACTCGTAGCTGTCCTGGAGCGCCGCCCAGTTGAGCAGCGCGCCGTGCAGATGGCCCAGGTGCTGGCGGCCAGTCGGGCGACTGCCGCTCAGCACGCGCTCGCGCTGCGTTCCGCTCATGGCTGGCTCGCGACGAAGATGAGGGGCGAAGTCGAAACGGGGGGCCGAAGCGCGCGGAGAATAGCGACCTCCCCACAGCCGGGCAAGGAATCTCGGGCTCGAAAAGAAGCGCCGATCAGCGCGTGTCGGGCGGCGGGAATTCGCGCCGCACCAGCTCCAGCTCGGAGGCCAGGTCGTGCACCTCACCGTCCAGGCGGGCCCGAAGCAGGCGCTGCTGGATGGCGCCGTAAACGGGCCCCGGGGCGAACCCCAGCTCCCGCAGATGCGAGCCGGTGGTCGCGATCCCGACGTGCCGCCAGGCGTCCGCGAAGCTGCGCACGCTGCTTCGCGCGGCAGGCCCCGCCGCGACGCTCGCGACCACCAGCATGCTCTCCGGGATTCCGCTCAGCAGACGGTGGATCTCGCTCACCGCCAGAGGCGGCTGCCGCTCGAGCCGCTCGGCGAGCCCGCGCATGCGGGGCACCTCGTGCTCGAGGTGCGCGCCTACCCGGCCAGGCGGGTCGAGCCGCTTGCGCACCC
The DNA here is from genome assembly GCA_964650975.1 of uncultured bacterium. Taxonomy (GTDB): domain Bacteria; phylum JADJOY01; class JADJOY01; order JADJOY01; family JADJOY01; genus CAZYWA01. Next base: position 6,566 of record CAZYWA010000389.1, read on the forward strand.
CCTCCAGCTCGGAGGCATCGAGATCCCAGACCAGCGCGGCAAGGCACGGGATCGGCTGGTCCACCTCGCGAAGCCGAGCCGCCCAGGCGTCCTGCGCCGCGCGCACCTGGCTCACGCGCGCGATCGCCCGTTCGGGAACGCCGAGCCGTGGATCGATCGCGGCCAGAATTTCCTCGGCCGCCAGCACCCTCAGCGAGGCCCCGGGCTCGCGCTCTCGAAAGCTTCGCGCGAGGTCGGCGAACACCCGTGCGCCCGACACCCGCTCGATCGCACCAGTGGCCAGCGCCAGCGCCCGGGCGCGCTCGAAGCCGGCGTCCGGCTCGAGCCCGAATCGCGTGCGATAGCGCGCCGCCCGGATGAGCCGCGTGGGATCGTCCACGAAGCTCAGCGGATGATGCACCCGCAGCACCCGCCGGCGCAGATCTCCCCAGCCATCGAGCGGGTCGATCACGGTTCCGGCGCCCGGATGGGTGATGCGCATGGCGAGCGCGTTGACGGTGAAGTCGCGGCGGTGCAAGTCGTCGAGCAAGGTCCCGGGCTCGACCTGCGGCAGCGCCCCGGGGGACGCGTAGCGCTCGCGGCGCATGCTGGTGAGGTCCACCGTGAGGGCCTTCGCGATCTCCACGGTTGCGGTGCCGAAGGCCGCGTGCGCCGTGCACGGGTTGCCGCGCGCACGCGCCCAGGCCGTGGCGAGCGCGATCGCATCGCCATCCACCACCAGATCGATGTCGGGCTCGTGCGACGGAAGATCGAGCACCAGATCGCGGACCAGCCCGCCGACCGCGAGCACGTCGCGGCCGCGCTCGCCGGCGAATCGGCCCAGATCGTCGAGCACGGCCAGCACGTCGGGCGGCAAGGCGCTGGCGAGCGCGCCGGGCGCGAAGATCGAGACCGGCTCGAGCTCGACCGCGCGGCGCACCAGCGCCCGCGACGCGCCACGACGATCCGCCACCTCCCAGCCCAGCGCCGTGGCCCCGCGACGCGTCCCGGATTCGTCCGGCGCCCAGCCTGGAAGACCGGGAAGATCGGTGCGCGCGATCGAGCAGAGCGGCTGGTTCGCGAGACCGAGAGCGAGCGCGCGCGTGAGATCGTCCTCCAGGACGATGGCGGGTGTGTCGGCGACCTCGAGCCACGCACCCGGAGCGCCGCGGGATTCGTTTAGCGCGTCGCCCAGCGCCAGATCGGGCGAGAGCTCCGGGATCGGCACCGGCTCGGCGGCAGGATCGGCGTTCAC
>CAZYWA010000390.1:0-7781 GCA_964650975.1 uncultured bacterium
ACCGGGTCGGGTGGACCGTGGCGCAGATCGAGGAACATCTCGATCGCTACGCCCAGTCCGTTCACATCCGCACTACGGCGGCCGTCCGGGCCGAGCACGGGAAAACTCTCGAATTCGGGCAGGTCGGGGAGCTTGGTGACGGCCAAGCAGGGTGGAAGATCCAGCTGCTCGAGCCGCGCGCACACTGAGATGCCGGCGGCGTCGTTGTCGAGGACCACGAGCACACGTCGCTGAATCCCGACCTTCGCAAGACCCTGAACGAACTTTAAGAGATTGCCAGTGCCGGTGAAAGGGTAGTGCTCCTTCATGTCAATGAACTCGAAGAAGTCAGCCACCTCGGGAGCCACGAGGCGTAGGGATTTCTGAAGGATCGTGGAGTCTGAGCTTCCTTCGGTGACCACGAGGTACCGGTCTCGCGCAGCGAGCGGGCGCCAGACATCGGCCGGATCGAGCCAACCGCCCTCAACAATGTCGGCGTAGCGCCAGATGACCTTCCGATCGTGGTTCGACGGGTTCTCGGCGAGGAGGCGGAGGACGATGTACGGATCGAGATTGGCTAGGAACTCACCATCATCGCGCGTGAGATCGCGTAGCCGTGGCAGGGCGCTGCAAGTTGCACGGTCGGAGAGTAGCGCCTGAAGGGGATACTCGCCGAAGTCGAAGTGGGCCGGGTCATCCGCCGGGAGTCGCACGGAATCCAGGTCGACTGCGGCCAGGCCGGATCGGAGATCCTCGAACGCAAGACGGACATCCAGGCCGTGCCGTGCGGCCGCAGTCAGCTCTGCCTTGTAGAGTTCCTCACACATGGCCAGCGTGTAACCCATGAGTTCGAGTCTCGGCAGAACCGAGCGGAGCGGCCGTGCGAGGGCCTCCTTGTGCTCGACCACTTCGTCGGCGTAGTAGTACGGCTCAACGCTGTGGTCGTCTGGTCCGAAGAGCGGCGAGTGATCCCGGGCGAACTCGTTCTTCCCCCAATCCACTTCAAACTGCTCGACGCCCAGCGTAACTATCGATCCCATGGCCTACCATCTGGATCACTCGACGACCGGTAAACTCGCTTGAGCCTGCGTCTGGCGGCACGGTTCAACCTGTCAAGGCTCGGGACGATCCAGCCGGCCTCTATCAGGTCTGTGTGGATCGTCGCCGCAGGCTCCGTGGCGGTCCATGCACACGTATCCGCCGACTCGAACCCGTTCTGCCAGATGAAGACGGGGTCGGCGGCGCGGGCGATCACGGCGGGAGCAACCATCGCCACGGCGAGCGATACCCGGGCGAAGTGGCGCCGGGTCGGACCGTAGCCTCGCAGCAGCTCCTCCGCGCTCGTCGGCGGCTTGTAGTTCGGGGGTGGGCATGGCGCGAGCCTATCCGTCTCCAGCCCGCGCGTCCGGGAGGCATCCCCGCGTGGCCCCCGGGGTGGCGATCCGTCTCTAATCGATCCCAAGCCAATGTCCGAGCTGGAAGAGTCGAACGGCGGCAAGCATCCCGCCCAGGGCCAAACCGATCTTGACCGCCAACTCCCACCAATTCGGCCCGATGATAGTCACCGTCGGATCCGAGGCTGGAAGGCCCACCCTAGCGGCGCCTGTCGCCAGTCCGCACGTCTCAAGTTCCGAGAAATAGTCGGCGCGCACCCGCAGCACGCAACGAACTGCCCGCGCGATTACTAGTGCCACCACCGAAAGACTCGCCGCGTACGACCAAGCGTACTCAAGGCTCGACCCCCCGCCCCCCGCCGCTATCCCCCACCACACTATGCAAGCAGCCGCGAGCAGCAGCGCGCCCAGGACGATCCACTTGTCCAAGAAACGCAGATACTGGCCCACGCTCCTTTGGCTATCCTGAAACTTTGGACAAAGGCCAGTGTCCGTTAAACACCAGGCGACAGCGAGCGGGACCGCATAAAGTGATGAGCGCAAGAAAGCATCGACTACGACGTACGGACTGAAGACGGGATCAACGCAGAAGCTATTCCAAGAGAACCAATCCTTCCTTTCCCCCGCGAGGACGGATGTCCAAACGAATCGCCCCACGTCATTTATCCAGATGCCAGCTGTAATCACTGCATGAACAGAACTGGGCCCCCAACGGTTCGACGCCGACGTCGGCTCAGCCTCGAACGGCTTGATCAAGCCGGCGTCAACTCCGTCGGTGATGAGTAGGTTCCCCAGAAATAGTCCCATCACTACTGCAACGATGATTTCGATCGCCATCCAAGAGCCCCAGTGCTTCAAAGATTCCCAGGGATATTGGCCAATCCTTTCCTCGACCCGTCGCAATTCTGATTCCGCATCCTGTTCGATCCGTAGTGCCTCGGGAAAAGCCACGCACGCGTTGTCGGTTGCGCAGCGCCGCGCCTCTGCCGCCCGGAGCGTAAGATCATGCGCTCGTGTCTCAAGTACCGTAATCGTCGTCCTAAGAGAGCGGTACTGAGCACGACAGTTGAGCAGAGGACGACACACCTTACTCGCGTCGCCAACCGCAGCCTGGTGCCAATGACCTCGCGCGATGCCGATCGACACCGCAGCAGATGTGACGAGAGCGAGGCAGGCGACAGCGCTGGTCGCGCGAGCCTGGAGTGCCTTCGGATACGAGATCATCGATGCTCCGGCCCAGCCTTCGCTGATGGGCGCATTCCTTCCGGGCTGCCCTCATTCGCCCATCACCGATACCACGTTCTCAACCCTCGTTCGCCCCGCTGGACCATCTCGGCCATCTTGGCGCGGTCCTGCCAGGCGGAGAGGTCGAGACGTAGGGCAAGGCGTCCAGACAGGTCGAACAGCGGGCGGCCGCTGCACGGGTAGCTCATCCCTGCACAAACTCGGCTATCTGCTCGAAGATCCATCGCCCCTTTCCATAGTCGTACTCATGGCCACCGTCCGGAACCCGGACAAACCGAGCGCCAGGGATTGCACGGGCGATGGTCTGACCCATGTCGAACGGAACCACAGGATCCGCGTCACCGTGGATTACAAGCGTGGGAACCGTGATGTGGTCCGCTTTCGAGAACGTGTCGAAGTGCTGCTTGAGAAGCCAGCGTACTGGGAGGAAAGGCGCGACTCTGGCCGCCACGTCAGGGACTGACGTGAACGGCGCCTGGAGGACAAGGCGATCGGCGTAGCCGCGGCTCGCCATCTCCGCGGCAACTCCGGTGCCCAGCGAGAATCCCCAGAGCACCGTCCTAGCCTTCGAGATTCCCGAGTCGTGCAGCCGGTCCATGACGGCGCTCGCATCGGCGTAGAGCCCGAGCTCGTTCGGCGGATAGCCGACGGAGCGACCGTAGCCGCGGTACTCCACCAGAACGGCGCCGAGGCCGAGCCGTTGCAATTCGACTCCGATCCACTGATTCGAGCCGACCACCTCGCCGTTCCCATGGAACTGCACGACCACTGGACTGTCGGGGCTTGGGCTGTTGAACACGAGCGCGTGAACTGGAACGCCGTCGGATGCCGTCAAGTCCAGTTGACGAGCCCCCTCGACCAACGGGTTCGGATCGGACCTTGGGGCGGGAAACACCAGCCTGTCGGCCTTGACCATCACGAGCGCGACCATCCCCACGTAGATCAACGCGCCGGTTCGCGCGCACCGGATCGCGATGGTGCGAGCGCTCCATGTTCTCGACGACGGCGAAGTAACCGCGCTGGCCGCCACCTCCTGCTGGCCCCGACCCGTGGGCACACTGTTCACTGTCATCGAATCCCCAGCACCCTGAGCTTCTCGCGCAGAAGCTGCGCCTCTGCCTTTGCCTCTGCTGCTCGGCGAGCACCCTCGACCCCAAGCTGTTCCGCCAACGATCGAAGCTGTTCCGGCAGGTCACGCCGATGCTCAAGGCGTGCCAGGATTCGCCGCACCTGCACCGGGGTGAAGCCTGAAGCGACCGAACGATAGAGTGCGGCGGCATCTACCGCCTCACGCGACGCCGCTGTCCGTAGCCGCGACAGGATTCGAGCCTCGAAGGGGCCGTCCCACCAGCCCCGTTGACCGTTCAGCACGTACAGCATCATCAACGTGCCGGGGTTGGCTACGATCAGCATCAGCCCTACCGCAAGCACGGCGAAATCCCACCGATCCATTGGGCATCAGGCTTCGATGGTCATCGACGGCATGGGCACAGCACTCACCGATACCACTTCCTCAGCCCCCGCTCGAGCCGCTGGAACATCTCGGCCATCTTCGCGCGATCCTGCCAGGCGGAGAAGCCGAGGATGTTGAGCTCCGAGGTCTGCCCGCGGAGGCGCTCGCTCCGGCCAGGGGCAGGTCTTCCACGAATCGGCGAGGGCGATGGGGCCAAGGTGTGGCGCTTTTTGGCCCTCGGCAACGTCCGGGCGGCGGTGGACGGTTACTTCTTCGCCGTGAAGAGCAGGATCACGCCCGTGTCGTCGCGCCTCATCGAGACGGCGTCGCGAGGGATTCCCGCGTCTGCGAAAATGGAGCGCAACTCGTCCTCGCGGCGCTGGAAGAAGTGGTGCCACCTCACCACCCAATGGTAGTCGAACGTGTCGTAGCGCGAAGCGTCCTTGAATGGCGCGATGAGGACGCCACCGCGCGAGAGAGAGCCGTAGAGCGCGGCAATCATGGGCACCAGCACCGGCGTTCGGATGTAGTCGAAGAGCCCGGCACTGTAGATCGTGGTCGGAGTCCCAAATCGGCTCACCACAGCGCGGCTGTCGACCAACTGGGTGGCATCCAACCGATCGAAGTGGACCTCGCCGACCGGCGCGCCATCGACGACGGCGCGAGCGCAATCGAGCGCCGCGCTGTCGAGATCGATGCAATGGACCGCTCGCGTGCGTGTAGGCGGAGGGATTTCGACAAGCTCGCGGCATGGGCCGCACGCCAGGTTCAACCAGATGGCGTCGCCGGTCTCCTCACGCGCACGTTGAGCGAGCGCGCCCGCTAGCACACGAAGGCGTGAACGTACCGCCACCGCGAGCGTTCGCGACAGGAAGTAGCGGTCGAGGTGTCGCGCAAGACCTTGCCCCGTCGGCTCGTTGGCATAGACCGCTTCGAGCATCTCGAAATCACCGGGGTAACCACGTGGCCACCGGCGCGCGTGACTCATCAAGCGTCCTCTCGCGAGGACTGGTTCCGTGGCGTCGTGGAACCAGGCTCTAATCGACCGAAGCGACGACGGTTCGGTGGGCAACTCGTGGGCGTGAAGGAATGCTCCCATCGATTCGAGGCGCGTCTCGACCACCTCGTAGCTATGCTCGTCCCGCCGCTCACACGCGGCGAGAACATCTATCAACTCGGCTGCCTCGCGGGCTAGGGCGGGGTCCGCGGGCAACTGGTGCACCGGGTCGGCGACCGACATAGTCTGCGGCATCGGCGTAGTCTCCGTGGTTTCACACCGATTCTACGGATCGTCCCATCGCTCTGGGAAGGGCGAGGGAACACTGCGGTGCCCAGCCCTCGCTGCGCCAGCGGCCGGCCGTCCCGCCCATCTGCCGGCTCCGGAGCCGCTCTCATCGAGCGCCGCCGGCCCTCCTCACCTCACCCCCTCCCGCCCAAGCCGGCGCAGCGCGATGGCCCGGCGAGCAGCCGCCCGCGGCGCAGCGAGCCGTCCTGCATTTCTACGCGCATTCCAACGCCTCGCATTCGGTGCGCGGGGAGCGCGACGATCCTGGAGAGTGCCGGCGCGAGCTGGAAACGCCGGCCCTCGTCGGAATTGGAGGGGGAGAGTCGACGCCGCCAGTCGCGCCGGCATCCCAGTAGACGGCCGCAACGCGCGCGGTATTCAGATCGGACGCACCGGCGTGAGGCCGCCTGGACTCGCACGCAGAGATCAACTCGACGGTAGCGAGTCGTGGTCCCTCACCACCGCTTCGCGCTCGAACAGACGCTCCGTGGAACGCGGGGAGCTCGGCGCCGTCGTTACATCACGCCCCGCCAGATGAACCCGTGCCAGCAGCGCGCCTCCGAGGACGCGCCATTCCGGCCCAAATTCTTCCGCGTCCGCCCGCGACCCTATGCCCAGGTAGCGGCCCCCCTGCGGAAATCGCGTCCTGGGATCCGGAAGCCCAGGCGTAGTGCCGTCGGCGGCTCGCGAAATCGACGCCTGCGCCTGCGCTACGTCACCACCGTCACCGCCGCATTGTCCTCGAAGACATTGGCCCGCCGGATGTAGCGATGTAGCCGCGCAGCTCGACCATCGACCGACGCCCGGTCTGGTTCGCGATCGAGCGCTCCGAACAACGACGCTGCGCCGCCGTGGTGACGAACCCGAGCCGCAACGAGCGCCCGCTGAAGCGTTCAGCCTCTGGCCCCGCCGCCAGCGCTGCTCGCTTCACGACCCTGGCGAGGGCGAGCCCGCTGGTGCGGTCTAGCTCGGTAGTCGCGCCGAGCGGGATCCCCCGATCATTAGTCGGGGAGCATCCGGTGCGCCGCGCTTTCGCGGCCGCGAGGATCACAAGGTCACATCGGACAGGTCGCCGCGCACGCGGGATCGATGTCCGTCGCGTTGCCGAAGAAGCTGTTCTCGCCCGCCTGACAGTCGGCGACGCCGCTGTTAGGGCAGTGGATGCCGAAGGTGCCGGCGGTCGACTGGCCGGTGATGGTGTTGCCGAGCCCGGTGCCGTCGCCCACGTGGCAAGTGCCGCCGTTGCACGAGACGCCGTCGCCGAGGTTGTCGGTCACGGTGCTGTTGGTCACCTCGACCAGCGCTCGGGTGGTGTCGACGCCCTTGCCGCCGCTCGCCGTGATGCTCGATCCGTTTTGCACGATCAAGTTGGGGCTGGCGCCCGGCGTCGGCCGGTCGACGAAGACTCCTGAGCCGGTGGTGCCCGTCACGGTCGAGCCGTCGATCACGATGCTAGCGCCGGCGAGGGTCGAGGCGACGCCGTAGACCTTGCTGTTCTCGATCGTGGTGCCGCCGTGGACGAGCGCCGACGAGACGGCCTGCTGCACCAAGACGCCGACGTTGTTGCCGTCGAGGACGCAGTGGTCGATCTCGATCGACCCGCCGTACGCGGCGAGCGCGCCGGTGTCGTTGCGATCGAGATGCGCGTTCCGGACGATTACGGGGCTGGCCGGATCCTCGGACTCGACCCCGATGCCGCCGTTGTCCACGACGGACGTGCCGTCGAGCGTGGCACTCGCACCGTGACCGACCAGAAGGCCCCCCCAGCCCACGGCGCTGTGCTCGATCGTCGAGGTGGCGTCCATCGCGAGCCTCGTACCGGTGTCCGACGCGAAGATGCCCACGCGGTTCTGGGTGAACGCGGTGCCCGAGACGTCGAAGGTGGCGCCGCCGGTGACGATGGCGCCGTGGTCCGCGAGCTGCACCACCGTGCCCATCAGCAGATTTACGATGGTCGATGTGCCGTCCGCCCGGATGCCCACGCCGCCGGTGGCGACGGTCGTCGTCTGCAGGGAAACGCTCGATCCGCCGCTGACTCCGATCAGCGTCGGCCCGTTCGACGCCGAACTCGCACCCTGGATGGTCATGTCCACCAACGAGAGCCCGCTACCGGTATTCACCTGGAGTCCAGCCGAGCCAGTTGTGTGGATTGCAAGCCGCGTCAGCTCCATCTGGGTAGAGCTCGCGATCGTTACCAGCGGGGAGGCGCCCGAGTCGTCGATCGTGGCCGAGCCCGACGTCGGGCCGGAGAAGGTCATCTGCGCGCGTCCGGACACGGAAAACGCCGGATAGGTGCCGCTCGCGATCTGGACTTGCACGGCGCCAGTGGTGTCGTCGACGGCGCTCTGGATCACGCGGTACGGATGCGCCGCGGTGCCGTCCTCGACGCCGCTGGTGTTGGACGCGTCGACGTAAACCGATGGCG
>CAZYWA010000391.1:0-7766 GCA_964650975.1 uncultured bacterium
ACGCTTCATGTGATTCCCCCTTTGCGGCGCGCTGCCGCGTGGAAAAAACCGTAGCGTACCGGGTGCCCCGCGCGAGTCGCCATTTCCGCGCAAGGTGACGCTGCAGGTGCGAGGGACCGCAGCCCTCGACTGCGGGTCGCCGCGACCCCGGGCTTACACGTTGAAGCGGAAGTGCAGGACGTCGCCGTCCTGGACGACGTAGTCTTTGCCTTCCACGCGCAGCACCCCGGCGGCGCGCATGGCCGCCTCGTTGCCGTGCTTCAGCAGGTCCGCGACGGAATAGACCTCCGCGCGAATGAAGCCGCGCTCGAAGTCGGAGTGGATCACGCCCGCGGCCGCAGGCGCCTTGGTTCCCTCGTGGATGGTCCACGCGCGGATCTCCTTGGGGCCCGCGGTGAAGTAGGTCTCGAGCCCGAGCAGCTCGTAGGTGGCGCGCGCGAGACGGGCGAGACCGGGCTCGGCGATCCCCAGGTCGGCGAGGAACGCGGCGCGATCGTCGCCGGCCAGCTCGGAGATCTCCGCCTCGAGCTTCGCGCACAGCACGATGACGCCGGCGTGCTCCGACGCGGCGTGCTCGCGCACCGCGCGGGTGTGCGCGTTCTCGGCGGCGAGACCGGCCTCGTCGACGTTGCACACGTAGAGCACCGGCTTCGAGGTGATGAGCTGCGCCGCCACCAGCAGCCGCTCCTCCTCGGGCGTCCAGGTGCCGGCGCGGACCGGCTTGCCGGCGTTCAGAAGCTCGGCCGCTCGCGACGCGATGTCGGCGTGGAGCTTGGCTTCCTTGTCCCCGCCGGTCGCGATCTTTCCGTACTTCGCGGCGCGGCGCTCGGCGGAATCGAGATCGGCGAGGTTGAGCTCGATCCCGATGGTCTCGATGTCGCGCAGCGGGTCGATGCTACCGTCGACGTGGGTGACGTCGCCGTCCTCGAAGCAGCGCACCACCTGGAGGATCGCGTCGGTGCCGCGGATGTGGCCCAGGAACTGGTTGCCGAGTCCCTCGCCCTTGGAGGCGCCGCGCACCAGCCCCGCGATGTCGACGATCTCGACGGCGGCCGGCACGATCTTCTCGGTCTCGATCTTGGTGTTGATCTGGTTCAGGCGCGGATCGGGAACCGCCACCACGCCCACGTTGGGCTCGATGGTGCAGAACGGATAGTTCGCGGCCGCGGCGCCCGCCGCGGTGAGCGCGTTGAAGAGCGTGCTCTTCCCGACGTTGGGAAGCCCGACGATCCCTGCTTGCAAGGCCATGGATGACTCCGGAGGACTTTCCGCAAACGGCGAAGCGTGGCAGATCGAGCGGTCTGGTGGCTTGTGCGAGGCGAAGGAGCGCGTGGGATGAATCAACGGCCGGTCTACTCGAGTCAGCACGGATCGCTCTGTCCCGATTGCGGCAAAGCCAAGGGCGTTTGCATCTGCCACCTGCGCGGCGCGCTGCCCAAGGCGGCGCCCAAGGGCGACGGAATCGTGCGCGTCGCCAGCTCGACCAAGGGGCGAAAAGGGAAGGGCGTCACCGTGATCACCGGCGTGCCGCTCGACGCCAGCGGGATCGAGGCGCTCGGGAAGGAGCTGCGGAGCCGTTGCGGCGTCGGCGGCACCGTCAAGGACGGAGTGATCGAGCTACAGGGCGATCACCGCGATCGCTTGCTGGTCGAGCTCGCCGAGCGCGGCTGGAAGGTGAAGCGCGCCGGCGGGTAAGCAGCGGATCGCGGCCGGTCCGGCGCCGGACGCGCGGCGCCGATCGTGGTCCGGAGGGCTGCGGTCCCTCGCAGCCGCAGCGCTCCATCGCGACTCGACGCCGCGGACGCGACGGAGCGCGTCCCTCCGACCGGTGAGGGGGCTTCGCCTCGGAAGCAATCAGCCCAGGATCTTGTAAGGGCCGCCGCGCTCCAGGGCTCGCTGGTAGGCGGGCCGAGCGTGGACGCGATCCAGGAACGCGCGGACCTTGGGGAACGGGCCGAGGTCGATGCGGCTCGCGGCGCCCTCCACCGGGAAGCTCATCAGGATGTCGGCACCGGTCAGCTCGTCGCCGGCGAACCACGTCGAGGTGCCGAGCTCGCGCTCCATGTAGGCGAGGTCGGCCTGGATGCTCGGGTCGATGTACGAGCGGCCTACCTCGGCGGCGACGGCGCGGGTGAGCGGCCGGATGAAGAACGGCACCGGCGGCTGCGTGGTCTTCAGGAACACCAGCTTCATCACCAGGAGCGGCATCACGCTTCCTTCGGCCGCGTGCATCCAGTAGCGGTAGCGGAAGAACTCGGGAGTGTCCGCCGCTGGGCGGAACTTCTTCTTCCCGTAGTTGTCGATCAGGTACTCGACGATCGCGCCGGATTCGGCGACCGTGAGCGCGCCGTCGGTGATGACCGGCGACTTGCCGAGCGGGTGCACCTGCTTCAGCTCGGGCGGCGCCAGCTGGCTCTTCTTGTCGCGCGGGTAGCGGCGCACCTCGTAGGGGATCCCCAGCTCTTCCAGGAACCACAGGATGCGCTGCGAACGTGAGTTCTCGAGATGGTGGACCACGATCACGGCGTTTCCTCCCGGTTAGAAGGCCATTTTTCGCGTTTTTGAGCTATTCCGAGGGCTTCAGAGCTTCCTGGGTGGCCAGTTTGAAATCGGTATGTATCAGAAAATGAGCGCGACTGATGACACAAAGTGAAAGCGAGCTGTTTCAACGAGGACCTGCCTTGGGAGCGACCTCGTTCACGATCCGCGCCAGCTCTCGCGGCGCGGTCACTGCTGGTACGTGTCCCGTGGCGAGACGGATGACCGCCGGCGTGCTCGGCAGCCGCCCGATCATCTCCTCCTGCAAGGCCGCCGGGATCGGACGGTCGCGCTCGGTGAGGACGTAGGTCACCGGCACGCGCGCCGCGATGGACCAGTGCACGGGCTGGAAGTAGTGGTGCACCGTGTCGGCCACCGAGCGCAGCGGATCGGCGACGAAGGCGAGCGCCTGGTCGTCGAGCGGGTCGCCGCCGTAGGCGTTGCGGAAGCTCTCGGGGTCGTCGGGCGGGCCGGGAAGGGTGATCACGTAGCCGTCGCGCTTCGCTTGCTCGACGGCCCCCGCGAGCGCCTCGCGGTGCTTGGGCTTCATGCAGTCGAGGCCGCATCCGCCTTCCGGAGGCACCAGCGCCGCGTTGAGCACCACGTGCGTCACGCGCTCGCCGAGCCCCGCCACGACTCCCGGCACGATCAATCCGCCCGACGAGTGAGCCACCACCACGATCGGTGACTCGATCGCGGCCGCCTCCACGTCCGCGAGTACCGACGTCACTTCTTCCTCGACGCTGAGCGTCGCCAGATCGGCTGGCTTGCCATTTCGCCCCGGCATGTCGATCGCGAGCGCCGCTCCCTCGAGATGAGGGAGCAGCCGGTCCCAGAACCGCCCCGTCGAGCCGCCGCCGTGGATGAGGAGATAGGTCACGTTTCGCCTCGCGCGCCGACGGTGCCGCTCACCCTTGCAGGGCCTCGATCCCGGGACAAGAGGTGCGCGAGGAACGATCGGCAGTGCCCGCCGATTCTGAGTCGATTCGCGGGGGGGCAGCGCGGCAGCGGGCGCTCGCCCCGGGGTGCTCGAGACCGAGCAGCTCGATGGCGTGGTCGTCGCGATGATGTTGTCGCGAGGCCGAATGCGGGCCGGCCCGTCCTCCGCGTCGATGGGATGGCCGGCCGTGCCCCGGGGCGAGCGCCCGCTGCCGCGCTGCCAATCGGGCCCGCGACGACACCGAGGGCGCGTACCACCGTTCGATCGGATCGACGGATCTGGTACGGTCCTCCCATCCATGGACAAGCAGCCGTTCACCGCGTTCGGGCTTTCGCCCGAGATCTTGAAGGCGGTCTCGAAGCTGGGCTTCGAGGAGGCGTCGCCGATCCAGTGCCAGGCGATCCCCAAGCTCTTGGCCGGAGCCGACGTGGTCGGGCTCTCGCAGACCGGCTCGGGGAAGACCGCGGCGTTCGCGATCCCGGCGATCGAGCGGGTGGATCCGTCGATCCGCGCGCCGCAGGTGCTGGTGCTCTGTCCCACCCGCGAGCTCACCATGCAGGTCGCCGAGGACGTGGCGGCGCTCGCGCTCTTCAAGCGCGGCGTGCGCGAGCTGCCGATCTACGGCGGCTCGGCCTACGATCGTCAGCTGCGCGGCCTTCGCGAGGGCGCGCAGATCGTGATCGGCACGCCGGGACGGATCGGCGATCACCTGCAGCGCGGCTCGCTCAAGCTCGACCGGCTGCGCATGGTGGTGCTCGACGAGGCCGATCGCATGCTCGACATGGGCTTTCGCGACGACATCGAGTCGATCCTGAGCCAGGCGCCGGCCGAGCGGCAGACGGTGTTCTTCTCGGCCACGCTACCTGCGCCGATCCACCAGCTCATCCGCAAGTTCGCCCGCGACCCGGTCACGGTGCGGATCGAGTCGCACCAGACCACGGTGCCGGCGATCGAGCAGACCTACTACGAGGTCGACCGGCGCTCGAAGCTCGAGGTGCTGTGCCGGCTCATCGATCTCCAGGACATCTCCTACGCGCTCATCTTCTGCGGCACCAAGATGATGGTCGACGAGCTCGCCGATCACCTGGCCGCGCGCGGCTACAGATCGGACAAGCTGCACGGCGGGATCACCCAGGCGATGCGCGAGCGGGTGATGGCGAAGTTCCGGCGCCGCGCGATCGACTTCCTGGTGGCCACCGACGTGGCCGCGCGCGGCCTCGACGTCGACGACATCGAGGTGGTCTTCAACTACGACCTGCCGCAGGACGCCGACGATTACGTGCACCGCATCGGCCGCACCGGCCGCGCGGGTCGTTCGGGCCGCGCCATCACGTTCGTGGCGGGGCGCGAGATCCACAAGATGCAGCACATCGAGCGGCTCACCCGCGCTCGCGTGCGCCGCGAGAAGGTCCCGTCGGCCGAGGAGGTCGAGGCCAAGCGCGCCGACCAGTTCGTGGAAGGCTTGCGCGAGCTGCTCGAGAAGGGCGACTACCAGCACCACGACGCGATCGTCGACCAGCTCCTCGACCAGGGACACTCGGCCACCGACATCGCCAGTGCGTTGATCGATCTCCTGACTCGCGCGGGCGTGCGCGACGTCGCACCCCGCGCCGAGGGCGGGAAGCCGGCTCTCCGTCCAGTCGTCGCCGAGAAAGCCGAGAAAACGGCCGATCCCGCGCCGGCGGCAACCGAGCGCAAGCCACCCGAACGCAAGGCGCCGGAACGGGCCGCACGGGTTCCGCCGGAACCTCCGCCACGGTCGGAGCCATGGCTCGAATCGCCTCCACGCCGCAAAGGCCGTCCCGCCGGTTCCTCGCGCAACAAGGGCGGGCCGGTGTCGCACGAGCGCGGCATGACGCGGCTGGTGATGAATCTCGGTTCCAGCGCCGGCGTGAAACCGGGAGACGTGGTGGGCGTGATCGCGGGACTGGCGCACGTGCCGCGCGAGAAGATCGGCGCGATCGAGGTGCTCGGCCACCAGACGCTGGTGGACGTCGCCGACGACAAGGCGACGATGGTGCTCGCCAAGCTCACCGGCATCCGCTTCAAGGGCCGCCAGCTCGGCATCGGCCGCGCACGCTGAGCCCACGCTCGGTGCTCGGTGGAGGGCTGCGGTCCCTCGCAGCCGCAGCGTTCCACCGGGTTGGTTCGCCGCGGACGCGAGGGACCGACGTCCCTCCGATCAGGGCTTCAGCGATTCAGGCCACGCCCTCGCGCGCGGTGTCGTAACCTGGCGACGCGATGAGAAAGCGATTCGAGCGAAAGCGGCGTTCGTGTGCCGTGTGCAAACCCGAGAAGACGGGCGGAGCGCACCGCTGGTCCGCGAAGGAAGCGCTAGCATTGCGGCGGTCCGAGCGGGAAATCGCGAGCGCGATGCGAGCCGATCGGCCCAGGCGAGCCAAGGGTTGACCCGAGGGGCGAGCCTCGGAGGCGTCGAGCCCGGCGATCCTCGGGGTCCTCGCGACGCGTGGCGCACCGGACTGCTGGTCGGCGCATTCGCGCTGGTCCTGCGACTGCTCTTCTTGAGAGCGACGCCCGACGCCGGCTGGTCGTATTCCGCCTGGTACAAGGGCGATGCGCCGGTCTGGGTCTCGTGGGCCGACGCGATCCAGCACGCGCGCAGCTACGAGAGCGGGCTGCCGGTCCGGCCGCCCGGTGCCGCATACCTGATCGCGGCGCTCGCTGGCGGCGACGTGGCCGGAAGCGTGGTACGGCTCAAGCTCGCGTGGTGCGCCCTGGGTGCCCTCGCGGTGGGCCTCGTCTACGTGGCGGTGCTCAGATCGTTCGGCCGAGGGCTGGCGCTCGCCGTCGGGCTTCTGTGCGCTGCTTCCACCGGACTGATGATGCTCTCGACGTCGCTCAACAACGAGACGCCCTATGTCTGCTTGGTCGCGGCCAGCTTGGTGCTCTGGGAGCCGCTGCGCCGGCGTCCCGGGCTGGCAGTGCTGGGCGCGTGGGCAGGTCTCAACGCGGTCGCGTGCCTCTTCCGGGTCGAGCACGCACTCTGCTTCGCGTTCACGCTGGCGCTCGCGATGGCGAGCTGGATCGGGCTCGAGCGCGGGCGAGGCTGGCGCGAGGTACCCGGCCGGGTGGGAGTGGTGATCGGGGTCTTCACGCTGGTGCTGGTTCCGTGGCATCGCGGCGCATGGTCGGCCGTCCACCGCTTTAACCACGAGCCGCCCGAGGTCGATCCCGCCACCCGCGCCGCGCAGCAGCAAGCCGAGCGCGCGTTGGCCGCCATCCGGTGGCAACCGGAGGCCTCGGCCGAGCTCGAGCGGCTCCCGGCGGCCACCCGGACCACGGCGCGGAGCTTCATCGGTGCCACCGCGTGGGTGCGGGGCGAGACCGTGGTCGACCGCGACGCGCTCGACATCCTCCGCCAGGCGTTCGGCTGGGTGCCGGAGCCGCTCCCCGCGCATCCGTTCGTCTCCATTTACGGCGGCCTCAACTTCGCGCTCGCCAATCACGCCGGGGCGTCGGGAGGCTTCGACCGCACACCGCTCGATCGCCCGCCGCCGCTGGAGGGCGGCCCCGATCGGTATCCCGCCGTGCTCGTGCGCGGGTTGCCGCCCGCGGCGCTCACGCTCACCTACCCGCCGCACCTCGAGGTGGTGGAGGACGGCTATCGGCTGGGGTGGGACTGGATGCGCGCCCATCCGCTCGACTGCGCGCGGCTCGCGGGACGGAAGCTCGCGATCTTCTGGGACGGCGCGGCGCTGGGACTCGGCGGACACGACCTGCCGCTCGGTCTCGACGGGGTCCGGCGCGCGGTCGACCTGGCGGTGCCAGGGGGAGCGGCGGCCAGCGCGTGGCGAGCGGCCATGCTGGCTCTGGTGCTGGCTGGCGCGCTGCTGGCGTGGCGGCGTTGGGAGCTGGCTCCCTGGCTCGCGTTCGGCGTCAGCAAGGTGATCGTGACGGTCGCGTTCTTCGGTTACGCCCGCCAGGGAGCGACCGTGATCCCGGTGGTGGTGTTGCTCGTGTGTCTCGGCGTGCAGGCTCTCGGCAGCCGGCTTGGCGGCGCGGCGGTCGAGGGCGCACCGCGAGCCCGTCGCGGCGGGCGAGCCGTGCTGGCCGCCGGCGCGATGCTGCTCGCGATCGAGGCGGCGCGCTGGCTCGAGCAGCCGGTGGTGGAGCTGGGCGGCCGGGTGATCGGGACCAGCGACCCGTTCGCGACCGAGGACGATCGCGATCTCCCGATTCGGGTCCGCGCGCCGTAGAGGGTGTGGACGAAATCGGATCATTGCCCGGAGCGCTTCCTCCGAAGCGATCGCCTGCTGTTTGGAGGGAC
>CAZYWA010000392.1:0-7741 GCA_964650975.1 uncultured bacterium
CTGGCTCTCCCACCCCGTACATTAGCCCGAACAACGCAGACGATGAGTCAGACCAAGCATCATGATCAAGGACCTCACCGGTATCGGGCACAAAGGTCACCCATGAGTTGATTCTTGAAGATGCGGGAATTTGTGTCGTGAAATCACGATTGTCACCCGCTGCCACACAGCCGAGCCAAAAGCACGACCATGGAGCGAACGCACGCATCCAAATCTGGTATGCGTAATGTGTGCCTGAGAGAACGTCAGCCGCCGCCTTAACGTCGGCACCATAGGCGATGTTCAGGATACTAATCACCGAGGTATCGACGGAGAGACTACCAATGTCAAAATCGAGCCCTAAAGGATCGAGAAGGTCAACAGGTTCATTCGCGACGTATGTGTAGCGATGCGCGGTTCGTGGATCGCTCGTGCGACCCTCGAATGGATCTCTGCTCGCAAATCTTCCGGAGTTCGGTTGCATCCACCTCTCCCGAAGATACGTCATCTGTAAATTCGGGTCCTGAATCTCCCCGAACGCCTGCACGTGGAAGAGCCCATCGATCGCGTTGGGTGTCGAGAGCCGATTCCCGAAGGCGTCGTAGTCGTAGGACGCGACCACGGTGCCGGAGGTATCGACCACCTTCCGCACCGAATTCTGCCCATCCTTCATTGGGCAGAATACGAATTCGTCGGAGATGGATTTTCGCGGGGAGACGACGAATCCGGTGGCTCGCGATACCGGCTACGACGTCCTGGTACGACGAGCACGTCGCGGTCGTTTTCGGACCGCTCGTTGTTTTCGCCGCTACCGCCAACTACTTCTGATTCCGTCACGATCTCAGCCGGTTGACCCCCAAAAACAGCACCGCCAAGTCACCACCAACTACCGCCAACCTCGTGGGATCGTCGACCTGGAGCGCGAGAGCTGAGCCCGGCTGGCGCCGAGCCTCACCGCGATTCGCAACTGGCTTGTCAGAGATCTCGCCGAGCGGCAGAGCCGGGACGGCGTCCTACAAGAGAGATCCCACACCGATTCCTAGCTGGGCGCGAGGGGCACGAGCCACCTCGTCATCGCCTCTTCGGCCCGATCCTGGTCCTGGTGAAGACGCTCAGGGCTTCGAGCGCTCGTCGGTCACGGGCGTGGGCTCGGAGCGCTGACGATGTTCCGAACCAGAATCTCTCAGAGGTGCGTGCGCGTAGCTGTACGCAAAGATGGGCTCAGGGAAGAGTAAGCAGTTCGCTACGTGGCCCTTACCTCCAGCTCATTGTGCCGCAACCCAATCAAATCATCCCTGTACTTTTCATAGTGCTTCGCTAGACTTATGCCACACCAAGGGCAATAGACGATCGCAGTCTGACCAACAATCGTTCCCAAAACAGGAAGACTGAACCCCAAAGGTAGCGCAGCCGCTACGTCGAACGTCCTGTGTTGCATCAAGAATCGCATGCTTATCGGCTTGTCCTTCAGCACCACCAGCATTGCAAAGCCACGACGACCGGCATTCTCGAACGCACTCTTGAATCCAACACAACAGAATTTCATAGTATCTTCACGAATTGAAAGAGTTGAACAAAGAATTTAGCAATCTGCGTATTGAAGGCCAACTCCGTGGCAGTCTCCGTGCCCATCATCACGGTGGATTCATTTACTGCACCTATTGTCCTCGCAAGTTCAATGAAGGCCTTCGGGACCTCTGCAACGTAGAGGTTTCTTCCGGCAAAATTGTGTGCCAAGAACTCAGAGGCATTATCACCGACCGCAGTAAACAAAACATTCTCTGCGGTAGGCGCGGCCGTCTGGGCGGTGTACATCAGAACGGTCGCTCCATCATCCACGAGAGCTTGTTCGATCGCGCCCGCGGATGCTGTACCCAGATTACCGAACACAATTGAGTCCGACGATGCTCCTCCCGCTGCAAGAATATGCGCCAATCCTGTCGCAACTTGGCTCGGCAAATTCGCGTAGATTAGAACCGCATCAAAGGCGACATGCGCAGCGAAAAGACCATAGTCCGCTATTGAGAGTGGTTGGTTTAGAATTCGAGCCTTGATGTCCAGCTTGTTGATATGCGCAAGAAGCGCGGTCACCATTATGCCGTAGATCGCTGTGACTACCGAAAGCTCGACGAGATTCATCTCCCCGGATGGGTCGCTGAAGTCTGTTGGGCGCGACCCGACATATGTATATCGATGCAGAGAAGAAGGGTCCCAAGCTAGGCCCTTGAACGGGTCCCTACTGGCAAACGTGCCCGTCCTGGGGTCCATCCACCTCGCCCTGAGATACGTGAACCCCAGATTCGGGTCCTGAATCTCCCCAAACGCCCGCACATGGAAAACCCCGTCGATCGCGTTGGGAGCCGAGAGTCGATTCCCGAAGGCGTCGTAGTCGTAGGACGCGACCACGTTGCCGGAGGTGTCGACCACCTTCCGCACCGAATTCTGCCCATCCTTCAATGGGCAGAAGATGCTCGCCGAGAGGATCAGTTGTAGGTCGAAGGTCTCTTCACGCGAGGCAGTGCTGACAAAGGGATTCTTCTCGAAGATCGGGTGCCACGAAGAGCACGTCTTCGCCGGGGTCGAACTGGATCTCGCGGCGGGGCTGGGCATGGCTCGGTGCTACCCACCGATCGCGAAGAAGATGCGGGATTCGCTCTCGGGATTCGTGGCGGGCTCGATCGCGAAGCAGATGTGTTCGAGTGCCGCACGCATTCCCAGCGTGAAGGGGCCGAGCCACTGCTTACACACCAGCACCGTGATGCCATCGAGTTCGAGATCTTCCCCATCGTCTGCGTCGATCACGACGCGGAGGCTCCGCACCGAGCACAGGAATCGCCCAAGGCGTGTGTCGTAGAAGATGTCGGGCTCACCGATGGAAATCAGATCCGCTTCGAGAGCAACAGCGAGTTCGCCGCCGACGATGGAGTACTCGGCGGCCGTATCGAGCAGCGTGACCACCGGCTCCATGTGGCCCGGCCGAGACCAGACCGCGAGAGGCAGATTCCGCCATGCGTCGAGCCGGTGGAGCAATTCACACGGTGCAGAGCCCGTGCTCCACGGTTCAGAGTTCGGTCGGAAGAGCTGGCTCAAGCGGTGGCTTGGGTCGGAACCTGAAGGAGCCGCAGCTCATCGTGGTCCGGTCGGGTACGAATCCGTTCACGGAGGAGCTGTAACTTAGTGTCGCTGTCGATCACCTCGGCATCGCGGAGAGCGACCCACTGCCCTGCGTAAGTGGATGACTGCTCTCGAAGCCATTTGAAGCCAGCGCGGGCGCCGCGGCCCGAGGAATGACCGGTCGTCGAGATCTTGGGCTTCGCTCGAACGATCTCCCGTGGGGCACGATCGGCTTCGGCGCGAGCGTGGTCCAGGTACATGACGACGGGCTGACCGGTGACCGGGCCTCGAAGCACCAGCCCCTCAGCCACGACTCGGCGGCCTACCAGGGATCGAAGCTCTGGAACGAGGTGCGGGCGCGGTTCGCAGAACACCCGATGCCTGCCCTCGTCCGTCTCGACAAGGAAGGCTTCGAGTCCTTCTCGGGGACTCTTCAAGAGGAGCCGCCCACCGATTTCACCTCGGACACCCGGGACCTCGGGATCGGGCATGTCCTCGAACTCATGGGCGGCCTCCGCCGCGCACCGGCTTCCCCATCGAAGCACCTGCTGATCCGTGCCACCGAGATGAGCTTGCCGAGCAACGCTGATCACGAGGCGTTCAAGCTCTCGGGGCGGAACGCTGATGATCCTCGGCTCTCCAGCGTTCGTGCGGCTAGCCCAGAGGAGCAGCCGCGCATCCGGCTCCTCTGGTACGTCCCCGAGCACGATCGCTTCGAGGCCACTCGCGATCCTCAAGAGCGCGACGCGAATCTGCTCGTGGGGAACACCGAGATCACGCAGCCGCGACGACATGAAGAACTTGAGCGCTTCGCGAGCCGACTCGAAGAGGGCGACCACCGGCTCGCCCTGTCGCCGTTCCATCTTCATTCCCACGGGGCCTGCGGGCGCGAGAAGTTCCGGCTCAAGAGCGTCGTCTCGCCCCCAAGCGAGCTGAAGCAGCGCCGGGTCGATCGTTGCGGGCCGGGTTTCCATGGAGTCCTCGTACACGCCCCAAGATACCAGCCTGCTGCCGCCAAATCGACATTCACCGGTCTCGCGGATGGAACTTCTCGTGAGCCTCCTTCAGCTCGGTGATCGTGAGCTTGAGATACGGCTCCAGCGTCGCCACCGACCGATGCCCGAGTAGCTCCTGGACGTGCCTGACGTTCGCTCCCGCCCGCAGCATCGCCGTCGCCGTGGTGACCCGGAACACGTGGGGCGTGATCTTCTTCCTGATGCCCGCCGCTCTCGCGTACTTCCGAACCATCCACTCGACCGCCGTCTTCTCCAGCGCTCTTCCGGTGCGGCTCACGAAGAGCGCGTCACCGTCGCCACCGTCGACGAGCATCGGTCTCGCCTTCTTCATGTAGTCCCGCACGATCACCACCGCGATCTTCCCGAGGGGCACGACTCGATGCCTGCCGCCCTTCGGCCTCGTGACCTTGAGGTAGCCGCCGTCGAGATCGAGATCCCGCACGTTGATCCCGATCAGCTCGGTCACCCGGATGCCGGTCGAGTAGAAGACTTCGAGGATCGCTCGATCGCGGAGACCGATCGGACTCGACACGTCGGGGGCCGCGAGCAACCGCTTCATCTCCTTCGGCTCGATCACCGCTTTCGGGAGCGGCTGCTCTCGCTTGGGCAGCTCGATCACGCGGGCCAGATCGACGGCGACGTATTCCTCCTGATCGAGCCAGCGGAGGAAATGCCGCACCGCGATGAGCAAACCCCGCCGCGTCTGCGGCTTGAGCGGTGTGCCGTCGCCGGTCAGCGCCTCCGCGAGTTCGGCCTGGAAGCCTCGCACGATGTCGCGGGTGAACTTCTCGACGGTGGTGACACCCTCGCCATCGAGATGCCGGGTGAACCGCTTGAGCGCGTCTGCCTCGATCTTCACCGTCTTCGGCGCTCGACCGCTGTGCTCGCGATAGCGGAGGAAGGCGGGAACCAGGTTCGTGATCTTCAGAGTTTCTCCCTTTCCCGTGGGTGTGTCTTCTGGTGAGCACGCTTCAGCTCGACCGGAGCGACCCGCGTGTAGATGGCGCTCGTCGTCGCCGCGGTGGCGTGACCCAGGAGCTTCTGCACGGTGACGATGTCGGCACCGTTCTGAACGAGATGCGTGGCGACGCTGTGCCGGAGCGTGTGCGTGTAGACCCGCTTCTCGATCTTCGCGGCGCGTGCCGCGAGCTTCACCGTGCGACGCACCAGCTCGGGATCGAGCCTGGTACCGATCTTGCTCAGGAAGAGCGCTCGATTGGTGCCGTCGTTCTTCGCGAGCGCCGGTCTCGCCTCCTTCAGGTAGGCGGAGAGCCACCGACTCGCCTCCTGCCCGAGGGGAGCGAGCCGACCAATCCGTCCCTTCCCGGAGCGGATCTTCACGGTGCCGCCGTCGAGATCGACGTCACCAAGATCGAGACCAGCGAGTTCGCCGCGACGCATGCCGGTGTCGTAGAGGAGTTCGAGGACCGCGCGGTCGCGGATGCCGATCTTGGTCGAGGTGTCAGGTGTCGCCAGCATCCGCTTCACCTCGGCGACGGTGAGCACCTCGGGGAGCGTCTTCATGCCGACCGGCGTCTCGACGATCGATCTCGCGGGGCTCACGAAGAGATGCCCACGATCGACGAGCATCTCGAAGAACCGCTTGATCGCGCGGATGCGAACAGCCTGCGTCTGCTTCGCGAGTGCGCCCTCCGCGAGGTGGTCCTGGAATCGCTCGATCTCGTGCTTGGTGATGCTCGTGATCGGCCTGGTGTCGGCGCCGTCGCCGAGCCAGGAGAAGAAGGCGTCGAGGTGCTTCCGGTAGCCGACCTTCGTGGAGTCGGAGTAGTTCCGTTGCACGAGGGTCTCGCGGAAGAGCGTGGTGGCTTCGCCCAGCGTCATGGGTCTCAAGTTGGGGTACGACTGCGTGTTCGGGCCGTGTTTTTCGGGCTCTTGTTCTTTTCCCCGCCACCGCCAACTACTTCCGATTCGCGTGGGATCTCCGGTACTTGACCCTCAAAAGTGCCACCGCCAACTGACCGCCAAGTACCGCCAACCTCCTTCTTCCGGGCTTCTCCGGGCTCGGTGAGCGCGTCGCGGAGCCGCTCCGCGGCGCTGCGCTCGACGGCTGGACCGAGCACGTAGCGGTACTCCTTCCCACGTTCACCCTGGCGAGCGACGAGGACTTCGAGATCCACGAGTTCAGGGAGATGGTGCTTCGCTTGCCAGTTCGACCACGAGGCCCACGTGCGCACGTCACGCCGTGTGAACACGACCTCGCAGGGCTCGATCCCCATCGCCGTCGCCATCGCTGTCACGCGGACACGGATCTCCTCGACGAGCCTCCGTGACGGCGGTGACAGCTCGTCGAGTGCGTTGCCGAGCACCTCTGAGACGAGCCGGTTCGCGAGTGTGATGTCGGCAGGCTCGACCTCCACGTAGCGCACGGCGCCGCCATCACCATCACCCTCGATCTCGACCGTCTTCACCTCGCGCTGCTTCTGGCGGAGGAACGCGATGGCCGCGATGATCCCGAGGTACTTGGCATGATCGCGACGAGCGCTCAGAGCCTCCGTGGGAAACCGGAGCTGGCTCGCGTACGGGTTCACCACGCGGAGTGGTTCGAGGAGACGCTGGGCTGCCCAGTGACGGTGCTGGATCGTGACCTTCCGCTTGGCGGCGGCAATGCCGTCCAGCGTCACGCGCTCACGTTGCCGATCGAGGATCGCCTCCGTTCGTTCTCGTGACTCGTCGATCGTGACGAAGAGGTTCCTGCTGGCCATCTCACCATCGATCTCCGCCGTGGTGCGCGTGGTCGTGACGAAGAGCGCGATCGGTCCCTCGACTTTCGTCGAGCGGCTCTCCATCTGCCCGGTGGTCGGGTTCTTCCCGGTGGCGAGAATCTGGACTTCTCCGGCCGACTGGAGAGCCCGGATGCTGTACACGGCACCGCCGATTCCCTCCGCCTCTTCGAGAGCCAGCACCTTCCGCTTGAGCGCGTTCTCCGGCTGGTAGAAGAGCGCCTGGTTCGTGATCCGCGTGAGCTTCTTCACGTCCTCGGGTGGCATGAGTGCCAGCACCCGATCCTGGAGCGTCGACTTCCCCGCTCCCGATCGAGACTGGACGATCATCGAGAGCGGTTCATCGAGCTTCCGCGACGTCGCCACCAGATACGCGAGGAGCCCATTGGTCTCCTCTCCCACGAGACCCATCGCGTCGAGGTCTTCGGTGATCCGCATCTCGATCTCGGGGTCTCGAAGCAGGGCCAGCCCTTCGGCTTCCTCCGCGGGGGATAGGGTGGGCGCTGCCTCGGCCGTTCCCCGACCCTGGGCGGCGGCGGCACGCTCGGCCTTCTCGACCAGGCGGAGCAGATCGTCGCGAATGAGCGTCTCGGGCTCGTCGAACACCGCCGCGAGGAACTTGGCTTCGTGGGTTCGCGCACGCGCCGAATAGAGGTCGAGGGAGATCAACTCGAAGCCGACCGCGCCCTCGATAGCCGCGGTGCTCGCACTCTCCACCTGGAGCACGACCCGGAGGCTGGTGCCGGACCGGGAGACCGCCTTCGCCGTGTACGCGCGGGCGCCGAACCTGACGGTGAACCCGGTCTCCATGATCTCGAAGCCGGTCTCCGCCCGATGCTCGCCAAGGACGGCGCCGAATTCCCGGTAGAGATCCGCCTCAGCCCGCTTCAA
>CAZYWA010000393.1:0-7740 GCA_964650975.1 uncultured bacterium
TCCGATGTTGCCGCTGCCCGACGAGCGCGGATCCGGAAGCCCCATCGACTTCGCCAGCCACACACCCGTGGGGATCGACCCCACGAAGTAGGCGACGACGATCAGCGCGACGAGCGTGGGAGAGGAGGCGCCCATGCGGATTGGTGGACCCGATCGTCAGGAGTGAAACGAGCGGCTGCGGAAACGAATCCGAAGCCGCTCTCGTGGGTCGGGGCGACTGGATTTGAACCAGCGACCCCACGGTCCCGAACCGTGTGCTCTACCAGGCTGAGCCACGCCCCGTGAATGCGTCCGCTCCAGGCCACTGCGAGCGGGGAAGCCGAATCGACGCGGTCTACCACCGATGGGGCGAGGTGTCCACGGCCCACGTGCGCGCGCCGGGACGCGCCGCCGCGCACCGCACGACGCACCCGGTTCGGACGGCACTCCAAAAAGTGCCCCGATCTCGCGCGCGTGAGGCGAGATCCGTGCGGCACGCCCGTTGCCTAGAGTCGCTCCGTCCACGGCCGTCGAAGGAGGACTCTCATGCAACCACGAGCTCGAGCAGTTTTCATCGCGGGATACCTCGGCATGCTGACCGCCGCGGGCATGTCGTGGCCTTCGGCTGCTTCGGCGCACGTCCGACCGACGTGGGTGCGCGACGCCGACGGTTCGCTCGCCATCCGCGAGAACACCGGCGGCATCGAAGCGCGCGTCGGCGCGGATTCCCCGCCGGGATCGATCCAAGCTCTGCCGATGCCGGCGCCTCCCGGTCCGAGCGACCTCGACCGCGACCTGGCGCGCGAGCGCGAGACCGTCGCGCGGCAGCGGCTCGCGACTCGCCAGCGACTCGAGCGAGCGGCACAGGCGGCGGAGCTGGCCGAACGGAAGCGGCGCGACAAGGAAGAGCGGGAGGACGAGCTACGCCGTCATCCGCCCAACCCGGGCTCGCGGAAAGGCTCGAAGCACAGGCCGAAATCGAAGTCGAGCTCGAAAGACGACGGGAAGGCCGAGTCGAGCCCGACCGACGGCGAGTAGCTGCCGGTGGGACGATGAACCGAGGCGCGCGGTCAGGAAGCGCCGCGCTGCGCGGCGCTCGACTTGGCGAGCTCGGCGCGCATCGCGCGGATCGTGCCCGCGTAGTCGCCCGAGCCGAAGATCGCGTTCCCGGCCACGAATGCGCGTACTCCCGCATCGGCCAGCATGCGGATGTTCGGCACGCCGACGCCGCCGTCGATCTCGAGGCGGATCGGTTTGCCGGTGCGGTCGCTGGTGCGATCGAGCGCCGCGCGCAGCGTGCGCGCCCGCTCGACGCTCGCATCGATGAACGTCTGCCCGCCGAATCCCGGGTTGACGCTCATGAGCAGCACCAGCTCGACGTAGGGCAGGATCGGCAGGATGGTCTCGATGCTGGTGGCCGGGTTGAGGCTCACTCCTGCGCGCACGCCCAGCTCGTGGATGCGCTGGATGGTGCGGTGGAGGTGAATGCACGCCTCGACGTGCACGGTGAGCACGTCGGCCCCGGCCTCCGCGAATTCGTGGAGGTACGTGTCGGGCGTCTCGATCATGAGGTGCACGTCGAGCGGCTTCGCCGTCGCCTTGCGCAGGCACTTCACGACCGGCGGTCCGATCGTGAGGTTGGGCACGAAGTGCCCGTCCATCACGTCGACGTGGATCCAGTCGGCGCCCCCGGCCTCGACCGCGTGGACCTCGTCGCCGAGCTTCGCGAAGTCGGCGGACAGGATCGACGGCGCGATCACGAGCTCGGGCTCCGTCCCAAACCGGCTCTCAGCCACTTTCCCTCCTCAGCCGCACCGCGAAGAACCCGTCGAGACCCTCGCCCGCCGGATAGGTGCGCAGAAAGCCGTCGTCGCCCACCAGCGGCGCGAACGGTTCGGGTAGCCAAGCGCGCGCGTTCTCGACATGCAAGTCGGGATGGCGCTCGAGCGCGCCGCGCACCACGTCCTCGTTTTCGTCCGGCTCGGTGCTGCAGGTCGCGTAGACCAGCACTCCGCCCGGGCGGACCGCCGCGGCGGCCCGGTCGAGGATCGCGCGTTGCAACAGCGCCGAGCGCTCCACGTCGCGCGGCGAGCGCCACCACTTGATCTCCGGATGGCGGCGGATCACGCCGAGCCCCGTGCAGGGGGCGTCGACCAGCACGCGATCGAAGGTATCGGGCCGAAACGGCAGCTCGCGCGAGCCGTCGAGCACCACGAAATTGGGCTCGCGGGATTCGGTGCGACGTCGCTCGGCGCGCTGCGCGCGTAGCCGGTTCCCCGCCGAATCGGCGGCCACCAGGGCCAGCTCGCCGCCGGCTCGCTCCGCGATCGCGGCGGTCTTGGTGCCCATGCCGGCGCAGAGATCGAGGATGCGCTCGCCCGGCTTCGGGTCGAGCAGCCACACCACCGCTTGCGAGGCCTCGTCCTGCACCCGGAACCAGCCCTCGTCCCAGCCGGGAAGCTCGGTGGGATGCGCGGCGCGCACCCGGATGCAGCGGGGAATCCAGGTCGATTCTGCGGCCTCCTCGAAGCCGGCTTCGCGGAACCGCTCGATCAAGCGTGCGAGGTCCGCGCCAGGGGCCAAGCGCAGCGCGAGCCACGCCGGCTCGTTCCAGCGCGAAGCGAGCGCCGCCGCCGCCCTCGCGCCGAAACGCGCGATCCAGCGGTCGAGGAGCCAGCGCGGGTAGGAGAGCTCGGTCGCCAGAATCCGCGCGGGATCGAGGTCATCCGGCGGATGCGCCCTCCGCGAGTCCTCGGGCAGCCGCCCCAACCCACGAAGGACTCCGTTCACGAAGCCCGCGATTCGATCCCGCTGCTCGCGGGACGAGCGCGCGTTGAGCTCGCGAGCGACCTCGGTCGCGGTGGAGACCGCGGCGTGATCCGGCACCGCATCGAGCACCAGCATCTGCGCCGCGGCCGCTCTCAAGATCGGCTGGAGAGGACGGGCGATCTTCTCCATGAGGCGTCCCGCCGCACGCTCGAGCGCCGCGTCGATCCGCGCGCGGTGCCGCACCGCCGCGTACGCGATCGCGGTGGCGAGAGCGCGATCGCGCCGCTCCATCGGCGCCTGCGCGCGGATCTCGAGATCGAGGGCGTGGTCGAGCTCGACTCCCGTATCCACTCGCGCGAGCGCTCGCACCGCCGCCATTCGCGACGCCACCGCCGGCGCCAGCTTGCGTCGCCTCAGCCCCACCGTTCGCCTGCCGTGATCCTCGCGCCGCGCAGGAACTCGTCGCCACGCTGGCGCCGTCCGCCTTCGCGCTGCACCTCCAGCAAGCGCAGCGCCCCTTCCCCGCACACCACTCGCGGTCCCTCGCCGGACGCGTCGATCAGCATGCCGGGAGGGGTCGCACCCGCCTCCGCCGAAACCGGTTCCGCGCGTGCCTTGTAGATCTTGAGCACGCCACCTGGGGTTGCTGTGAAAGCACCGGGCGACGGCGACATCGCGCGCACCCGGTTCTCGAGCTCCGCCGCCGGCCGCGTCCAGTCGAGTCGCGCGTCGTCGCGGGTGATGAGGCGCGCGTAGGTCGCGAGCGCGGGGTCCTGCGGGACGAAGCGGGCCCTACCCGACTCGACGGCCGCGAGGTTTTCGACCAAGAGCTCGGCGCCCACGCGCGCCAGCCGCTCGGTGAGCGAGCCGCAGTCGTCGTCCGGGCCGATGGGAAGCTCGCGCGAAGCGAGCACCGGCCCTTCGTCCATTCCCTCGGCGAGCCGCATCAGGCTGACGCCGGTGACCGCGTCGCCGGCGAGGAGTGAGTAGGCGATCGGAGCCGCACCGCGATAGCGCGGCAAGAGCGACGCGTGCACGTTCAGGAATCCGAGCCGCGGCACCGCGAGGACGTCGGCGGGCAAGATGCGGCCGTACGCCACCACGATCGCGAGCTCGGGCGCGATCGCGGCGAGCTCGCGGGCGAAGTTGCCGTCGCGCAGCTTGGTGGGCGTGAGCACCGGAAGCCCGGCTCGGGCCGCGACCTCGCTCACCGCCGAGGCGCGGGGCACGCGCCCTCGACCCGCCGGCTTTTCCGGCTGCGTGACCACGGCGCGCACCCGCTGCCCGCTCGCGAGCAGCGCTTCGAGGCTCGCCACGGCGAAGGCCGGGGTGCCGAAGAACACGATGTCGAGGGCCATGAGGTCGGTCCGCGCGGACGGTGCCGAAAGTGAAAGTGACGCCCTGGGATCAGAGCAGGGTGAGCGGGTCGATGTCCACGACCAGCCGGCTGGCGCATGGCGCGCGAGTCTTGGGCGGACGGCCCAGTGCCTCGGCGATCACGAACTGCAGCACCCGCGCGCGCTCGGCGCGCAGCAGCACGCGCATCCGGGTGCGCTCCTCGACTCGCTCCACGATGGCTGGCGCGGGTCCCAGCACGTCGACACGCTCGACTGCGGCGCCGTCGTTGGCGGGGCGCTCGGAGGTGCGCGTGGCCACGGTGTTCAGGAGTCCCGCGAGCCAGCTCGCGTCGCTCGCCACCGCGGCCGGATCGGTGCCCTCGATCGAGATCGCCGCGAGCCTCCCGAACGGCGGATACCCCGAGCCCCGCCGGAATTCGAGCTCGCTGTCGAGGAATCCTTTCACGTCGTGGTCGCGAGCGAACCCGAACACCGGATGCGACGGGTGGCGGGTCTGGAACACCACGCGCCCCGCGCGCCCCGCGCGGCCGGCGCGCCCCGCCACCTGCACCAGGAGCTGAAAAGCCCGCTCCACGGCGCGGAAATCGGAACGGGCCAGGAGACCGTCGATCGACAGCACCGCGGCGAGCGTGACGTCGGGGAAATCGTGGCCCTTGGCGACCATCTGGGTGCCGATCAACACGTCGATCGAGCGCGCCGCGACCTCGCGCAGGACCGCGGTGCGCTCCGCCACGTCGCCCGCCGCGTCGCGGTCGAGGCGCGCCACGCGCACGTCCGGCAGGAGCGCCGCGAGCTCGTCCTCGATGCGCTGCGTGCCGGCGCCCATGCGGCGCAGATCGCCTAAGTCGCAGCTCGGGCAGCGCTCGGGGATCGGCCGCTCGGCGCCGCAGTAGTGGCAGATGAGCCGCGGCGGCCGGCGGTGGAGCGCCATCGACACGCTGCAGCGGGTGCAGCCGGGACGCTCGCCGCAGACCTCGCACACCAGCAGCGGTGCCCAGCCGCGGCGATTGAGAAACAGCAGCGACTGCTCGCCGCGCGCGACCGCGGCCTGGATTCCGTCCACGACCCGCTTGGTGAGACGCGTGCTCCCGGGAACGCGCTGCTCCGCCTCGCGCGCGTCGACGATCTCGACCGCCGGCAACGACGCCGTGCCAGGCCGTTCCTTGAGCTCGACCAGCCGGTAGCGGCCCGAGCGCGCGTTCCAGTAGGTCTCGGCGCTCGGGGTCGCCGAGCCGAGCAAGACCGGCGCGCCCGCGATTCGCGCTCTCACCACCGCGAGGTCGCGCGCGTGGTAGCGCAAGCCCGATTCCTGCTTGTACGAGCTGTCGTGCTCCTCGTCGATCACGATCAGCCCGAGCCGCGGCACCGGCGCGAACACCGCCAGCCGCGTGCCGACTACCACGCGGCTCTCACCGGTGCGCACTCTGCCCCACTCGACCGCGCGCTCCACCTCGCTCAGGCCGCTGTGGAGCACGCCCACCGCGGAGCCGAAGCGGCGCCGGAAACGCCCCAGCGCCAGCGGAGTCAGCGCGATCTCGGGGACCAGCACCAGCGCCGCCAATCCCAGGTCGAGCGCTTCCGCGACCGCCGCGAGGTAGACCTCGGTCTTGCCGCTGCCGGTGACGCCGAGCAGCGCGACGGGGCGCGCGGAAGCCCCTTCGGCGCGCGCTTCGCGGATCGACTCGAGCGCCGCTCGCTGCTCCGAGGTGAGCGTCAGCGAGCCATGACCACCGGGAGCGAGCACGTGCCGGTCGCCCGCACCGGCGTGGTACTCCTCCCGCGCCAGCCAGCCGCGAGCCGTGAGCCGCTCGAGGCGCGCCGCGGCGCCCGCACCCAGGTCCGCCACGTCGACGGGCTCGGCCTCGCCCAGAGCCAGCACGCGATTCCACACCAGCAGCAGCTTCGGCGAACGACGGCCCAGCGCCGCGACCTCGGTCTCGCTCACCTCGCGCGCGGGCCGGTAGCGCCGCCGCGCTCGATGCTCCACCGCGCCCGCTGGATCGACCCGCTGGATCGCGCCGCTCGACTCGAGCGAGCGCAGCACGTCGTCGATCGGCTTGCCGCCGGTCTCGCGCACCAGCGTGCGCCGCGCGAGCGGCCGGCCGTGCTCGAGCGCCGCGCGCGCGGCGCGCGCTCGCGGGCTGGTCTCGCCGCCCGCGAGCCGCGCCCGGCCTTCGGGCGTGATCGCGAGCCGGGCGTCGAGGCGGCGCGGCGAATCGGGCGGCAGCACCAGCCGCACGGCTTCGCCGATCGGCGCGAGATAATAAGTCGCCGCCCAGCGCGCCAGCTCCAGCACGTCCGCCGGAACCGGGTCGAGGTCGGCGCGAAGCCCCGCCAGCTCGCGCAGCTCGACGCCGGGAACCGGCTCACCGGCGCCGAGGACGATCCCCGGGACGCGCCTCGTGCCGATCGGGATCACCACGTGACAGCCGGGCGGCGGCGCCTCGGCATAGTCGCGGGGAACGCGATAGGTGAGCGTCCCGAGCGGCACGCCCACCGGTGCCACCTCGACGAGCCGCTCGCCTGGCTCGGCGGGCGGCTGGGTCGAGGGCGGCGTCACGGCGGAACGGCGCCGGCACGTGGGGGCCGGCGCCGGGACTGCGCGCACGGCGATCGAAGTGGAAACCGCGATTCGGAGCCGAATCGGAGGCCGGCCGACTCACTTCCTGGTGGAGGATAAGGGATTCGAACCCTCGACCTCTGCGTTGCGAACGCAGCGCTCTCCCAACTGAGCTAATCCCCCTCGCGAAGACCGGGGAGCATACCGCTGGTACTCATCTTTGCAACCGCGCGCCGCGCCCGGGGTGGTGTCGCAGTTCGCCAATCTGCGGCTCGGGCGCCGGCCATCCGATGGCCCGTGCTCGGCACGGCTCGGCCGTGATCGAGACTCGATCCTTCGCTCGCCTCGCCTGCATTCGCCCGCGCGATGGGGGCTCACACCCAGCGAGTGCTTCCGGGTGGCGCGGGCCTCGAGCACCCTCGCACAGCCACCGGCCGTCCGTGGCCCGAGCCGGTCCAAGTGGGCAAAGTCAGACAGTGCCCGCTCGCGGGAGTGCCTCGGTTTGCGAGCGATCCGAGGCGACGAGGCGAGTTGCGCGCGCGGACTCGGGAATGGGCGCCCCGGAAAACTCGGAGCCTGCGGAGAATTCCGAGGTCAGTCGGTTCGGGGCGCTTCCGCTCGCCGTCACTCCCCGAACCGACTGCTCGCCGGGATCCCGTGCCGGCGCCGAGAGGCGCCCCGCGAACGCAATGAGCCGACTTGGGGGTGGGGCCCCACGAAAATCACTTTTCGTGGGGCGGGGGCTGGAACAGCCCCCCGGGAGAATCAGCTCAATCCAGCAGCCGCTTGGCCTCGAAGGCCAGGCGCTCGACCTTGAACGGCTTGGGCATGAAGAGCGCCGCGCCCAGCTCGTACGAGCGCCGCACCATGTCGGGGTTCTGGAAGGCGCTGGTGACGATCACCGGCACCGCCTTCCCGTAGACGTTCTTCTTGAGCGCGGTGAGCACCGAGAGCCCGTTCACGCCGTCCATCATCACGTCGAGGATCACCAGATCGGGGAGCTTGGCGCCCTGCAAGGAAGCCAGAGCCTCGGTGCCTTCCGAGATCGACGACACCCGGTAGTCGTGCTTCGAG
>CAZYWA010000394.1:0-7732 GCA_964650975.1 uncultured bacterium
CTATGCCGAAGGCCTGTCGAAAACGATGGGCATGACGCCGGTGGAAAAGCAGATCTCGCCGCCGCCCGCGCCGGATTACACGCCCTTCGCCACCAAGCTGAAGGACGCGAATCCGAACTGGGTGTTCTCCTGGTCGCCCTGGGTCTCGCAGGTGCGTACTTTCGAAGCCATGCGGCGCCTCGGCTGGAACGGCCGCTACCTGACCTGGGCGCACCTGAGAACCATGACCCCTTACAACACCTACATGATCCCGGGGCTTCCCGCCGGTCCGATCGCGAACCCGGGCGAGGCCTCGCTACGCGCCGTCGCGGCGCCGGCCGACACTCCCTACCTCTTCTTCGTGTCGCGGAACGACGGCACCCACCAATTCTCGGCCACCTTGGCCGAGCACGAGCGCGCGGTGCAGAAGTACCAGCTCGGCCACCGGGGGAATGCCGCGAGTGGCGACCGGCCCAGCCAAGGGCAGCCGTCGACCCCACGGTCCGCAGCGGGGACGACGGTCGGGTTTCGGGACGGGCGCGATGAACCGGGAGCCGCGAACGCGGCGTCGAGGTCACTCCTCGTCGTCGCCGTCGTTCATGCCTTCCCGGTAATTCCGGCCCGCGTCGAGGTCGGGGTTCATCATGGTGGTGCGCTCGAGCTCGGCCTTGCAGTCGATGCACATGCGCGCGAACGGCATCACCTTCATGCGCTCGGCCCCGATCTTTCCCCCGCACTCCTCGCAGACGCCGTAGGTCCCGTCCGAGATCCGGCTCAGCGCTTCGTCGATCTGCGCCAGCTTTTCTCGATCCCGGTGTCCCAGGATCAGGCTCAGCTCCCGCTCCCGCTCGCTGGAGGCGAGGTCGTAGATGTCGCCGATGTCCTTCTTCAGGTCATCGGCTCCGTCCTTCATGCCGTTCGTGATCTCCTCCAGCAGCGACTTGCGCATGGTGAGGAGACGTTTTTCTTGGGCCTTCCAGGCCGCAGCCGTGGACATATCCGAAAATTCCTCCGAGATCCGGCGCGCGAGCGAGCGCGCAGGATACATCCCCGAGAGCGACTGTCAAATTCGCCGTGTTTCGCGTGCTTTCTGCGCGGCCCAGCGGCAGTTTGCTGTTGCTGGCCCGTTCGCGGCACTGCTATACCTCTGCTTCCGATCGGACCCAGACGTGACCTCCGAGCCCTCCTCGGCACCTGAATCCGCGAGCCCCGCCGGGCAGCCCGCCGCCGACAGCCCCCACCGAGCTCCGCACCGCGCGGTCCGCCATCGCTTGCCGCGCCGCTACCGGCGCCGGCCGAAGCGACCTGCCTCGGGCCTGTCGAGCTGGCTGGGCTGGCTGGTGCTGGCCTGTGTCCCGCCGCTGGTGCTGCTGGCGGTCGACCGGCTCGATCTGCGCCCGCCCGAGTCGCAGGACTTCGTCGACGCCAAGGCAATGCACCAGGACCTGGTGCAGCGCTACCAGCTCGACGCGTACACACGGCCGGAGGCGAAGTCGGTGATCGCCCGGCTGGAGCGGGTTCCGTCCTCGTCGCGAAACTACGCCGAGGCGCAGGATCTGCTGCGGCGATACCGGTGGGAAGCGGAGCGCGCGCCGGTCAAGACCGAAGAGACACCTGCGGAGAGCCACGCCGAAGCCAGCGACGCCCGACCCCGACCGACTCCGGCCTACGCCGACCTGGACGGGCGTCTGGCCTCGGTGATCCGCCCGGCAAAACCGGAGGGCTTCGCGGCCACCGCTCCCCCGGAGGGCGTGCCGGACCGGGAACCTCCCGCCCCGCTGCGCCCCTCCGGCTGGCATACGTTTGCGCCGTCCAAGTCGAAGGAAGACTCACAGGAAGCCGAGCAAGTCTTGGCGCGGACCACCAGCGATCGCGAGCTTGCCGCACGGACCGGGCTCAAGTGCTTCACGGCCATTCACGGTTCGCCGATCGCCCGGGATGGCGCGCGCTTCGACGTCCGGATCGACACGGACCCGTCGCTGCGAATGGGCGGGCTCCGCGTGCGCAACCTGAGAGATCTGCGCGAAGCGGCGCATCGTCTGGTGGCGTCCGACGCGGCCCTGGCGCCGCTCGACTCGTTCCTCGCGCAGTATTCCGAGGATTCGTTGACCGAATCGGCGGTGGATCTCGAGCGGGGCGGGTTCTGGCTGTGGGTCGACACCGCCAGCGGGCCCACCTTCGTCGACTTGCTCGACGAGGCCGCGCGTTGCCAGCATCAAGCACCGGACACGGCGCCCGGCAACGCGCGCGCGTTCGCCCCGGGCGCGAGCGCCGGCACCGATGCCGCTTCGCTGGCACTTCCGGTCGACGGCGGCGCCGGAAACCGGCTCGAGGTGCGGTGGCCGCAGACTGCCGGGAACGCCGTCGAGCTGGTGCTTGCCACGTCGGACCGAACCTATCCGATCGGCCGTTTCGCGTTGCCCAGCCCACCCGCGCACTGAGAGCGCTCGACGGAACGGGGGTCCGTGGTGTTCTGCCCCAAGTGCGGAGCCGAGTCCCCCGGCGGCGACCGGTTCTGCCGCGCCTGCGGCGGCGCCCTCCTCACCGGCGTGGCGCCCAGCCCGGTCGCCATACCGACCGGCGACCCCGCGTCGATCGGCTCGCTGTTCGCCGACCGCTACGAGGTGAAGCGCGAGTTGGGCCGCGGCGGCATGGGAATCGTCTACGAGGCCCTCGACCGGCGCCTCAAAGACCGCATCGCGCTCAAGGTGCTGATGCCGCACCACGCCGCGAACCCCACGGTGTACGAGCGGTTCCTGCAGGAAGTGCGGACGGCCCGCCAGCTCTCCCATCCGAGCATCGTGAAGGTCTACGACCTCGGCGAGGCGTCGCGCACCGTTTACTTCACGATGGAGTACCTGGAGGGGCGCGACCTCGACGAGATCCTCGAGGAGGAGGGGCCGTTCGCCGTCGAGACCGCCGTCGAGATCCTAACCAAAGTTTGCGCGGCGCTCGACTGCGCGCACAAGGCGAGCCTGGTGCACCGCGACGTGAAGCCCGAGAACATCTTCATGACGCTGGGTGGCGAGATCAAGGTGCTCGACTTCGGCGTCGCCAAGGTGATGGACCGATCGACCACCGGCATGACCGGCAGCATGATCGGCACACCGTCCTACATGGCGCCGGAGCAGGTGAGCCAGGGCGGAAAGGTCGACTACCGCACCGACATTTACGCGCTGGGCGTGGTCGCGTTCCGCATGATGACCGGGCGGCTGCCGTTCGTGTCGAGCGACCCGATCGAAGCGGCCCTGCAACACATCCACGCGCTGCCGCCGGCGCCGCGCACCATCAACCCGGCGATCCCGCCGCTGGTCGAGGACGCGATCCTGCGAGCGCTCGCCAAGGATCCGGCGCGCCGCCATCCCTCGACGCTGGCGCTCTCCGACGACCTGCGCCACGCCGCCGGCCTGGCGGACGAAGCGCCGAGGCTCACGATCGAGATCTCGAAGGGCGCGGCCGCAGCGGCTCGGCCGCTACCCGCGCCGGCCGCCGCGCCCGCGCCGGCCGCCGACGCGGGCACCGCTCCCAACGCCCGCGCGCGGGCGCTCACGCCCGGAGCACCGCTCTTTCCCGCCGCGCCGACCGCCCGCTGGGCGGTGATTTCCCAGGGCAAGATCCTGAACGACATCGACCGGCCCACCATCGAGCGCTGGATCGGCGAGCACAAGCTGGTGGCGACCGACCACGCCAAGACCGACGGTGGAAAGTGGTTCCCGCTCGAGTCGTACCCCGACTTCGTGGATGCGCTCGGCGCCGTGGTGCCGGAGGACGAGCTCCCCGACATCGTCCCCGAGCGCATCCGCCAGGGTGTGCGCCGCGCCGTGCTGCTGAGGGCCGCGCTCTGGATCGCGTTGCTGGCGGGAATGATCGGCGGCTATGGCTGGATCCGCGTGTGGACCAAGGCGCGGGCCCTCGAAGCGGCTCTCCGGCCCGCGCTCAACAAGCTCTACAACGACGAGGACACGATCGACCTGAACGGCAAGCCGGGTCATTCCGCGTACTACGCCACGACCAGCGAGCGCGACGCCGAGCTCACCACGCTCGGCCAGTTCCAGGGACTCGACATCCGGGCGGACGAAAGCGTGCTGGAAGTCGACGCGCAGCAAATGCAGTTGCGCTGGATCGTGCCGTTTCGAGTGCCGGTGATGTTCGTGCCGATCCGCAGCCAGGTCACCGTCGAGACCTACTTCAAGCTGCGGGAGAGGCAGCTGAGCCACTTCTACAAGCAGCATGGGGTCAAGCTCATCGGCACCACCGACGAGCAGATCGGCGCCTGGATCGCCGAGCGCGAAGCCCGGAGTGGCCCCCACGCACCGCCTTCGACCCCGCCTTCCGCCCCGCCCCATTGAACGGAGCGCGAGCCCGTCCTCAGGCGCGGTGACGCGCGACCTCTGCTCATGAAGGACGCGAGTTGCTCACGGGCGTGGGCCCGGGGACTGGCGCTGGCGCTGCTCGCGGGTCTGATTCCGGCGGCATGGCTGGAAGCACCGCTGCTCCGCGACCCGTGGACGGTTCACGACGACGCGCGCCAGGTGGTCTATCAAGCGCGGCTCGCGGCCCGCAGCTCGTTGCTGGCCGCCGACCCGAACGCGCGACACGCGTCGCTCTACCTCCCGGCTGCTTTGGCATTCGGCTATCGAGCGCTCGACCGCTGGATCGACCCGCTGACGCTGACCAAGGTGTTGCCTCTCGTGCTGTCCACGCTTCTCGCGGGTCTCATCTACGCGGCCGTGGCCCGCCGTCACGGAGCGGCGGCGGGCGTCGCTGCCGCGGCGCTGGTGTCGCTCCATTCGTGGAGCCGCTGGCCGCCCCAGTGGGGCGCCGGCGATGCGGGCGAGTGGCTGGCGCCGCTGGTGGCGTCGTTCCTGTGCGCCATGGAGCTCGAGGCGCCCTGGGCGGCGGCCGCGGTGCTGATCGTCGCCGCGCATGTCTATCCACCGGCCTTCATGCTGATCGGAGGGGCGGCCGGATTGCTGGTCGTCCATTCGTTCATCACTGGCGTGCCGCGCATCTCGCGCGCGAGCCTGATTCTCACGGCGGGAGCCATGGCCGGAGCCGCCCTGCTGGTCGCCCGCACGGTCGGCTACGACGAAGGCGACTTCGGACGTCTCTTCACGCTCGCCGAGGCGCACTCGATGGTCGAGTTCAGCCCCCGCGGCCGCAGCCCACTTTTCTTCGACGATACCTGGCGGAGCTTCTCCAACGATCGCAGCGGGCTGGCGCTCGACGCTCCCACGCTGGCGCTGCTGGCGCTCGCCGCGGTGAGCGCGCTCGCCGCCGGTCGCGCGCGACGTGGGCCGGGACGCGCGGGGACGGCGCTCACCGTGACGGGTCTGAGCTTGTGGCTCGCCGCGCGCTACCTGGTGTTTCTCTATCAGCCGGTGCGATTCGTGGTGGTCACGCTACCGATCGTGGCCGCATGGGTGGCGGGAGCGAGTCTCGAACGGGCGCTCGCGCGGCTCACGGCTCGCGTCGGTCGGCCTGCCGGCTTGGCCGGCTGGGCACTGGTGAGCGTCTCGGTGATGGCATTCGCCGCACCGCGCCTCTACGCGTCGCACGTGACCGCGTCACCGCCCGCGCTCTACCAGGCCATCCGCAAGCTGCCCGGCGACGCGCGAATCGCCGGTCCGCCGATGATGCTCGACTTCGTCCCTCCCTTCGGAGAGCGCCGCATCGTGGTGGGCGACGAGATGATGCCGCCGATGTTCGTGCGCCGCTACGAAGTCGTGCACCGGCTCATGACCGAGATGCTGACGGCCTATCTCTCGGCCGACCCGAGGGAAGTGGACGCGTTCTGCGCGCGCCACCAGGTCACGCACTGGATCGTGGACCTCGACGACTTCAGGGACGGCGCGACGTGGAGCTATTTCCCGCCCTTCGATGCGATCGTGACCCGCGCCCGCGAGCGCGGCGCACCCTACGCCCTCGCCGACGCCGCCCGTGACCGCAACCTGCCGCTCTTCGGGCACTACGCGCTCATCGAATGCCCGCTGCGCGCGACGCCCGATCAGCCGCCCAGCTGAGCCGCGAGGCGATCCGCGGCCCGCAGCGAGAACGCCATGATCGTTTCTTGTGGGTTCACGCCGAGCGAGCTCGGGAAGACGCTTCCGTCGACGACCCACAGATCGCGCAGGTCGTGGGCGCGCAGATCTTCGTCGACCACCGAGCGCCGCGGGTCGACGCCCATGCGGCACGTTCCGAGCGGATGGAACGCCATGAGCTCGAGATCGCTGGCCCGGACCTCGGAGCCGGTGAAAATCGCGACGTCGTCGGGGCGCCGCATGTCGGTGAATCCGTAGACCGACGGCATGACCCGCTTGGCACCAGCGGCGAAGTAGATGCGGGCCAGCACGCCGACACCCTTCACCATGCGCTCAGTGTCGAAGCGATTGAGCTGGTAAGTCATGACCGGCTTTCCCGCCACGTTCCACACCCGTCCGTGGCTGGTGTCCGAGACCATGACTCCGAAGATCGCGATGTGGCGGAGCTCGGAGACCAGACGCTTGAATTCCCGGCCGACGAAGGGCAGCCCCGGTCCGATCAGGTCGGGAGGTCCCTGGGCTCCCTCGAGCATGATGCCTTCGTCCTTGTACTCGTCGACCATGTAGCCCTGCGGCACACCGCGCCAGCCATCGAGCTCCTCGTCGAAGAGTGCCGCCACCCGCGACGCTGGATGAATCGTCAGGTTCTTCCCCAGCTCGCCGCTCTGGTTCGCGAGGCCGTTCGAGAGCAGCAGCACCGGCGAGTAGACAGCGCCGCAGGCGACCACCACGGCGCGCGCTCGAACTCGCACGCGCACCGAGCGAGCGGCATCCCGGGTGACGCCATGGGCGGCGTGACCCTCGACTCCCACCGCGACGCCCCGCTCCACCAGCACCCGCTTCACCTTGACCCGGGTGTAGATGCGCGCGCCCGCGGCGTCAGCCCGAGGGATGTAAGTCAGGTGCATGGGTTGCTTGCCGTCCTCGGGGCAGCCGAAGCAGCACACACCGGAACCCTTGCAGTGATCGGAGACGTTGCGGTGGAGCGGCCCGTGCGAGAGCCCGAGCGCACCGGCGCCGCGGCGGATCACGTCGGCGTTCTTGCCCCACAGGTGCGGCTTCACCGGCTGGACGTGGGTGTCGCGCTCGACCCGCTCGTAGTAGGGAGCGAGATCCTCCGGCGTCACCCCGCGCAACCCCAGGTCCCGGCCCCAGCGGTGGAGCACCCGGTCGGGCGTCCGGAACATGGTGCCGGAATTGATCGTGGTGGTTCCGCCGAGGGTGCAACCGAGCGGCAACGGAACTCCGGGAAACCCCAGCGTCGAGGTGATGCCCTGGTCCCGGTACATGAGCCGGAACATGTCGCCCAGCTTGCGGTTGAAATCGGGTTTGCTGACCTGCCGCCCCTCCTCGAGCAACGCGACGGAGAAGCCGCGCTCGGCGAGCGACGCCGCGAGCGGCGCGCCGCCGGCGCCCGAGCCCACCACCACCACGTCGACCGACTCGTCGACGGTATGTCCCGTGGCGGAGACGTCGACGATCACGAAACCGGCTCCGCCCGAGCCGCCGATGCCAGCGCCACCGTTCCTTGCACGATGTTCCCCGGCGCGTAGCCGATCGCGAGCTGAACCTCGGGGATCGAGCCGTAGACCATCGTCACCACGGTCTTGAGCGCGAGCAGCGCCGAGCGCCGCAGATAGAGCCGGCTCTCGTCCCAGGCGCGCACGTAGCGAACACGCTCGTCGCGGTCGAGATTCACGAAGCGCTTGAAG
>CAZYWA010000395.1:0-7728 GCA_964650975.1 uncultured bacterium
GGCGCCAGATCCTCGAGATCACGGGCGAAGCGTCGGTCTGTGAAGCACGGCTCGTCGACGGCTTGACCGACCAGGAGCTGCGCGCCGCCTTCGTGGCGGCGCGCGAGGCCGATTATCGGGACATCGTCGCCGAGGCGCGCGCGGTCGCGCGTGGCCTCGGGCGTCGCCGGTCGCGCCGTCCCTTGGCCGAGGAGGCGGCCGCGCGGCTCGAGACGGCGCTCGCCCGCCTCGAGCGTCGCGTGGCGCAGGTGGGCGCGATCGATTTCTTCGGGGCCCCCGGCCGGGAAACCGTCGAGGGGTTGCTTCGCGATCTCGAGGCGCGCCTGGTGCCGGCACGGTCGAAGCCGGATCCCGGCCGCAAAGCCGCGCGTTCCGCCGGCGCGCATCGCGGTCGCGTGTGGGTGACCCGGAGCGGCGTGCACGTGGATCGGATCGCGAGCGCGTGGCTGATCCGCACCCAGATCGACCCCGACGCGACGTTCCGGTTCGTCGCGGCCGGCGATTCGCGCCGCCGCGAGGGCGAGCTGCGCTTCGACATGTTCGAGGCCGAGTTCACCCACGACGGCGACCTCTGCACCTTCGAGGTGCTGGTTCGCGACTTCGGCCTGACCGACGCGGCGCTCGCGCCGATCGCCGAGATCGTGCACGAGATCGACCTCAGGGATGGCAAGCACGCGCGCCCGGAGGTGCCCGGCATCGAGCGCTTGATCGCCGGCATCGCTCGCTCCACCACCGACGACGAGGAGCGGCTGCGTCGCGGAGCGGTGGTGCTCGACGCGCTCTTCTCGTTCTTCCGCCGGCGGCGTAGCGGTGCCGCCCTCACGACGGAGGCTTGATCTCATGACGGTCGGGCAATCGAGCGGCGAGACGCCGCGCTACTCGCTGCGCGAGCTTTGCGGTTACTTCCTGCGTCTCGGAACGCTCGGCTTCGGCGGCCCCATCGCGCTGGTCGGCTACATGCAGCGCGACCTGGTCGAGAAGCGCGAGTGGATCTCGCTCAAGGACTTCCGCGAGGGATTGGC
The DNA here is from genome assembly GCA_964650975.1 of uncultured bacterium. Classification (GTDB taxonomy): domain Bacteria; phylum JADJOY01; class JADJOY01; order JADJOY01; family JADJOY01; genus CAZYWA01. Next base: position 1,023 of record CAZYWA010000395.1, read on the forward strand.
TCTGGCGCAGCTGGCGCCGGGCCCGCTGGCCGCGCAGCTCGCGATCTACCTCGGCTGGCTCGAGTACGGAGTACGCGGCGCCACGCTCGTGGCGCTGGCGTTCGTGTTGCCGTCGTTCGTCATGGTGCTGTCGCTCTCCGCGGTTTACGTGGCCTACGGCGGGCTCAGCTGGATGCAAGGAGCGTTCTACGGCATCGGTGCGGCGGTCATCGCGATCATCGGGCGCAGTGCGTACAAGCTGATGCGAAGCACGCTCGCGAAGGACCGGCTGCTGTGGGGGATCTTCGGCCTGTGCACGGTCGTGACGGCCTGGACCGAATCCGAGAACATGTTGCTCTTCATCGGGTGCGGAGTCCTGGCGCTGGTGGTCCGTTCGCGGCTGGCGGTCACGACTAGAGCGGCCGGCGTCTTGCCGATTCCCTGGCTCGTGACCGGCCTGCACGGCCAGGCGGGTGGCGCGACGCTCGGGAAGATCCTGCTCTACTTCGCGAGCGCGGGCACCTTCGTGTTCGGCAGCGGGCTCGCGATCGTGCCGTTTCTCCACGGCGGCGTGGTGAAGGATTTCGGCTGGCTCACCGAGCGGCAGTTCCTCGACGCCGTGGCGGTGGCGATGATCACACCCGGCCCGGTGGTGATCACGGTCGCCTTCATCGGTTACCTGGTGGCGGGCCCGCTCGGAGCGAGTCTCGCGGCCCTCGGCACGTTTTTGCCTTGCTACCTGCTGGTGGTGATCCCCGCTCGGTATTTCAAGCGCTCGGTCCACGACCCGCGGGTGAAGGCGTTCGTGGACGGCGTCACGGCCGCGGCGTCGGGCGCGATCGCCGGCGCGGCTTTCGTCCTCGGACGGCGCGCGCTGATCGACGTCCCGACGGTGCTCATCGCGCTGGGCACGCTCGCCGCTCTCGTGAAGCTCAAGAAGGTTCCCGAGCCGGTGGTCATCGTGGCGGCTGGGATCCTCGGCCTCGTGCTGAGGACGGTCGTTCCCTGAACCTGGAAGCGCACGTCTCGACGGTTTGGGCGAGGGCGGGTAGGTTTGCGCGCCCTCGATCGTCCCCAATCCGGAGCTCCAGGCGGTGAATCCGACGCGCGGCACCTACGCGGGACTCTTCCTCACCGCCCTCGCAACGCTCTCGTACGAGCTCATGCTCACGCGGATCTTCAGCGTGACCATGTGGTACCACTTCGCCTTCGTCGCGATCTCGGTCGCGATGTTCGGGATGACGGTCGGCGCGATCGTGGTGTACGTGCTGCCCGAGCGGTTCCCGGCGGCGTCGGTCCACCGCCAGCTCGCGATCGCCGCGGCGGCCTTCGCGCTCTCGATCCCGGTCAGTCTGCTGCTCCACCTGAGCGTGCCGTTCGTCGCGCAGCGCGACCTGGTGTCGATCTTCTCGCTCGCCTTCACCTACGTCGCGATCTCGGCGCCGTTCGTGTGCTCGGGCATCGTCGTGGCGCTGGTACTGACGCGCTTCGTCGATCACGTCTCGAGCCTCTATGCGGCCGACCTCGCGGGCGCCGCGTTCGGCTGCATCGTGTTCTTCTGCGCGCTGGCGCTGACCGACGGACCGACCGCGGTATTCGCGATCGGCGCGCTGGCCGCGATCGCGGCCGCCATCTTCGCCGACGCCGGTGGCCGCGCGCGACTGCGCAAGCTCTCGCTGGGGATGGCCGCGGCGCTGGTGCTGTTCGTGCTCGGCAACTCGGTGCTGGTCACCCGTCAGGCCACGCTCCTTCCCTTGCAGTGGGTGAAGGGGCGTCTCGATGCGCGACCGCTCTGGGAATCGTGGAACTCGTACTCGCGCATCGCGGTCTCCGGGAGCCCCGACCGTCCCGAAAGACCCTTCGGCTGGGGCTTGAGCCCGGCAGCCCCTGACCGGCCCGTGAGGCAGCTTCATCTCACGATCGACGCATCCGCCGCCACCAAGCTCACGGGCTACGAGGGCGACCTCGGCGCGATCGACTTCCTGAGGTACGACCTCATCAACCTCGCGCATCACTTGCGTCCCAACGCCGACGTGCTGGTGGTCGGTGTGGGAGGCGGCCGCGACTTGCTCTCGGCGCTCGCCTTCGGTCAGCGCCACGTCACCGGTGTGGAGATCAACGGCGAGATCGTGCATGCGCTGCGCGTGGTCTTCGGCGATTTCACCGGCCACATCGCCGACCATCCGCGCGTCACGCTGGTCCACGACGAGGCTCGCAGCTACGTGACCCGCTCCCCGGATCGGCACGACATCGTGCAGGTGTCGTTCATCGACACCTGGGCCGCGACCGCCGCGGGCGCCTACACGCTCTCCGAGAACTCGCTCTACACCGTCGAGGCGTGGGACGTTTTTCTGAGCCGCCTCGAGCCCCACGGGATTCTCTCGTTTTCCCGCTGGTACACGCCCGATTCGCCGGCGTCGATGTACCGGCTCACGTCGCTCGCCACCGCGGCCCTGGCGAAGCGGGGCGTCGCCGACCCGCGCGGGCACATCTTGATCGCCGCCCTCCCGCCGGCCGCGGGCGAGGGGCACGAGGACGGTGGCGTCGCGACGATCTTGGTGAGCCCGGATCCGTTCTCGAGCGCGGACCTCGACCGGCTCGAGCAGGTCGCGAGCCTGCTCCGGGCCGACGTGCTGCTCAGCCCGCGCCACGTGGCCGATCCCAACTTCGAGCGCCTCGCGCGCCCGGCGGCCGAGATGATGAAGTTCGCGCGCGGCTTTCCGCTCGACATCGAGCCACCGACCGACGACCGCCCGTACTTCTTCCACTTGCTTCGTGTCCGTAACATCTTCGAGCCCGCCACCTGGAACCAGGGGCGGATGTCGCGCAATCAGCAGGCGGTCTACATTCTCGCGGTGCTGCTGGGGATCGTCGTGAGCCTGACGGTGGCGTGTGTGCTGCTGCCGCTCTGGCTGCACGGCGCGCCGCGTCCGGGACCGGGAGCGGCGCCGCTGCTCGGCTTCTTCGTCGCGATCGGCCTGGGATTCATGCTCATCGAGATCTCCCAGATGCAGCGGCTCAACATCTTCCTGGGGCATCCGACCTATGGTCTCGTGGTGGCGCTCTTCACGATGCTGCTGGCGAGCGGCATCGGCAGCGGCCTCTCGGGCCGCGTGCGGCGTGACCGGCACGGCTGGCTGCTGGTGGCGCTGCTCGCGGTGCTCGTCGTCACGGGATTGCTGACACCGGGGCTCCTGATCTCCTGGCGAGGTGCGGCCACGTCGCTTCGGATCGCCGCGGCCATGGCGGTGCTGACACCGATGGCCTTGCTCATGGGCATGGCTTTTCCCGTCGGGCTTGCGCGGGCGGCGCGAGACCACGCGGTGTCGTTGCCGTGGTTCTGGGGTGTGAATGGCGCCACCTCGGTGTGCGCGTCGGTGCTCGCGATGGTGATCTCGCTGTTCGGCGGCATCTCGGTCGCCTTCTGGACCGGCGTCGCGGCGTACTTCGTCGCGGCGCTCGCCTACCGCGCCGCCGGCGATCGATTCCCCGCCTAGCTATCCTCTCCTGGCGGATGGGATCCATGGACCGGATCCGCGGTCCGGATCCCTCGCGTGAGTGGGCTCCGCATGGGTGCGCAGCAGGACCAAGAGACGAGCTTCGACGAGGTGCTGGCACCGGTCGATCACCGGTTGCGCCTCGCCGTCATCGCGGGCGTCGCGCTGGCCGCGGCTTCGAGCCTGCTCGGCTTGTGGCACCGCGTGGGGATGTCGGCCGACTGGATCGGCCTGGTCGCCACCCTGGCCGGCGGGTGGCCGATCTGGATGGAGGCCTGGGAGGCGATCCGCCATCGCCAGATCAACATGGAGATCACCATGGCCATGGGAGTGGCGGCGGCGCTCGGGATCGGCCAGTTCGCCACGGCCGCGGTGGTGGTCACGTTCACGCTCTTCAGCATGTATCTCGAGGATCTCACCAAGAGCCGGGGGAAGCGCGCGCTCGAGGTGCTGCTCAGAGCCGCGCCCGAGAAGGCGACGGTCGAACGGGACGGACGGTGGGTCGACCTTCGCGCGGCCGACGTCCTCGCGGGCGAGCGAGTGTTGGTCAAGGGAGGCAGCGCCATTCCGGTGGACGGCCGCGTGGTCGAGGGCCGAAGCGCGGTGCAGGAATCCGCGATCACCGGCGAGCCGTTCGCGAAGGAGAAGCAGCCGGGAGACCGGGTCTTCGCCGGGACCACCAACGGCAACGGCACGCTCGAGGTCGAGGCGTCGCGCAGCGGCACGGACACGACGTACGCGCGCATCGTGCAGCTGGTCCGCGAGGCGAGCGCCCGGCGCGGCCGGACTCAGCGCCTCGCCGACCGGGTCGCGCAAGGAATCGTCTACGTGGTGCTCACGGCCGCGCTCCTGACCTACGCATGGACGCGGAACCCGATCACGGTGGTGAGCGTGATCCTGGTCGCGGGCGCGTGCGGAGTGGCGGCCGGCACGCCGCTCGCGATCCTGGCGACGATCGCCAAGCACGCCCGGCGAGGCGTGATCGTCAAGGGCGGCGAGACCATCGAGGCGCTGGCACGCGTCGACACCGTGGTACTGGACAAGACCGGGACGCTGACCCGCGGCGAGCCGGTCGTCGAGCGCGTGCAGTGTTACGAGCAGGGCGACCCGGCCCTTTTCCTGCGGACCATCGCATCCGTCGAGCAGGGAAGCGACCACCCGATCGCGCGCGCGATCCTGCGCGCGAGCCCCGGTGCCACGGCCGCATCGGGCATCCAGTACATCGCCGGCCGCGGGGTCGTCGGAACCGTCGACGGCAAACCGGTGCTGGTGGGGAACCTGTCGTTCGTCGCCGAGCGAGGGATCTCGATCCCGGACGGGTTGCGCCGGCTCGCGGATGAAGAGCACGAGCAAGGGAGGATGGTCGTCTACGGCGCGGTCGGGGAAGCGCTGGCCGGCGCCATCGTCCTGACGGACGAGATCCGGTCCGAGGCCGCGGCCAGCCTCGCGAGCATGCGTGCTCAGGGATTGCGGCTCGTCATGCTCACGGGCGACCGGCGGCGACCCGCCTCCGATGTCGCGGCCCGGCTCGGAATCGACGAGGTCCACGCCGAGCTGCTTCCGGAAGACAAGATCCGCATCGTGCGGGAGCTGAAGCGCAGTGGCCGTCGTGTGTGCTTCGTGGGGGACGGCATCAACGACGCACCGGCGATCGCCGAAGCCGACGTGGGTGTGGCTCTGCAAAGTGGTACCGAGGCGGCGATGGAGACGGCCGACGTGCTGCTCATGACCAATGACTTAGGCCGGCTGGCCGAAGCGCTGGCCGACTGCCGCCGGACGCAGCGCGTGATCCTCTTCAACTTCGGCGGCACGATGGTCGTGGATCTCGCCGGGATCGCGCTCGCCGCCGCGGGACTGCTGGGCCCGCTGCTCGCGGCGATCGTGCACGTCGGTAGCGAGCTGGCGTTCATCCTCAACAGCGCGCGCCTCTTCGCGGGGCAGGACGCGGTCCCGCCCAGCGGATGACGCGTCAGCCCTTCTTGTACTGGTTGAGGCGGTTGTAGAGGGTCTTGAGGCTGATGCCCAGGGTGCGGGCGGCCTTCGGCTTGTCGCCCTGCAGGGCGTCGAGAGTCGCGAGGATCAGCCGATGCTCCATCTCGGCGATGGTGACTCCCACCGGGACGGTTTGCACGCCTCCGGTCGTCGGCAGGATCGCCACCGGAATCACCTTGAACTCGATCTGGTCGGGCCCCACCACGATGGCGCGCTCGATCATGTTGCGGAGCTCGCGGACGTTCCCGGGCCAGTCGTAGGCGCCGAGCTGGTTCATCGCCGCCTTGGTGAGCCGCTTCGCGCTGCCGTATCGCGCGCTCAGCATGGCGACGAAGTGCTCGGCCAGGAGCCAGATGTCCTCGCCGCGATCGCGCAGCGGTGGCAGCTCGATGCCGACGACCATCAACCGATAGAACAGATCCTCGCGCAATCGCCCGTCCCGGACCGCCTGCAGTGGCTCGCGGTTGGTGGCCGCGATCATGCGCACGTCGAACGAGATGGTCTGGTCGCCGCCTACCCGGTTGAGGGTCCGTGATTCGAGAACCCGCAGCAGCTTGACCTGGGTGTCGAGCGGCATCTCGGCGATCTCGTCGAGGAACAGCGTCCCGCCATCGGCGCGCTCGAAGGCGCCCAGGCGCCGCCGGTCGGCTCCGGTGAAGCTTCCCTTCTCGTGCCCGAAGAGCTCGGATTCGATCAGGTTGGGCGCGAGCGCGCCGCAGTTGATCGAGACCAGTGGCTTGCTGGCGCGCCGGCTGAGCGCGTGGAGCGCCTGGGCCACCAGCTCCTTCCCGGTGCCGGTCTCGCCGGTCACGAAAACGGTGGCGTCGGTGGGCGCAGTGCGATCGATCAGCTCACGCACCGTCTGCATGGCGGGACAGTTGCCGAGAAGGGCGCCCGACGACCGTACGAGCTCGACCTCGGCGGCCGCGGGCGTCGCCCGACGGCGCAACTCCGCGGCGCGGCGAGCGTGCACCAGAAACGCCTGCAAGCGTTCGGGATCCACCGGTTTCGTCAGGTAGTCGAGAGCCCCGAGGCGAAACGACAGGACGGCCGACTCCACGGTGGAGTTTGCAGTCACGATCGCCACGTCCGCGGCCGGTGGACCCTGGAGCTGTGGGACCAGATCGAGACCCGACCCGTCGGGAAGGTCGAGGTCGATGACGGCTGCAGCGACCGGCTGCCGGTGGATGACGGCTCGGGCCGCGTTCACGGAGTATGCCGCCACCGGTTCGAAACCG
>CAZYWA010000396.1:0-7724 GCA_964650975.1 uncultured bacterium
CCGAGCCCCCCACCTGGACGGCCTGGGTAGATGACGTCGCGGGTCAGGCTCGGATCGCGATCCAGTCACCGACCTCTTCCCACCCGGTGCGGGTCTCCGCACCGGACTCGGCCGACGATCTGCACCCGAGCCTCGCGCTGAGCCCGAACGGTGAGCTGCACCTGGTCTTCGCACGGCGCGAGCCCGGCGCCGCGTCGGCGGTGTGGCACGCGCTGCTCTCCGCGAGCGGCGAGGTGATCGCGATGGGACCGGTGCCGGGCGGAAGCCCCGGTTACACACCCGACGTCGCGGTCTCGCCGGCAGGCGACGTCCTCGCGGCCTGGTCGCGCGACGGCACGAACGGAGGACCGGAGCAGATCGTCGTCGCCAAGCTCGACGCTTCCGCGCGGGACGGCGGCGTCGCGGCCCGCGCGCTGGCTTACGCTGACCGCAAGCTCCGTGCGTTCCCAAGCATCGGCTTCAACGCCGGTGTGCCGGTGCTCGCCTGGATGCGAGCCGACGCCGACGGGTACCGGATCGAGGTCGCGCGCTGCAGCGACTCGGCGTGCGCGGCGATTCGCGATGCGCAGGCGATCGGAATGGGAATCTTCCCCGATCTGGTCGCGGCCCCCGCGAGGGTGGTGTGGCGCGAGGCGGCCACCGCGGTGTCGCACGATCTCGCGGGGCGCGATCTCGCCGCGCCGTCGTTCGCGCCGGAGCTGCTGTCGCGCGCCTCGGCATCGCTCGATCACCGGGTCGCGACCGCGGCCGGTGGAGTCGGAAACGAAGTGCGCGTGTCCGCGCAGGCGGCCGCTCCGGCGGTCTCGGCCGCACCCGCCGTCAAGCTGGTGAAGGACCGCATCATGGCCTTCGGCGACAGCGTCACCTGGGGCGAGTTCGACAACTGCTACCCGAACGACTACCCGGCGCATCCCGCCGGCTATCCGCTGCGGCTCAAGCCCGCTTTCGACCAGTACTACAAGCGCACCTTCGACATGGAAAACCTCGCGGTGCCAGGCGAGACCAGCACCGAGGGTGCGAGCCGGTTCCCCGCGACGTTCAACGCCGTCGCGCCCTCCTACGCGATGGTGATGGAAGGCGAGAACAACTACTTCAACAACAGCTCGTACAACGTGTGGGCGAACGACCTGGGCACGATGGCCGCGTACGCCACGTCGCACGGCGCCAAGTTCATGCTCATCGACAACACGCCGGTGAGCGACATCGAGCGCCAATCGCAGTACGACTGGATGAAGGGCTTCAATCCCCCCAACAAGTACTACTCGGCCATCGCGACGGCCGTTCAGGTCCCGCACGCCAAGGTATGGGTGCCCTTCACCTCGGTCTCGGGCTGGGACAAGAACCTGATCTCATCCAGCGACGGCCACTACAACCACCCGAACTGCGCCGGCTACAACCAGGCCGCGACCACCATCTACAACCGCTTCCTGTCGTCGGGGATCCTGCAGTAGCAAGCGCTGGGCACGTCGAGCGCCCGATCGCGATTTTGTCCGGATGTCCGCGCTCGATCGTTGCCCGCCGGAGGACCGGTGGGCCTCCACGGGCTCGAGGTCGCGCGCGTTTTGCTCCGTGCCGGACCGGGGCGCGACGGTTGAAGCGGTGGGTCGCTGCAGAAGCACCGCGCGGCAGGCGCGCGGCGAGCAAAGCGAGCCGACTCGAGGGTAGGGCCCCGAAAAAATCGCACTTTTTCGGGGCGGGGGGCTTGAAAAGCCCCCGAAAAATCACAGCTGGGTCGCGGCCAGCTCGGCCAGCTCGCTGCGCTCGCCTCGGGAGAAGAATACGGTGCCGGTGATGGGCGAGCTCTTGAGCCGCTCGGTCACGTAGACCAATCCGTTCGAGTGCTGGTCGAGGAAGTGGTTGTCGACCTGGTAGGGATCTCCGGCGAGCACCACCTTGGTGCCTTCGGCGGCGCGGGTGATGACGGTCTTCACCTCGTGCGGGGTGAGGTTCTGTGCCTCGTCGATGAGCATGAAGGCCGACGAGATCGAGCGCCCGCGGATGGTGTGGATGGCCTGCACCTCGAGCTGGCGCGAGTGGAAGAGGTACTCCCAGTTCTTGGCGTCGCGGCTCGCGCCTTTGTTCGAGGCCCCGTTGTCGCTCATGATCAGCTGGTCGAAGTTGTCGAAGAAGGACGTCATCCACGGCTGCATCTTGGTGTCGAAGTCGCCGGGCAAGTAGCCGATGTCCTGGCCCATCGACACCACCGGCTTCGAGAGCAGGATGCGGTCGTAGGCGCGCCGTCGCCGTCCCTTCTGGACTTGAGCGAGCGCCGCGGCGAGCGCCAGGAACGTCTTGCCGGTTCCCGCCTTGCCGATCAGCGTGACCAGCTTCACGTTGGGATCGAGGAGCAGGTCGATCGCCATGCGCTGCTCGAGGTTCCGCGGCTGGACGTCGGAGACCTCGCGGAACTCGACGGGCACCGGCTCGAGCTGGCCGCTCGCGGGGTGGTGTCGCCACAGCCGCTCGGACGGTCCGTTCCGGACCACCACGTACTCGTTGGGATTCAGGTCGTCGAGCTCGAGTTCGCGCGGGTCGAGAACGCTGTCGTCGCCCCATTCGTCGGCGGCGGGGACGCTCTGCCGGTCGAGGATCCGGTAGCCGGTGTAGAGATCGGAGAGCTGGACGCGATCGGTCTCGTAGTCCTCGGCGTCGAGGCCCTCGAAGTCGGCGAGGATCCGGAGGTTCACGTCCTTGCTGATGAGCACCACGCGCTTGTAGAGGCCGCGCTGCTTGAGGGCGAGCGCCGAGGCCAGGATCAAGAGATCCATGCTGCGCTCGGTGGTGCGGTGGCTCAGGTGCTCCACACCGCCGTTTCCGTCCGAGATGATGTGGAACGTCGTGCCGAGATCGGGATGGCGGACACCCGCCTCGCCCGAGAGATTGCCGAACTCACGCAGTGCCGAGATGAAGCGCGACGCGATGCGCGCGGCGGCGGCGACCTCGAAGCGGCGGTTGTTCTTGAGATCGTCGAGCTCCATCACCACGAAGATGGGAATGGCGACGGTGGTCTTGCGGAATGCATTGAGAGCACGGGGATCGTGGACGAGGACACTGGTGTCGACGACGTAGGCGGTGTCCATGAACCTCCAAGAAAAGGGGGGACACGTGAGCTCGCGGGACCGTCCTGCCCAGAGATTACCAGGCGAAGGACGCGCTCGCTGGCGAGTTTTCGGGACGCGCGCCAGCGGAAACGCTATTCGTCGCGGGGCTCGTCGGTCGTGGCGACGTCGGCGCAGGTGGAGGCGAGCTCGGTGAGCGCGGCGGTGGCGGCGGGCAGGTGCTTGAGGAGCACGCCCAGATCGAGCTCGGCGTAGCGGTAGAGGACCACGTTGCGGAGCCGCAGCACCGCGCCGAGCCGCGTCGCGAGGTCGAGCGGGATGAGCCCGCGGCGGGCGAGCTCGCCGATGGGGTCGTCGTTGTCCTCGCCTGGCTCCTCCGCGGTTGGCGCGGACGCGAGCTCGATGGCCAGATCCTCGACCGCCTGGCAGGCCTGGATGAGGTTGAAGAGGATCGAATCCTGAACCGTGCGGTCGGTCGCGAAGCGCTCGCCGCCGGCCCGCAGCGTGGCGCTGATTCGCTCGGTGTGCTGGCGCAGCACTTCGGTGCGCTCGTGAGCCGCGACCGGGCTGGCGAGCCCCGGACGCCTGAGCCCGGCGATGCGGGCGCTCGCGGGCGTCTCGCCGTCCACGTACTCCATCCAGGCGCGCGCCCGGAACTCCCGCACCTTCGCCATGTCGCGGAAGAAGATCGCCTGGCCGCGCTCGATCGCGCGGTGGCGCAAGGTGGGCTCCGCGCGCTCGAGCAGGATCACGCGAGGGCCGGAGACCCCCAGGCGGTCGAGCTCCTGAGCCAGCCGCTCCGCCCACGCGGTCGGGTCGGGCGGTGCTCCTCCGTCGGTGAAGAGCACACCCAGATCGGTGCTCGCGACGCCCGGCGCCCCGGCGGGGGAGCGGGGCGGAAAGAGCCACACCGCCTCGATCTCGATGCGCCGGTCGAAGATCTTGAGCATCCGCTCGGAAATCGCCCCTCGATCGTCGTGCGCCATGGATTCCTCGGGTCCCAGATCCCGCAGCGTAGCATCGGGAGAAACCCGCCCGCGTTCCGGATTCTGTGACGGGTCTCGACGCGGCTCCTGAGAGAAGCCCTTGCTGGAGGGCAGGGGGCCTTCGACCCCCAGCTTCCGCGCCGCCTGGGTTGACGCTTTCTCGTCTATGATATTGATAATGCGTTTCAATATCAAGTAATGAGGAGGGCCCGATGCTCAACACCCATCTGGATTCGACATCTCGCGGCTTGGTGCGTGGCGCACGCTGCGCGCTTCGCCTGGTCGTGGCGTTGATCCTTCTCACCGGCTGCGAGAACAGACCGCTGCGCGTGATCCGCGCCGAGGCGCCCGATCCTCCCGAGGCTCAGATCGGCGAGCGCCTGTTCCTCGAGACCCGCTTCGCGCAGCGGTTCGCCGTGGAAGCCGGGGATCGCATCGATACCGCGTCGGTCGCCGACCCGGTCACGGCGAATCTCGAGACCACCTCCGCGCCGCGTCCCGGTCCGTTCGCCGGCTCGACCATCAACTGCCGGAACTGCCACCTGGTGGACGACTCGCCCGATCCGGACGGCCAGGGCACACGCACCTATGCTGACTTCGCGCGGCGCAGCCCGATTCCCGATCGCGGCGACGGGCGCACCCACACGCCGCGCAACTCGCCCTCGCTGGTCGACTCGACGGTGCCGCGAGCGGTGCCGTTCGTGCTGCACTTCGACGGCGAGTTCGCGACCACGGCCGAGCTGATCGAGGGAACCTGGACCGGCCGGAACTTCGGCTGGCTCGCCGATCAGCACGATGCCGCGCTCGCCCACCTGGCGAGCGTCGTCCGCGCCGACGACGGCTCGGGTGCCCTCGCCGCCGGTTATGCAGGCCTCCCGTACGCGACGCTGCTCGCGGGAACCGACCCGCGCATTCCGCCCGAGCTGGTGCTGCCCGAGGCGCGGCGCCTCGACGTCAGCGTCGCGACCGACGAGCAAGTGTTCGCGTCGGCGGTGAGCCTGGCCGAGGCCTACCTCGACGGGCTCCGCTTCTCGCGCGACGCCCACACCGGCGACTTCGACGGCTCGCCGTTCGACCGATTCGTAGCTCTGAATCACCTGCCGAGCCACCCGGCGGAGGGTGAACGTCCGATCGACTTCGCGCGCCGGTTTCGCGAGGCGATCGCGGGGCTCGAAGCACCGGTCTGGGTCCACGACGGCGCCGACGGCAAGTTCGCGCTTCACGAGCATCCGTTCCAGTTCGGTCCGGAGGAGCTCGACGGACTGCTGGTGTTCCTCTCGGAGCCAGACGCGAAAGCGACCACCCGCTCGCGGCAGGTGCCGGCCCGTGAGCGAGGCACCGGGAACTGCCTGGCTTGCCACGTGCCCCCCGAGCTATCGGACTTCGCCCTGCACAACGCGGGCGTCTCGCAGGAAGGGTTCGACGCGGTCCACGGCGACGGAGCGTTCGAGGCGCTGCCGGTCCCGGATCTCGCCGCGCGGAACGCCGATCCCGATCGCTGGCTGCCAGCGTCCGCAGCACATCCGCTCGCGACAGGTCCGTTCCGCGCCATCCCCAGCTCCGAGGACCCGATCGCGTCCGATCTCGGGGCCTGGAACGTGCTCGGCAACCCGGCGATGCCGGAGGCTCAAGGCCCGGTGGAAGCACTGGTGCGAAATGCAGCCGGCCTTCCGCCTGAGAGCGGCGACGGCGCCACGCTGCTGCCCTTTGCGGTGGCACTCTTCAAGACACCCGTGCTCCGCGACCTCGGTCAGTCCGCGCCTTACTTTCACGACGGATCGGCGGACACGCTCGCGGTGGCGGTGCGCCACTACCAGCGCTTCTCCGATCGCGCCCGCGCCGGCCGGGTGCGAAACGCGGCGCTCGAGCTGCAGTCGATCCAGCTCTCCGACGACGACGTGCAGCCGCTGGTCTCGTTCCTCCAATCGCTCGACGAGGATTACGACTGAGACGAGCGAACTGAGACACGGCCGAGACCTGCGACCATTTGACGCATTCTCGCGATCGCGGCGCGCCGCTATCTCTCCGGCATGATCGGAGATGGAAGGGAGATGCGGGGGCGCTGGGTCGCGGCTCTCGGTGTGGTGCTGGTCGCGTGCGCGGTGCCTGCGCGGGCCTGCGACGTGTGCGCGATCTACGTGGCGACCGAGCCGCGCGAGAGCGAGAGCGGGCTCTCGCTCGGCGTCGGCGAGCAGCTGAGCCGCTTTCAGACGCTGCAGGACGAGGGACACCGAATCCCGAGCGGTGGCCAGGAGCTCACCAGCTCGGTCACGCAGCTGGCCCTCGGCTACGACTTCGTCCCCGAGATGGGCGTGCAGCTCACGGTGCCTCTCGTGGTGCGCGACTTTCGCCGCCCCGAGGAAGGCGTGCTTCGCAGCGGCAGCGAGGACGGGCTCGGCGACGTTTCCCTGGTCGCGATGCTCCGGCCGCTTTCGCACCTGGGCGATCAGACGACGTTCCGGCTATCGCTCCTGGGCGGCGTGAAGCTGCCCACCGGCAGCGCGCACCGGATCCGGGAGGAGCTGTCCGAGACCGACGAGCCCGCGGGCGGCACGCCGAGCGGCGTCCACGGCCACGATCTGGCGCTCGGCTCGGGTTCGGTCGACGGCGTCGTGGGAGCGGCGCTCTTCGCGAGCTGGACACGCCTCTTCGGCGCCGCGTCGGCGCAGTACGCGATCCGCGACCAAGGCGACTTCGGTTACCAGTACGCGAACGAGCTCACCTGGAGCGGCGGTCCGGGCGCTTACTTGCTGCTCGATCACGCGTACTCGCTCTCGCTCCAGGCGAGCGTCACCGGCGAGCACAAGCGCAACGACACGCTCCACGGCGTCGCCGGCGACGACACCGCGATCACCGCCGTCTACGTCGGCCCGGCGCTCGCATTCACCTGGGGCGCCTCGCTCGCGTCGAGCGTGGCCCTCGACCTGCCGGTGGTGCAAGACAACTCGAGCATCCAGCTGGTCCCCGACTTCCGCCTGCGCGCGGGCCTCACCTGGCACCTGTAGCCGTTCCTACGTCTCCTGGTCGAGCTCAGCGCTCGACGTGTTCATCCGGGTGCGATGGATCTAGCCGAATTGCCGGACGATCACGAGCAGGATGATGGCGCCGATCACCGAGACGATGAAGCCCGGGCCGTGAAACCTGGCGCCGGGCTGAGGCGGGTTCACTCGGTGGCCCAGGTGCTCGCCGATGATCGATCCGACGATGCCCACGCAGCTCGTCGCCACGAAGCCCAGGTGGTCGGTGCCGGGGAGCAATGCGCGCGCGCAGAGCCCGACCACGAATCCGACGATGACGGAACGGATGAGATGAAACATGACGTCCTCCTCGTGCCGTGGACCGGCGATGGGACCGGATCCTACGCCAGTCCGGCCGGAATTTCCGCGCCTCGTCAGCTGCTGGGCGGGCGCTTGTGAAGCTTGCGCTGGAGGGAGCGGCGATGAAGGCCGAGGAGCCGGGCCGCCTGGGAGACGTTTCCGTCGCAATCGGTGAGCACGCGCTGGATGTGCTCCCATTCGGCGCGCGCCAGGGAAGGCGCCGAGTCGGCGGCCGCGCCTCTGGCGCCGTCCTCGGCGCTGGGCTCGAAGGCGCGGACGATGTCGTCGGCGTCGGCCGGCTTCTGGAGGTAGTGGGTGGCTCCCAGACGCATGGCCTCGAGCGCGGTCGCGATGCTGCCGTA
>CAZYWA010000397.1:0-7705 GCA_964650975.1 uncultured bacterium
GGCGACGGCGACGCCGACCACCACCGCGCCCGAGGCCATTGCAACCAGCGGTACACCCTCCAGCACGCCCACGCTCCCGGCGAGCGCAGCGAATCCTCCCGCGGCCGCGACCAGCACCGCGAACGCAGTGAGCGCCGTGACTGGGCCGGCAACGTAGTCGCCCGCCTCCAAGGCCCTCGTTGGCTCAGGCCCGGACCGGAGCGTTCGCTCCGGCTCGCCCGCGCCGCGAACGGCCGCGCGCGATGCCGACTCCACCGACTCGCGCGCCGCCAGCTCCGACCCTTCGCCGAACGACGCCGATTCCGACGCGGACGACGAAGGCCATGCCGCGCCGCGCCGGCGCGAGCCAGCCGCCAGCTCCAGCGCAGTCGAGCACCACGCCGGCAACGTCGCGGAGACCGAGCGCGACCTCTCGCCTCACCCGCACGGCGCGCCCGCCACGGCGACCCCGTCGACCGCGCACGCGGGAAGCGCGCCGCCGCCGGAGCACGATGCCGGCCTGGCCGCCCCGATACCGACCCGGCTCCACATGACCCTGGAATCACCCGAGGGCGGGAAGGTCTCGATCCGCCTCGACGTGCACGGCGAGTCGGTCCACGCGCAGATCGTCGCCCCCGACGAGAGCGCGCGCGCCTCGTTATCGGCCGGACACGACGACCTGCGCGAGCACCTCCGCCAGCAAAGCCTGGCCCTGGCTCAGCTCGACGTGAGCACCGGCGGCAGCTCGGGAAGCGGCAGCGATCAGCGGCACGCCCGGTGGCTCTCGGTTTTCGACGATGCGCCGCGCTCCGGGACGCCGGCCGCGCACACACCTCCGCCGACGGCACGGCTTGTGCTCTCGAACGACTCGAACGAGGGCGACGGCGCCGGCCAGGTGACCAGTCTCGACGTGCGCGCCTGAGCTCTCACCAGGGATATCGGAGAAAATCGTGGGAACTTCAGCGATCTCGGGCTCGAGTGCGCCGCAAGTGACGACCCAGGCGGGCGGCACGACCGGCACCGGGTCTTCGCCGCAGCTCGCCGGCACGGACTTCCTTTCCCTGCTGGTGACACAGCTTGCCTACCAGGACCCGCTGTCGCCGATGGACAACTCACAGTTCACCCAGCAGCTGGTGTCGATGGCCTCGCTCGAGCAGCTCACCACGATCGCGCAGAACAGCACCACCCCGGCGGGCGGATCGGGATCGACCGGCTCGAGCAACTCGCTGCTCGACGCTAGCCGTCTGGTCGGCATGGACGCGTCGGTGCCGGTAACCGGCGTCACCGTGACTGGTGGCAAGGCCGGCTCGGTGAACCTGAACCTGAGCTCCGCCGCTGCGAGCGTGACCGTCGACCTGTTGCGCGCCGACGGCAGCGTCGCCCGCTCGGTCAAGCTCGGCCCCACGAATGCCGGCGACAACAACGTGGCGCTCGACAGTGCCACCAGCGCCTCGATCGCCGACGGCAGCTACGCGCTGCGCATCACCGCCACCGACTCGTCCGGCGATCCGGTGAACGCCAGCGCCTCGATGCACGGCACCGTCACCGCCGTCACCCAGAACAACGGCCAAATCTACGTGGACGTCAACGGCAGCCAGGTGCTCCTCGACGACGTCACGAAAATCTCCAGCACCGCCCCGGCGGCCGCGGCCGGCTGACGCCGCGCCCGCGCATCACGTCCAAGGAGGGACGACCCATGGCATACAACGCGCTCTACACCGGCATCTCGGGCCTCCGCACCTTCGGGGAGGCACTCGGAGTCATCGGCGACAACATCGCGAACATGAGCACCGCCGGATTCAAGGCGGGTCAGGCGCAGTTCGGCACCCTGCTCGGCCAGCAGATCGGCACCACGGGCTCGGAGTCGAGCACCGTCGGCAACGGCACCCAGATGCTCGCCATCGGCACCAACGAGAGCCAGGGCGCACTGGTGCAGAGCCAGGTCGACACCGACATGGCGATCACCGGCAACGGCTACTTCATGATGACCGATTCGACGGGCCGCACCGTCTACACCCGCGCCGGCCAGTTCAGCATGGATCAGCAGGGTCAGCTGGTCGACCCGTCCGGCAACGTGGTGCAGGGCTATCAGGCCTCGGGCGGCGTGATCACCTCGACGATCGGCCCCTTGGTCCTGAACGGCAGCCTGGGCGCTCCCAAGGCCACCGAGAACGTCCAGATCACCGCGAACCTCGACGGCACCACCACCAACAGCAAGACCTTCGATCCGAACGATCCTTTCAACACCTCCGACTACGCGACCGCCGTCACGGTCAACGACTCGCTCGGATCCTCGCACACGGTGCAGCTCTTCTTCGTGAAGACCGCGAACCCTGGCGAATGGCAGGTGCACGCGATGGTTCCCAGCTCCGAGATCACCGGCGGCGGAAGCGGCCAGTACACCGAGATCTCGGGCGGCACCGACACCATCAAGTTCGACGGTAACGGGGCTCTCGACACCGAGCCCTCCTTCGCGAAGGGTGGCACGCCGCTGGCGGTCAACTGGGCGAACGGAGCGAACGCCTCCTCGATCAGCATCGACTTCGGCAGCTCGATCACCGGCGACAGCGGCACGGGCCTGGGCGGCACCACCGGCTACTCCACCGCCAACACGCTGCTCAAGGTCAGCCAGGACGGCTCGGCCGTGGGCGCGCCGGTCGGATTCACCGTCGCGGCGGACGGCACCATCACCGGCCAGCTCTCGAACGGCGGCACGGTGGCGATGGGACGGTTGGCGCTCGCCGGCTTCGCCAACCCGGCTGGGCTCGAGCGCGTCGGCTCCAACGCCTACGTCGAGACCGCCACCTCCGGCTCGGCGCTGGTCGGCCAGGGCGGCACCGCCGGGCTCGGCACGGTCAGCAACTTCGCGCTCGAGCAGTCGAACGTCGATCTCGCCACCGAATTCGTGAACATGATCACCAACCAGCGCGCCTTCCAGGCCAACTCGCGGGTGATCTCCACCAACTCGGACTTGATGAACCAGCTGGTGCAGATCGTCTGATCGCGTGATCGTCTGACCGTCCCGTTGGATGGCGGCGGCGCGGATGTGCCGCCGCCATCGATCCCGCTCGTGGGCCGGCGGCCGACCGAGGTATGCTCGGGCCCATTCGCCCCATGGCCGCCGCTCCGCGGCGCGCCGACCCGACCGCGGACGGCACCTCGATGCCCACGCCCGTTCCTCGCACGGCTCGATTGCGGGTGCTGGTCGTCGAGGACGATGCACTCCAGGCGCGGCTCTTGTGTCGGGTGCTGGAGCGGCTCGGCTACGAGCCCGTGGGCCCGGCCGGCTCGCTCGAGGACGCGCTTTCCTACGCGCATGTGGCGCCGCTCGACCTGGGCATTCTCGATCTCAACCTCCGCGACCGCTCGAGCCTGCCGGTCGCCGAGGCTCTGCGAGACCGGCAGGTGCCGTTCCTGTTCCTCACCGGCTACGGCAGCGGCGAGGTGCCGGTGGGTCTCGGCAAGATTCCCCGGCTCGGCAAGCCGGTCGAACCGGCGCGGCTGGCCTCGGCGCTGACGCTCCTGTGCCGAGCTCGCGACGCGAGCGCGGACCCGACTCCGTCGTCGCGCTGATCCAGCGCGAGCCCGCTCTCGACCCATGAGCCACCCGCGAGTCCTGGTCGTCGACGACGACGATTCGACCCGTGCCAGCATCCGGGATTTCCTGGATGCCAAGGGCTTCGCGACCGACGGCGCCGACGGCTGCGAGAGCGCGCTGGCGGCGCTGCGAGCCGCCAGCTACGACGCCATCACGCTGGACTACGCGCTGCCCGACGGAGATGCGATCGGGCTCCTGCCGCGCATCAAGGGCGTCGATCCCGACGTACCGGTGGTCATCCTCACCGGCCAGGGCACCATCGAGCTCGCGGTGCAGGCCATCAAGGAGGGAGCCGAGAACTTCCTCACCAAGCCGGTGAGCCTCGGCACCTTGACGGTGGTGCTGGAGCGGCTCTTCGCGCAGCAGCGCTCGCGGCTCAAGAGCCGCGCCCAGGAGGCGTGCACGGAGCGCGCGAGCCTGGATCCGTTCGTCGGCTCGAGCGCCGCGATCCGGACGCTCGCCGATCAGGCGCGGCGGGTGGCGGCGGCCGGCCGCCCGGTGCTCATCCACGGCGAGACCGGCACCGGGAAGGGGGTGCTCGCGCGCTGGCTTCACCGCCACGGCCCGCGCGCCGAGGAAGCGTTCGTGGACCTCAACTGCGCCGGGCTGGCGCGCGACTTCCTCGAGACCGAGCTCTTCGGACACGAGAAAGGTGCTTTCACCGGCGCCGCGAGCCTCAAGGTGGGGCTGCTCGAGCTGGCCCATCGCGGCACCGTGTTCCTGGACGAGATCGGCGACATGGACCTCGCCGTGCAGCCCAAGGTGCTCAAGGTCCTCGAGGAAAAGACCTTCCGCCGCATGGGCGGAGTGCGCGACCGCGAGATCGACGTGGCCCTGGTTTCCGCCAGCCACCACGATCTGGAGCGACGCTCGCGGGAGCAGCTCTTCCGCGCCGACCTCTACTACCGGCTGAGCGCCATCCCCCTTCACGTCCCGGCGTTACGCGATCGGCGCGAGGATCTGCAAACACTGTCGCAAGTGATCCTCGGCAGCCTGGCCGCCGAGCTGGGGCGCCGCCCCGTCGAGCTCGAGCCGAGCGCGGTGGCGGCGCTGGCCGCTTACCCGTGGCCCGGCAACATCCGTGAGCTCAGGAACGTCCTCGAGCGCGCGGCCCTGCTCTCCGATCGAGACTCGCTTGGCGCGGGCGATCTGCGCCTTGCGTCCGGCGGCGCGGGCGACACGCCTGCTCCTCCTGGCACTCCTCCTGGCGCCGTGGCGGTCGATCCGCCCTCGACGGAGAAGCTCACGCTCGAGCAGGTGGAGAAACGCCACATCGAGCAGGTGCTGCGCCAGGCCCGTGGGCGCGTCGAGCAGGCCGCGAAAGACCTCGGCATTCCGCGCAGCACGCTCTACGCGCGCATCAAGAAACTCGGCATCGCGACGGACGATTAGTTTTCGGGGGGCTTTTCAAGCCCCCCGCCCCCGAGGCGGCTCACTTTGCTCGCCGGGCGCCACTCGGCGCCTGGCGGAGATCCGCGCGAGCAGTCGGTTCGGGGTGACGGCGACTGGAGAATCCCGAACCGACTGACAAGGGAACTCCTCACTCGCTCTGAGCCGCACCGACTTCTCACCGACTTCGGCTTCGCGCGAACGGGCTCCGCGCGTGACGTCGAGGTCGCGCTGGCACCAACTCGTAACGCGTCGATCCTACGCGTGATTCGCTCGGGAGCGGCACGCACGGTGCATCGCCACCCGCTCGTGACGACGAACACCTCCCGCCCCAATCCTCTGTTCAAGGACCACGCTATGAGGCTCCCGATTCTGGTCGTGGAAGACGACGCCGAGACCCGGCGCTCGCTCGCCGACTACCTGTCCGCCCACCGCCACGTGACCGAGTGCTGTGCCACCCTCGACGAGGCCCTGGCGAAGCTCGCGGCGACGCCCTATGCGTGCGTAATCACGAATCTCGCGCTGACGGCGCGGGAATCGCGCGAAGGTCTCGAGATCGTGCGGCGAGCCCGCGCGATGCTGCCATCGGTGCACCTGATCCTGATCACCGCCAGTGCCGATCCGGAGGTCTCCCAGATAGCGGCCAAGGCGGGGGCCGACGTGGTGCTTCGCAAGCCGTTCGCGCTCAAGCGGCTCAACCCGTGGCTCCCGCGCGAGCTTCCCGAAACCTGAACCGAGGGTCGGGCAGACCGGGAACTGGCGTCCCAATCCTGGAATCTGACCCGGCCGAAGTCGCCCACCCGGAGCGACCAGTCGGGCCGGTCTGGTGGTGCCGGTCGCCGCGACCGGGTACGGTGACTCCTGCAGCCCGACCGCCGTACCGTGTTTCACGGCACCGACTCCCAAAATCATTGAGCTTTTGAGGGGATCCGCCGGACTCGGCCGGGTCCGGCTGCGCGCGCGTTCCGTCCGGAGTCCGGTGCATCGGGAACGGCGCGGTTCCTGCTATGCAGCCGTGAGCCACTGCGATGATGAGGAAATCCATGGATCTAGCTCGTACTCAACCCCGTGTCCTCACGCGACCCAACCTTGGCGTGCTGAGTCACGACCCCACCCTGCGGGCACTCGTGACCGACCTGGCCTCCGAGCTCGACGTGGACGTCAGCAGCACAGGCAACTCGGATGCGTTCCTGATCGATCCAGCGGTGGGGCTGGACGAGCTGAACGCGGCCCGGCGCGGCGCCGACGGTACGACCCGCGCCGCGGTGATCCAGTGCCCCGGATCCCCCGAGGTGCTGTTCCTGGCGCTGCGCCGTTGCCAGGCCCGCATGATCGCGGATCCGCGGATCGCTCCCGACTCGCTGCGCAGGTTCCTCTCCGACACGTTCGCGGTGAGCGATCTGACCCAGGATCGCCGCGCCTATCCGCGCGCCGGCGTCTCCGGCGTCTCGCTCTTGGCGCCCGAGGACGCGGACATCCTGGATCTCTCGCCCTACGGCGCGCGGCTGCGGGTGACCGCGGGCGCTTGCGACGGGCCGGTGGTGCGCATGCGGCTGGCGCTGGTCCGGCCCGGAACCGAGGCGGACATCGTCGCGCACGTCGCCGGGCGGCGCACCACCATGAGCGGCGTCGAGGTGCGGCTGCGCTTCGTGCGCATCGACGCGGAGGTCCAGCAGGAGCTGTTCCGGATCGCCAAGGCCGACATCCTGTCGCGCACCATTCGCGAGACCTTCCATCGCTCCGAGCACGCGGAAGTCGAGGGCTATCGCCGCTTGACCGGTCCCGGCGAGCTGGTCTCGACGCTGCGCACCGTCGCGGCGGACCGCGCCCAGCTCGTGTTTTCGCGGATGCACGCCGGCCGCACGGTGACCGGCGTCGCCGCCGCGCTCGACGAGGAGCGCCGGCACGTGCGTGTCGAGCTCGAGGAGCCGGTGGCGCTGGGCGAGATCGGCGACCACGTCTGCTACTCGACGTCGGTCCGGCACGAGAGCTTCTTGCTCGACGGGTTCGTGCTGCGCCACGAGGAGGGCGCCGCGGTGCTCTCGATGCCCTCCGGCTGCGCCGCGACCGATCAGCGCGCCGAGGATCGCGTCGCGCTCGGCCTGGGCTCGCCACTTAGGGTGCGCATCCACGATCGCTCGTACACGGTGACCGACCTCTCGCAGCGCGGGTTCTCGTTCTACGTGCCCGATGCGCTGCCCGAGTCCATGGCAGGCGGCTACGTGGAAGCGCACTTCGACCTGGGCGGGAAGCTCGCGGAGCGCGAGACGATCCTGATCCGCCACCGCCGCGCGGAAGCGCGCGGACACACCGTCGGCGCCACGTTCCTGGGCGACGGCGCCGCCGCCGTGAACGGGCGCATGCTGCCGCTGGTCGAGGAGGTCTTCACCGGCGAAGGGCTCGAGCTGGCGCGCGCCGAGCGGCCCTTTGGCGGTGAGCGCGTCACGTTCCCCTCCGGCTCGCGCGAGCTGGTGGGCCTCTGGACCGAGACCGGCACCAGTGGCCCGGCGACCCTGGTGATCGTGCCGCCCGCCTGGGCCAAGACCAAGGAATCGACCTCGCTCCTGGCGCAGACTCTGTGCGCCACCTTCGAGGCCAACCAGCGGCGCCTCGCGGTGCTACGCCTCGACTACTCGAACGCGCTCGGCGAGAGCTTCAAGGATCCGGCGTTTCGCGAGTCGGGGAAGGAGACCTTGGGCCTCACGTTCTCGGCGTGCGTCGAGGACATCCGCGCGGCCA
>CAZYWA010000398.1:0-7703 GCA_964650975.1 uncultured bacterium
GCTACCGGGACGCGCTGGCCGAGCGCCCCGGCCACCGCGAGCGTCGTCGCGTCGTACTCGCCGTAGGGCGGACGGAAGAGCGTCGGGACGATGCCGTAGTGCTCGTGCAGCAGATCGACGGCTCCGCCGATTTCCATCCGCTGAGCCGACGCGGCGAGCCCGGCGAGATGCGCGTGGTTGGCGCCGTGGGTGCCGATCTCGAAGGCCTGCACGGCGGCGAGGGAGCGCAGTTCGGCGTCGTGCTTTCGCACCCAGCGTCCCGACGCGAAGAACGTGGCGGGCACGTGCTTCTCGATCAGCAGCGCGACGAGGCCCGCGTCGAAGCCCGGAGACCGCTTCGCCGGACACAGATCGAACGTGAGCGCCAGCTGCGCGCAGTCGCGTGGTCCAGCGCGAACGATCTGCGCCTCCGTCGCCGCGGCACGAGTCGTCGCGGGCGCACCGGTGACCGCAACGCACACCAGCGCGGCGAGCGCGGTCCGAGCGCGAGAGAGGTGTCCCGACATCGGCGTGGCAAGCTTTCGACCGAGCACGCCGCAGCGTGCCACGCACCGTCAGGTCCGGGGAGCATTGAGGCGACGAATCCGTTTGCTCGCTACTGCCGGCCGCGCAGAGCGCGGCCCCCCAAGCTCGCCGGTCCCCGGCGGGGGGGCGGGGGATTTGAAACGCCCCTCGAGAAGAATCAATCCGGATCAGCGGAGAAGCGGGCGTGCTTCGGCGGCCACGAGTCGCGCCGGATCAGCTTCCAGAGGACGCGGTTGAGCGCCATGTCGGGAATGCGGTCGGGGCTCGAGAAATCCATCTTCGCCGATTCCGCGGCGCCCGGGGTGTCGAGCGTGTTCATTTCGAGCGGCACCTGGATCGGCAGCGCGTCGTAGGGCGTGACGTCGGGCGTGGCCGTGAAGAGGCTGCGCATGGGCGCCGCCATCGAATCGAAGCGCGTCATGGGCGGCAGCCCGAGCAGCGCCTCGATGGTGCGCACCATGCGCGCCATGTCGAAGCGCTCGTGGGTCACCAGGCTGCGCTTCACGTGCGGGCCGATCACCAGGCCGATCGTGCGGTGGCTGTCGACGTGGTCGCCGCCCGACTGAGAATCGTCCTCGATCACGAAGATCACGGTCTTTCCCCAGAAAGGACTGTGACTGATCGTGTCGACCAGCCGTCCGGTCACCGAGTCGTTCTCGGCCACCATGTACTGCGGCGACGGATAGCCGGCGGCCGCCCCCGCGGTGTGGTCGTTGGGGAAGTACACGAACTCGAACCTCGGGAAGATGCCGGCGTCGAACTCGCGCTTCCACTCGTCGAAACGCACCTGCTCGCGGGTTGCCAGGTCCCACGCGACGTAGGCGGCGTCGTTGTTCGCGGCCCATGACTGCATCGGCGTGCCGTCGGCGTTCTCCCGCACGAAGCCGCCGTAGCTGCGGTAAGGCACGCCGTGCGCGATGCAGTTGTCGAACAGGTAGCCGCTCTCCGGATACACGATCGGCTCGACGGGCGGGTCGGCCGCGTCGTCGGGACGGGCGCGCAGGCTGCTCGACGAGCTGGTCCAGGTTTTCTCGACGTAGTCGGGGCTGATCGCTGCCATCATCCACTGGTGTCCGGGCCGGCTGTTCTCGCTCAGCGCGTAGAGCTGGTCCATGAGCACGAAGTGCTCCGCGAGCGCGTGGCTGTTGGGGCTCACGTTGCGCGGATAGAGCGTCAGGCTCGAATCGCCGTCTGCCTGGGAGAAATCGCCGAATTCCTCGTCGTAGGTCTTGTTCTCGCGCATCACGTAGACGACGTGCTCGATCGGTGTGGCGCCGCCGATCTCGCACGGGATCACCGAGCAGTCGTCGCTCGCGGTTCCGATCGCCGCGGCGTCGCCCGGCCGTAGCTTCGTGTCCCAGCCGTCGTTCGATGCGACGGTCTTGCTGAGCGCGCTCAAGGCGCCGGCATCGGGCGCGGGAATGATCTCCAGCGTGCCGGGCACCAGATAGGCACCGCCTCCCTCCACGTTGATGAAGTAGTCGGCCGGCTGCTCGTCCTTGGTGCGCGCGTAGCTGCGCGCGCCCTTCATGTTGGTGACCACGAGCGTTCGCGAATCCGCGCTCACCGCGACACCCGACGGATACCAGCCGGTGGGGATGTGGCCCAGCAGACGGCCGTGCGCGGGATCGATCACGGCGAGCGCGTTGTCCCAGCCGAGCGCCACGTAGAGCCGCCGCCCGTCGGGCGCCATCGCCATCGCATCGGGCGAACCGCCGAGCGCCGCGCCGTCGAACGGCAGCAGGTTCACGTCGCCCAGCGCATCGAGAGTCGTCGCATCGAGCATCGAGACCGTGTCCGAGTTGGTGTTGGCCACGAAGAGCCGCGAGCCGTCGGGTGTTACGGCGAGCGCCGTCGGATGAGCGCCGGTGTGAACGGTCTTGGTGACGGTGAAGCTCGCCGCGTCGATCTGGCTCACCGAGCCGTCACCGCGGCACGCCGCGTACACCCACTTCCCGGACGGGTCGACGGCCACCGTCCACGGCTGCTCGCCCACCTCGACCGACTTCACCACCTTCTTGCTGGCGACGTCGATCGCCGCGACACGTCCCGCGAGATTGAGCGCCACGTAGAGCCGGCTCTCGTCCGCCGAGAGCGCCAGGCCGGCGGGAAATCCCGATGCGTGGATCGACGGCGTCTGGGTTCCGAGCGACGTGGGGCCGACCGCGACGTCGAACACCACGTCGAGCCCGCCGCCGGCGGCAAACGCGCGCTTCCCGTCGCGCGTCATCGCGACGCCCAGGAAAAGCCCGTTCGGCAGCACGCCGTTCACGACCGTGCCGAGATCGACCGGAATCAAATCGGCCGCTTGCTGCCTCGCCGCCACGTCGACCAGTGTCAGGTGCTGCAACGCGATCGAGCTCGACGTCACCAGCGCATGCGATCCGGCCGCCGAGAGCGCGACGCCAAGCGGATAGGCACCCACCTCGACCTGATCGCCGGCCGGCGACAGCATCTGCGAGGTCGGCAGCAAGAACGGCTCGGCCGTGGGAATCGGGCCGCTGCCGCCGCCTTTGCTCGAGTTACACGCGGCGGCGGCCAGCACGCCCGCCGAGAGCACGGCAACGGCGCCGCGGCGAACGCTCGCGGCTCTCTCGACAAGAAGCTCGGCACGCATGACGGTGATCCGCCCCTGACGGGACGGGTGGCGCGATTCTACGCGTCGGCGTCACACAGGTGAAACGAAAACGCCACAGGTGCCGGGCTGGCTTGCTCTGCTAGCCTCCCGCGGCCTCCTTCCCCGCCGGCCCGTTCACCTGATTCCGCGCGCGGAGGTCATCGGCAACGCGTCGAGCGCGAGCAGCTGAAGCGATAGACGGCGGCGATCGGTCGAGCCCGGATCGTGCTCGGCCGGCACGAAGACGTGGTTGGTGGCGATCTCGATCGGGATGACCGGGCGAGCCGCGCAGTCGGCGGATATCGCGACACGCAGCTCGCCGCCTTCGCTCGGCAATGGCGTGAGGATCGGCGATCCACCGCAGGCGCGCGTGTCGAGCATCGGACCGCGGCTCAACTCCGGATGAGAGAGCGGCGCGATCACCAGCAGCAGATCGAGCGGCCGGTGCTCACCGCCCTTCACCGAAAGCGCGGCGGCCTGGGTGGTCCAGCGCCAGCTCCGCTCGGCGTCGTGCTCCAGCGGGAAGAAGCCGCTGCCGGGCAAGATGCTCGTCTCGCGGACCAGCACCGACGGCGGGTCGATGGTGAGCATGCGCGCGAGCCCGCGCTCCATCGTGAAGCTCCGCAACGTGCGGCCGACGATGTCCGGCGACGCGGTGAGCAGCAGATCGTGCGGCGCCACGGTCACGCCTTCGGTCGCATCCAGCGCTCGCGTGTGCCAGCTCGGCGCGAGGTAGCGGAGCGGGATCCGGAAGTCGGGATCGCGATGGATCACGGCTCCTTCGTGATCCACCTGCGGTGCCAGCCACTGCACGGCGCGACGCAGCGGGACTTCCTCGCGCGACAAGAGCACCGCGCGCGGCGCCGCCCACAACCCGGCCACGACGGCCATCGCGGCCACGCCGATGCGCGCTGCCGTCGCGAGCCCGAGCGGTGCCAGCGTCTCGGGCAGCGCGGCCGCCGCGATCGACACCAGCGGCACCACGAACACGTGGTAGCGAAAGCGCGGCGTCGAGATGTCGAAGAGGTCCATTCCCGCGTAAGGCACGAAGAGCCACGCGAGCTCGAGCGCGCGTGGGAAACGCCGACTCGCGAGCCCGATCCAGCCGGTCCCGGCTACGGCCACCACCGCCATGCCGAGCCACTCGCGCCCCCAGGGCCCGATCCACACGTCGTGAAGCGCGGCCAGCGCGGCGGCCCATGAGGGCGAAGCGAGCAGGATGTGGTCGTCCCGATAGATCGCGGCGCTCAGCCCGTGCATCGCCGCGAGCAGCGGCGCGAGACCGCCGGTATCGCGGACCAAGGGCACCAGCCACGCGAGGTTCGCCGCGGTGAACGCGGAGAACGCGATCGCGAGCCCGCCCCACGCTCGATTCCGCACCAAGCGCAAGCAGGCGAGCGCCAGCCCCGGCAGCACCACGAAGCACGCGGCCGAGCGGATGCCGACGGCGACGGCTCCCAGGATCGCGCCCCAGAGAAGCGCGGCCCGGGCGTGCCACGCTGTCGCAGGCGAGGCTGGTGTATCACCGGCAAACACCGAGGCGTCGTCCGCACCGTCCAGCAGCAGCACGAGCGAGGCGAGCGTCGCGACCAGGCTCGGCATCTCGGAGAGAGCACGTAGCGACGTGATCCAGACGATCGGGTTGAGCCCGAAGAGGAGTGCCGCCAGCCACGCGTGGCACTCCCCCAGGTAGCGGCGCGCCAAACGCCGGAGCGCCAGCACCGCGAGCGCCCCGCTCACGGCACTCAGCGACGCGAGCGCCAGCCGAGAATCGTGCAGCACGAAACGAACGGCACGCCCGAGCGCGATCAGCACGGGGAAGCCCGGCGCGTGCGGGCGATCTGCGCGCACGTCGAAATCGTCGAGCGCGGCGCCGAACTGGTACTCGTCGACCTCGGCGAAGCCGCGCGTCAGGAACGGCAGCCGCCCCGCCAGTGCCGCGGTCAGCACCAGCCACGGCCACGCAGGGCCGTCGACACGG
This sequence comes from uncultured bacterium, assembly GCA_964650975.1. Lineage (GTDB taxonomy): Bacteria > JADJOY01 > JADJOY01 > JADJOY01 > JADJOY01 > CAZYWA01. Next base: position 5,124 of record CAZYWA010000398.1, read on the forward strand.
AACCAACCGCGGAGCCGCTCGCCGAACGCCGGCTTCGTTGGCGCTGAATCGGACGAGCGTGACTCGGAGGGTGGACCGTCGTCGATCGGATCGAGCTCGATCACGCGGCCGCGACGGCGCGCGCGGCCGTCACTCGCGCGGTGATGCCCGTCATCACGTGCTGCCCGCTCAGCCACTCGATCGCGTCGGGCCCGCTCGGGATGAGCGCGTTCACGTTGGCGCCTGGAATGCCGTGCGGCACGACCACGGTGCGAGGTGCGAGCCCGGCCTCGGCGTGGGCTTCGATCGTGAGCCGGCCGGCGCTGGTCTCGATGGTGACCGAGCCGCCATCCGGCAATCCGAGCGCCTCGAGATCGGCGGCACCGAGCCACGCGACGCGCTCGGGATCGCCGTCGGGCGTGCCGCCGTGCAGCCAGCTGTTGTGGCCCAGGCGCCGGCGCCGGCAGATCAGCACGAACTCGCCGTCCTGGAGCTCGGCGCTCGCTTGCTCGAGCCGCTCGAGATCGTCGGTGAAGCTCGGATCCCAGAAACGCACGCGCCGCTGGGGCGTGAGCGGACCGCGACCCAGATAGCGGCCCGGACGGGGTTTGAGGCCGCGCATTCCATAGCGAGGTTTCGGCAGCAACCGGCTGCTGCTCATGCGCGCTGGCCAGCTCCGTTTGGTGGCGAGGCCGAGCGCCTGCGCGAGATCCGACAGGATCACCGCGTCGTTTCGCACCTCGCCGGGCGGCTCCATCACCGCGCCCGCGACCTGCACCAGCGGTGTGGTCTGGAAGGGCACCGTGGTGGTCGCGAAATCCCAGCGCTCGAGCCACGTGGCGGAGGGCAGCAATACGTCGGCGAGCCGGCCGGTGGCGTTTTCGAAATGATCGATGGAGACGAGGTACTCGAGCTGCTTGAAGGCCTGAGTCAGTCGCTCGCCGCCGGGGATCGACGTCACCGGATTGCCTGCGATCACGATCATCGCGCGGATCTGCTCGGGGCCCGCGGTCAGGATCTCGTCGGCGAGGATGCCTCCCGGCAGGGTTCCGAGGACGCTCGGGAACCGGCCGATGCGGCTCATGCGCTCGCGGTCGAGCCCTGCCGCGCGATACGCACGACCCAGGAGCAAGGACGCCGGGTGGAAGAGCGATCCGCCCTTCGCGTCGAGATTGCCGGTGACGAATGCGAGCGCTTGCAACGCCGCGTACGAGAGCGTGCCGAACCCGCTCTGATTGGCACCCACCGACATGTGGAACGCGACCGAGCCCGCCGCGCGAATGCGCTCGGCGAGCGCCCGGATGTCGTCGGCTGGAATGCCCGTGCGGCTCGCGGCCCGCTCCACCGTCACATCTGTCGCGGCGTCGAGCAGCTCGTCGAGACCGGTCACGCGGCGATCGAGCAAGCGCCTGGCCGGCGCGCTCTGCGCCAGCTCCCGGAGCAGCGCCAGGATCAGCCACGCATCGGTGCCCGCGCGGATCGGCAAGTGGCGACCCCAGCGCGCGGCGCTCTCGGTACGGCGCGGATCGATCCACACCACGTCGCCGCCGCGCTTCGCGAGCTCGTCGAAGACCAGCGAGCCGCCTTCCAGATGCACGAAGCTCGCCTGGCTCACCAGCGGATTCGAGCCGAACATCACCGCCAGCTCGGTGTTCGCGAAGTCGGGCACCGGGTGGATGACGGGACTGCCGTGCAGCACCCGCGACGCCGCGAACTTGTTGTTGCAGTCCTGGCTCCCCGCTGCGAACACGTTCCGTGAATCGAGCGCCTGCAAGAAGCCCAGCAGGCCGAACGTGCCGAGCGCGTGGAACGCGAGCGGATTGCCGAAGTAGACGCCCACCGCATTGGGCCCGTGCTGACGAAGGATCGGCTGAATGGCGCGACCGATCGAGCCGAGCGCCTCGTCCCAGCTCGCCGCGCGCAGCCGGCCGTCAGGCGCGCGCAGCAGTGGATGGCGCAGCCGCTCCGGATGAGTCGCCGTCTCCAGGAATCGCGTGCCCTTGGCGCACGCGAAGCCGCGGCTCACCGGATGCTCCTTGTCGGGCCGGATGCGACGCGGCGAGCCGTCGTCGTGATGCTCGACGACGAGCCCGCACGCCGCCTCGCAAATCCTGCAGTAGGTGCGCGATTCCTTCATGGTTGCTCGCGCCATCCTATGGACCCGCGACGGCACTGTCGACTGCCGCAGCCCCGCGGAGGGCCTCCCGGCGGACTTCGACTCGCTCACGCCTGTTTGTCCGCGAGGGCGAGCCTGGGTGTAAGGTGGAGCTCCCACCGCGAACGTGAATTGGTTGGTGTGGTATGAGGAGCTCGATCGCTCGATTGCTGTTCTTTACGGTAGCGGTCGTCGCGCTGGCGCAGGCACACACCACGAGTGCGGCTGGGGATACGGAGCAACCGTCGCCACGCTTGATGTTCCTCACGTCCGTCTCGGGGAGTGGCGATCTATCGAGCTGGGACGGCGCGGGCGGGAAGACTGGAGTCGATGCGGGCGATGCGATCTGCCAGGCGCGGGCGACGGCGGCCGGCTTCGCGAACCCCGATAACTTCCGCGCCTGGCTCTCGGACGACAGCGACGACGCCTACTGCAGGATTCACGGT
>CAZYWA010000399.1:0-7695 GCA_964650975.1 uncultured bacterium
AACTCTTGGGCCTGACGAATTCGACCCGCAACCGCCGATTTTCAGCAGCCTGCTAACGCGCGCGCGTGCACGCCCTCCCTTTTATTCCAGAACTAAGCCGCGCGTGACGCGGACGAGCCGGGGCCAAGGCCTCGCGGTGACGGGTCCGCGCCGTGATCGGCGTTCAGGACGGCAGTCGTCGGAGTCCGGCGGCCCGCGCGAAGTTGCGGAAGTCTCGGTCGCGGGTGACGAGCGCGACGTCGTGGTCGAGGCAGCTTTGCGCGATGAGCGCGTCGGCCATCCGCTGGGCGGGAGCCTTCACTTCATGGATGTCGACGGTGCGCATCGCGGCCTCACTCACGCCTGGACACATGAAAATATGTTCACTATGGTAGAGCCGCCATGGGATCCGCGCAAGCCACTCTCTTCGCGGGCGCTCGCGTCGGTTTCGACGCAGCGCTGCGCAACCTGCGCCGCATTGAGCTCGACGCCGCGGCCTGGGTCGACCACGCGCCCGGCTGGCTGGACGGCCACGACGAGGTGTTCGAGGCACTGCGCGAGGGCCTGACGTGGCGAAGTGGCGAGCGGACGATGTACGACCGCGTCGTCGCGGTGCCGCGGCTCTTCGCGCGGGTTCCCGAGGACGGCGCCGGCCACCGGATCCTGGGCGAGCTCGCTCAGGTGCTCGGCGAGCGCTACGGCGCGCCCTTCCCATTCGTGAGCTGCAATCTCTATCGCGACGGCACGGACAGCGTGGCGCCGCACGCCGATCATCTGCCCGCCGAGAACCGGCTCGATCCGCTGGCGATCGTGTCGGTGGGCGAGCCGCGTCCGTTCGTGCTGCGGCCCAAGGCAGCGGCAGCCAAGTCAGGAGCCAGGTCGCGCACGTTCCAGCTCGGCTGGGGAGATCTGCTGGTGCTCGGCGGCACGGCGCACGTCGACTGGCTCCACGCGGTGCCGAAGGTCGCGCGCGCCGGCGCGCGGATCAGCATCATGTTCCGGCGGGGGTACGAGGCGGACGGGGATCGTGGCGCAGCCCTCGGGTCGATTGGTTCCCGGGAATCTCTGTAGAATGCCGCCGAGAGGTGCCTCATGCGACGCGAAGAGGTGGTGGCACGGCTCGCACAGCACCGGGACGAGTTGACGGCCCTGGGGGTGAAGTCGCTCGCCCTCTTCGGATCGACGGCACGCGGTGAGGCACGGCCCGAGAGCGACGTCGACCTGCTCATCGACCTGGACCGCCCGATGGGGCTCTTCGGTCTGGCTCGGATCCAGCGACAGCTCGAGGCCTGGATCGGGGGCCGCGTGGACCTCGTTCCCCGCGACTCGATCAAGCCCGCATTCCGCGACGCGATTCTGCGGGAGGCCGTGCGTGCCGCCTAGGGACTGGCGGGTCCGAGTGGCCGACATCCTGAGCGCGGTCCAAGACATCGACAGCCACCGCGCGACGCTCACGGCCCAGACATTCGAACGGGACCGCAAGGCGGTTCACGCCGTGCTCTTCAACCTCGTCGTGATCGGGGAGGCGGCGCGCAACGTCCCCGACGAGGTGCAGAAGGCTCATCCCGAGGTTCCCTGGGCCGACATGTGCGCGATGCGGAACTTCGTCGCGCATGGCTACTTCGCGGTCAGTGCAGCCATCGTCTGGGCCACGATCACCGAAGATCTGCCCGTGCTGGTCGAGCCGTTACGCCGGCTGTTGGTACAGGGGCCGTCCTCCAACGAGCCCGGACACTGAGTAGGCCGACCGCGCGCCCATTTTCGGTGTAACCCGCCCAGGCACGTGTCGTCCGCGAGGAGCTCGATCCGCGCTCGATGGCTGTCGGAGCGCGGGATTGGGTGGCATTCTTCGGGTGCGATGGCCACGGCCGAGAATCCCCCCGGCATCGAGAACGTGCTCGATGGTGAGGCGCGCGATCTGGGCGGGTTCGTCGTGCGGCGGGTGTTGCCGGCGAAGACGCGGCGCATGGTGGGGCCGTTCATCTTCTTCGATCACCTGGGGCCGGTGACGTTCGAGCCCGGCGCGGGGATGGACGTGCGGCCGCATCCGCACATCGGGCTCGCCACGGTGACGTATCTCTTCGAGGGCGAGATCGTGCACCGCGACAGTCTGGGCTCCGAGCAGGCGATCCGTCCCGGCGACATCAACTGGATGACGGCGGGGCACGGGATCGTGCACTCGGAGCGCACGTCGGCCGAGCTGCGTCGCACCGGCTCGCGGTCGCAAGGGCTGCAGCTCTGGGTGGCGCTGCCCACCGCGGACGAAGAGGTGGCGCCTTCGTTTCGCCACCATCCGGGCGCGAGCTTGCCGGAGCGAGAGATCGGCGGCGTGAGGGTGCGCACGCTCGCGGGGTCGGCGTACGGCCTGGAATCGCCGGTCGAGACGCGCTCGCCGCTCTTCTACGTCGACGCGTCGATGCCGGCGGGAAGCGTGCTGCCGCTGCCCGCCGAGCACGCGGAGCGGGCGGTGTATGTCGCGGAGGGTGCCGTCGAGTGCGGCGCAGCGCGCGCCGAGGTCGGACGCATGCTGATCTTCACCCGCGACGCCACTCCGCCGCTCCGCGCCACCGAGAACGCGCGCGTCGTGCTCGTGGGAGGCGCGCCGCTCGAGGGACGCCGGTACATCGACTGGAACTTCGTCTCGAGTTCGAAGGACCGGATCGAGCAAGCGCGGCGCGACTGGAAAGGCGGGCGGTTCCCGAAGGTGCCGGGCGACGAGGTCGAGTTCATCCCGCTCCCCTCGCGCTGAAGCTTCGTCGGGCCGTAGTCCCCGGGATGGAGGGCTGCGGTCCCTCGCAGCCGCAGCGTCCGCACCACGAGCCAGCGCTGCGGACGCGAGAGACCGCGTCCCTCCAGAACATCAGCCGCTACGTCACGCCGCGCGGCGCGCGACCGTGCCGAGCTGGTCGATCGCCGACTCGGCCTGGGTGAGCGCCAGCGCGCGTGGCTCGTCGCCCATGGCGAGGCCCTCCGCGTAGACGAACTCGAGATCGGTGATGCCGAGGAAGGCGAGGAAGTCGCGCACGTAGGTCGTTTCGGTGTCGCGCGCGGTGCCGGCGTAGCGACCGCCGCGCGTGGCGAAGACCAGCGCCTTTTTGCCGGTGAGCAGGCCGGCGGGGCCGTTCTCGGTGTAGCGGAAGGTCTCGCCGGCGCGCGCGATGTGGTCGAAGTAGGCCTTGAGCGTCGACGGGATGCCGAAGTTGTACATGGGCAGCCCGAGGGCGATCTCATCGGCGCGGCGCAGCTCGTCGATGAGCCGGTCGGAGTGGGCCGCCACGTCGCGCTGCTCGGCGCTGCGCTCTTCCGGCTTGGTGGTGAACGCCGCGAAGCGCTCGGCGGTGAGGTGCGGCACCGGCTCGGCCGCGAGGTCGCGCAGCAGGACCTGGCCATCCGGGTGCTGGGCGCTCCAGAGGGACACGTACCGGTCGAGCAGCCGGGTGGACTGGCCATGCTGGCCGAAGAGACTCGAGTTGATCTTGAGCAGCGTCGCCATGGGATGCCTCCTTGGTGGGTGGTGTCGGACGCTAGTAACTTAGATCTTCCAATCCGATTGAAAAGTTCAATTACATGCGTCTTTTGATCAACTGAATCGATTGATCGATGGCAATGAGCCTGAAACCGCGGATTTCCCTCGACCAGTGGCAGGCGCTGGTGGCCGTGGTGGACGAGGGCGGCTACGCGCCCGCGGCGGCCGCGCTCCACAAGAGCCAGTCGGCGGTCACCTACGCGGTGCAGAAGCTCGAGTCCTTGCTGGGCGTGAAGGCGTTCGAGATCCAGGGCCGGAAGGCGGTGCTGACACCGTCCGGGCGGATGCTCCATGCCCGGGCGCGCACGCTGCTCGACGACGCCGCCGGCCTCGAGCGCTCGGCGAAGCGCGCGTCCGCTGGGTGGGAAGCCGAGATTCAGCTCGCCGTGGAGATCATCTTTCCCACCTGGCTCCTGCTCCGCTCGCTCGAGCGGTTCTCGCAGGAGGCGGCGCACACCCGCATCGAGGTGATCGAATCGGTGATTGGAGGAGCACCCGAGGCGCTGCTCGAGGGGCGCGTCGACCTGGCGCTGACGCCGGAGGTCCCGGCCGGCTTCACCGGCGACTCGCTCATGCGTCTCGAGTTCGTGCTCGCGGCGCACCCCGAGCACCCGCTCTTCCATCTCGGGCGCCCGCTCCGGCTGCGCGATCTGCGGAAGCACCGCCACGTGGTGGTCCGCGACACCAGCAAGAAGCGCGATCGCCGCAACCGTTTCATCGAGGCCGAGCAGCGCTGGACCGTGGGCCACATGGCCACCTCGCTGCAGGCCACGCGCATGGGCCTGGGCTTCGCGTGGTATCCGCGCGAGAAGATCCGCGAGGAGCTCGCCGCCGGTCAGCTCGCCGTGCTGCCGCTCGCGGACAGTGGCGAACGCTTCGCCGAGATTTATCTGGTGCTCGCCGATCCCGAGGGAGCCGGGCCTGGCACGCGGCGCCTGGCGGAGATCCTGAAAGAGGACGCGCGCAACGCGTGCAAATCGCAGGGCCTGGACGCCAGGAAAGGCCGCGCGCGATGAAGAGCGCCGGCGCGCGCGGCGGAGCGCACGGGCAGAGGCGCGTGATCTACGGGGCGCTGCTCGGCAACCTGCTGGTCGCAGCGACGAAATTCTGCGCGGCGGCGTTCACCGGCAGCTCCGCGATGCTGAGCGAGGGCGTTCATTCGCTCGTCGACACCGGCAACGAGCTGTTGCTGCTCTACGGGATGCGGCGCGCCGCGCGGCCGGCCGATCAGCGTCATCCGCTCGGCCACGGCCGTGAGCTCTACTTCTGGAGCTTCATGGTGTCGCTCCTGATCTTCGCGATCGGCTCCACGGTGTCGGTGTACGAGGGCGTCGAGCGCATTCTCCATCCCGCGAGCATCTCGACACCCGCGGTGAACTACGCGGTGCTGGCGCTCGGGATGCTCTTCGAGGGCTCGTCGTGGTGGGTCGCGCTCGGCGAGTTCCGCCGCGCCAAGGGCGACGACGGCTACCTCGACGCGATGCGTGACAGCAAGGATCCGCCCACGTTCATGGTGCTCTTCGAGGACAGCGCGGCGCTGATCGGGCTCGCCATCGCGGCGGCGGGCACCGCGGCGGCGCAGATTTCCCGGATGGCGGTCTTCGACGGGTTGGCGTCGGTGGCGATCGGAGTCCTGCTCTTCACCGTGGCGGTGCTGCTCACCCGCGAGACCAAGGGATTGCTCATCGGAGAGGGCGCTCGCGAGGAAGTCGTCGCGTCGATCTGCTCGATCGCACGCGGGCTGCCCGGCGTCGAGAGTGCGAACGGCCTTTACACCGTGCATCTGGGGCCGCGGCAGGTCGTCGCCGGGCTGAGCGTCCACTTCGCGGACCATCTCACGGCCGCGCAGGTCGAGACCATCGTCGCGCGGATCGAAGCGGGTGTCCGGAAGGTCCACCCCGAGATCGTGTCGATCACCGTCAAGCCGGAGAGCGTCGCGGCCTACCAGGCGAGCCAGGCACGGCTCGGCGATTCCTCGGACGGTGAGTGAGCAGTCCCGAATGACGCGATCGACGGGCTGGAGGGACGCGGTCCCTCGCGTCCGCCGCGTTCGATTCCGGTGTGACGCTGCGGCGGCGAGGGACCGCCGCCCTCGCCGCGGATTTCGTAAGTAGGCGATACCTCTAGCGTCTCGGCCCCTGCATTTTTCCCGGTAGCATTCTGGTAGCAGGTCGCGCCGATTCGGAGCTTCGCCACCTCGCGGCACATCAGCTCCCAGCTCGGCCGCAGATACATGTGGCCCGCGCCGCGCCGCCCACCGCGGTGCTCGACGCGGTCGATGATCTCGAAGATCGCGCCGTCCTCGACCGCGAGCGTGAGGAAGCTGGCTCGCAACCCGTGCGGGCTCCGCATCTGGCCCATCGTCCCCGCCTTGACCCGCAGCCCAAGCCGCTCCAGGTCGCCCTGGAACCGGTCGCGGAACGCGCGGTCGCTCCACCGGGGACCCGGCGGCCCCGGTACGATCAGGTCGTCGTCGGTCGGCTCGCGGCCCATCTGCTCCACCCAGCCGTGCAGCCGCCAGTCGTCCAGCACCGACGCCAGCGTCGGGTGGACCGGGATGAACCTCGTGTCCTTAGTCTTCGTCCGTCGGTCGTGGCTCCAGGCAATCGTGAGGCGCCCAAGGGGAGTGTACGCCGCCGCGTAATGCCGCCAGCAGAGCGCCGCGGCCTCGCCAATCCGGAGCCCGGCGAGTCCGAGTAGCGCGTTCACCATCCGCCTCGGTGCGGGAATCTCTGGGTCCGAGATGAGTTGCTCGAGTTCCTCGTGGTTGAAGGTTGATGCCTCCCGCCACTCGGGATCCCGGTCGTGGATGTCGGGCACCGTCGGCTGCGCTGCGCGCCACGGGTTCACCGGAATCTCGCGCTTGTAGTCCTGCCAGAGGCTCGCCGCCGTGCCATGGATGTTCTTGACCGTCCGCGGTGCCAGCCCCTTCTCGATCAGGCGCTCGACCGCGAGGATGGCGTCGTCCTCGGTGACCTTCGCGAGCGGCACGTCGCCCAGGATCGGCAGCAGGTGGTGGCGCAGGTGGGTGCGCTCGCTCTCGACGTTTTGCTTCCCGGCCCGAGCCCGGCGCTCGATCCAGGTCTCGATGATCGCACCGAAGGTCGACTTCCGCAGATCGGGCAGGGCGTGCTTCGCCTTGTCGTCGAAGCGCTTCTGCGCGTCGTGCTCGATCTGCTCGGCGTGCTCCTTCGATCGCGCGTCGATCTTCAAGAGCACGCGCTTCTTCCCTTCGCGTAGGTCCGCGACCCAGAACCCTCGGTCGCCTCGATAGAAGGCCATCTCATTTCACCCGTCGCAGCAGCGCGTTCGCGACGCGCTCTGCTTCGCTGGAGGTTTCGGTCTCGGTGGTACCGCCGTCTCGCTGGAGCGCGGCCAGTACGTCATCGCGCATCACCAGCACGCGGCGCCGAACGCGGTGCACGCGGACCTGGCCCGTGGCCATCAGTCGGCGGATCGTCTTCTCGCTCACCCGGCAGAACTGCGCCGCTTCCTTGACCGACATGAACTTCGGCTCGGACCGCGACGCGGGTCCCACGCCGAGCCGCTCACCCAGGCGCGCCGCCAGCGGCTCCGCCAGCCGGTCGGCGAGCATCCCGATCAGCAGGTCGAGCGCCGCCGCCGGGTCGCCGTGCGCCGGCCGCGCCGTCACGACCGCCTCCCACGGCGCGCGTCGCGGCACACGCGGCGAGAGGGCCGCCGAGGCCAGCCAACGGGCGGGAGGCGGTAGTACCAGGGCTTGCGTGGCGGCCACGGGGCGGCGTCCGGGATCGGGACGACGACACGTACCGTGAAGAGCGCCGACCCGTCATGCGGGACGCGGCGCAGGCGCCGGCCACCCGCGCGGCCTCCCGGAATGCCGGCTGGGGTCGCCCCAGGGAGCCCTGAACCGGCCCACGGCAGACAAGCGACCAGAGCGTCGCGGTCACATGCCAGACGCTCGGTCGGCCGTTCTTCGATGAAAATCCAGGGCTTAGGGGCGAATGACCAAGTGACCGGGGTTCGCAAGCACGAAGACGCACATAGAGAGAAATAAATATTTCGGCGAGGACCGCTCGAAATAATTCTCTCGCGCGTATGTGTGTATCTGTTTTCTAAAAACATGGTCACTTGGTCACTTGACTCGAAGAACACAGGGACTGCCGCAAGTTGCGTCGACAGGATCCGTGGTCGGTTGCTGGTCGGTCGTT
>CAZYWA010000400.1:0-7691 GCA_964650975.1 uncultured bacterium
GCAGCAGGGCGACCGGGACGCGCTGGGAGCGCGCACGCAGGCCGCGATGACCGCCTCGCGGCCCGTTACCCGGATCGGGCGCTCGCCCTCGCGCTGGACGTCACGAACGCAGAGCAACGTGTCGCTGCGGTTCAGCGGACGGAGCAACGGTTCGGCATGATCGATGTTCTCGTCAACAACGCGGGCATCGACTACATCGGGGCAATCGAGGAGCAAGAGGAGCACGACTACCGCGCGATCTTCGAGGTGAACTTCTTCGGCGCGGTGTCCATGCTGCGCCTGGTCCTGCCCGGAATGCGCGCACGCAAGCAGGGCACGATCGTCAACGTCTCGTCGATGGACGGCATCGCGAGCCTCCCAGTGAATGGCTTCTACTCGTCGAGCAAGTTCGCTCTCGAGGGCTTGACGGAATCGCTGTGGCAGGAGATCGAGCCGATCGGCTTGCGCGCGTTCTTGGTCGAGCCGGGCTCGTTCCGCACCGGGCTCGCGGATCGTACGAAGTTCTCGGGCACCCCGATCGAGGCGTACGCGGCGACTTCCGGAGCGTTCCGCAAGGTCATGGCGAGCATGACCCCGGAGATGTTTCCTGGTGACCCTGTTCGCGCAGCCGAGGCGATCTACGAGGTCGTGGCCTCGGATCGTCCGCGCCACTGGGTCATCCTCGGAAGCGATGCGTATCGTCTGATCGGCGCGAAGCTCGACAAGCTGCGTGCCGAGTACGACGCGGGCCGCGAGATGGCTTTTCGCACCGACTACCCGAACAGCGGCCCGCCCATCCTCTGAACGCATCGCGATCGTCGTCATCGGTCGCCGCCACGGCCGGGGCTGCGGCTTCAGTCTGCCACCTCGAACTTCGCGGAAACGGCACGCGCGACGACAGGATCCGACTCGCCACCTTCGTCCCGTTCAGCTCGTTCCCGCGCGAGCGGCTCCTCGAACAGCTTTTTCCGGGTACCCAGTACACCGAGATCCGCTACACCGAGCGTCTCGCCGCGATGGGCGCGGTGCGGTCCGTTGGCAGTGTCGGCGACTCCGACGACAACGCCCTCCGAGACGATCAACGGCCTTTCGTCAGACGATGCAACCCGGATCTCGAGGTGGACCCAGGGTGTCCGTCGTAGGAGTCGCGGCAGAGATCCTGCCGCGACGGTGTAGCCCGCAGGAAACAGCTTGTTTCCGTCATCAATCCGTACGGCATGTCGTCAACCGGACTGGCACTCGCCGGCCTCCCTGACGTATCAAAGGAGGCGTCGACTCGGTTCGGCGCGCCGAGAGCGGAAAGGAACGCGCATGGATTTGATGGTTCGGATCCTCAGCCTGAACCTCGGAAGGGCCGCTGGCACACGAGCCGCGGTTGCCGTGTGTGCGTTCCTCACGGCGGTGCTCGCCGCGGTGCCCGCGCGATCGGGCGGTACCCCGGACTCCACGTATCTCTGGGACGAGTCGTCGATCGACACGGTCGATGACGCAGGGCTCTCGCTCTACGTGGCCGCGAACAATTTCGCGATCGACGGCGACGCGGTCCGGCTCAAGCGGGTCGACGCGTGGATCGGCGAGCTCGTCAACAGCAAGCCAGGAGTCCTCGAGGGATTCAGTGGCTCGATCAGCTGGGCGATCTACGCGGACTCGGGAGGCGTGCCGGGCGCGTTGATCGCGAGTGGTACCGACGACGCGCCGGAGGTGAGCTTCGCCGGCTTCCAGTTCAGCAGTGATTCGGACGACGTCTTCCACTTCGTCATCCAGCTGCAGCCCCAGGTGGGGCTCGCGGCGACCGGGACCTACTGGCTCGCGCTGCACGAAGGTCCGTGGCTGTCGCCGGACGACGGCACCGGCATCGGGTGGATTTACAGCGGTCTCACCATGGGCGGAGGCATCTCGTTCTCTTCGAACGTCACCAACCCGGGAAGCTGGTACCACATCGGGATCACCGAGGACTCCTCGTTCGCGCTGCTCGGCGACTTCGTCTACTGGGGCCAGAGCGACTACGACCTGGACACCGCGCACGAGGTGGACATCTCGACCCACGTGGCCGCGAAGAAGTTCGCGCTCAACCACCTGACGCAGGTCTTCGACGCCGAGCTCTGGATCGCCGACGACCTCGTCAACGACAACGGCCGCATCGACTCGTTCGGCGGCGCGATCAGCTGGGCGCTCTACGACGACGACGCGGGCTCGCCGGGGAGCCTGCTCGCGAGTGGCACCGACGACGCCCCGCGCGTGAAGGACACCGGCTCGCAGGACACCGCGGGTGCCGACGTGGCGCGGGTGCGGATCCACCTGGGGCCGGGCGTCACGATCCCCACCGGATTTCACTGGCTTGCGCTCCACGAAGGCACCTGGGAGGCGCCCTCCGACGGGAGCCCGATCTGGCTCCTCGGGTCCCACACGACGTCCTATGCCCCGATGAAGATCGCCGGCTCGATCAGCCAAACGTCGTGGTCGAGCGCGGTGGCCGACGGCGCGATCGTGCTCTACAACGACCAGATCTGGAGCTCGGGCTTCGAGTCCGGCTCGTCGTGCTCTTGGGCAGTCCGGACGGGCGGCCTCACGTGCCCGTGAGTGGACGATCGAAGGTGTGTCTGGAACCCGGCGTTTTCTCGGCCCATCGGCTCGAAATCGGCCCTCGTGGGGCATTTTGGCAATACACAATTGTCCTATTTGGTAATATCGAATCTTCCAGTTCGGTAAGGTCAAACTGTCCAGTTTGGCAACCCCGTAGCTACCACCGCCAGCCGAGGTGCCCCATGGCCAAGTGGGACGATAGGCAGAGACCGAAGCCGGGACCCGAGCGCGACAGAGCGATCGTCGCCGCCCTCGGCAGCGAGCTCGTCGATGGTGGCGCTCCGCCGCCCTACAGCACCGACGAGAAGGCAATGAACGAGCTGGTCGCGACGGTCGAGCGCGCTCTCGAGCTTCGACTGAAGGCCGAGCTCATCGAGGGCCGCGTGTGGACCGCCGCCTTCCTTCCGATCGGCCATGACGGACCGTTCCCGCGCGTGCCGGGACGGAGCCGTGTGGACGCCGTCTCGGCTGCGGCGCTGCTCGCCCTCTTGGACGCGAAGAGCTGAGTCCGGAACGCCGGAAGCCCGGCGATCGGCGGCGGGCGGCGCACCGAGCGCTGCTCGCGAACGGACGGCCACCCGCGCGTCGAGCGTGGTCGGCCCGCACCGGCGGGCTCACCTGCCCGGAGCCCTCCGGAGCGGCCGCGCCGGCCCCGCGCGGCGCGCTCGGGCCGCGAGGCGCCGGCGGTAGGCCGCGGGCGGCACGCGTTCCCAGCGCTTGAACGCGCGGCGAAAGTTCGCGAGGTCGGAGTAGCCGAGCGTGTAGGCGAGCTGCTCGATGGTGAGGAGGCCCGACTTCAAGTGCTCGACGGCGAGCATGTGGCGGACGCTCTCGAGGAGCTGCTTGTACGAGGTGCCCTCGGCCACCAGCCGGCGGTGAAGGGTGCGCGGCGTCATGTGGAGCACGCGCGCGGTGACCGCGAGGGACGGGAAGCCGTTCTGCTTCTCGAGGAGCATACGGCGGATGCGCGTGGCGAGCGTCTCGCTGCCGGTGAGCTTGTCGAGCTCGCGCTGGCAGATGGCGAGCGCGTCCTGGTACGCCGTGGGGTCGGCGAGCCGTAGCGGTGCGTCGAGGCCGTCGAGCGGCACGACCAGCCCCGCCCATGGCTGCGCGTAGCGCACGTCGCACTGGAAGAGCTCGCGGGCGAGAGGCGCGTAGTCGGGCGCTTCGAAGGTGAAGCTCGCGCGGCGTACGGTGCAAGTGCCGCGGGCGATCGTGTCCACCAGGTTCTTGATGCTGAGCAGGATCGCCTCGAGCACCGGGCGGCGGATCTCGCCCAGTGGATGGTTCTCGGCGAACCGGACGCGCAGCTCGCCGCGGTGCGCCTCCGACGAGACCGAGACCAGCGTGGTGCGGACGCGGGTGTAGCGTTCGAGGACCTCGAGAGCCTGGCGGAGCGTGCCGCTCTGCAGCGCGGCGTAACCCAGGATGCCGTGGGTGCTCGCGACCAGGCGCTCGCCGACGAAGAGGCCGAGTGCGGGCTCGCGCGCCACGGTGAGCGAGTCGCGCACCAGCTGGTGGAAGACCGCGTAGGGAACGGCGAGCGCGGGGTCGTCGAGATGAGCCTCGGTCAGCCGGCTCAGCGCGAGCCAGTGCCTCGGGTCGCCGCCCTGGGCGCGGATCTGGTCGGCGATGTGGCGGAGGTACTGGACCGGAAGCGTAAAGCTCGGATCGCGACGATCCGTCGGCGCGGCCATCGCTCGACAGCATGAAACCGTCGATCGACCGTGTCAACAAATGACCCATCGTTGTCCACGGCGGACCTCTCGACGGGACGCGGGGACGGGCAATTTGGGCAGCGTGAAAGAGGGGTGGTGCCCAAGAGACTCTGCGGAGACGCCGGAGGACCTATGAACGCAAGACCGTCGATCTTCTCCTCGAATCGAACCCACACCGCGCTGGTCAACGATCGGCCGATCACGGTCGAGACGCGCGAGACGCTGCTCCAGGCGGCGCTGCGCCAGGGGATCGATTTTCCCAACAGCTGCCGCGTGGGCGGTTGCGCGACCTGCAAGTGCCGGCTCACCGAGGGCAAGGTGAAGGAGCTGACCGAAACCGGCTACCTGCTCTCGGAAGAGGAGATCGAAGAGGGGTACATCCTGGCGTGCCAGAGCGTGCCGACCTCGGACGTGCGGATCGACGTGGATCTCGGGGCGTCGGCGGCGCGCCGGCGCGTGGCCGGACGGGTGGTGGGTCAGGAGCGGGTCACCCACGACATCACGCGCCTCACGGTGGCGCTCGACGAGCCGCTCGCGTACCGCGCCGGGCAATTCGCGAATCTGAGCCTCGACTCGCTGCCGGGTGTCGAGCGGAGCTACTCGTTCGCGGCGCCCGCGCGCGAGGATGGCGATCGCAGCGGACCCGAGGGACCGCGTCCCTCCGACTGCGAGTCCGGACACCGGAGGGCTGCGGTCCCTCGCAGCCGCGGCGTCTGCACCACCCCAGACGCCAGCGAAGGCGAGGCGGCGCGCCCGTCCGGAACGCGCGAGGTGAGCTTTCTGGTGCGCCAGGTGCCAGGTGGGCTCTTCTCGTCGCACGTCGCCGAACGGGAGCTGATCGGCGAGACGGCTCGCGTCGAGGGGCCGGCGGGTGAGTTCTGGCTCCGCCCGTCGGCGGCGCCGATGCTCCTGATCGCGGGTGGCAGCGGGCTCGCACCGATCCTGGCGATCCTCGAGGAGGCTGCGGCGGCCGGGGTGTCGCGACCGGCGACGCTGCTCTTCGGCGCGCGCGAGGAGCGCGATCTCCATGCGCTCGACCGGATCGCGTCGATCGGGCGCCGGTGGCGCGGGAGGTTCCGGTTCGTGCCGGTGCTATCGGCGCTGCCTGCCGGGTCGGCGTGGAGCGGCGCGCGCGGGCTCGTCACCGAGCACATGGGCGAGGCGTTCGAGGCGGGAGCGCACGCGTATCTCTGTGGGCCGCCAGCGATGATCGATGGCGCGGTGGCGCTGCTCGGGGAGCTTGGAGTCGCGCGCGAGCACATTCATTTCGATCGGTTCACGACGCGGTACGACGCGGCATTGGCGCTCGGAGCGCCGGCAGACGGAGCGTCGCTCGTCGGCGTTCGTGACGGCTTGCCGGCGAGGGACCGCCGGCCCTCCAGGGAGAGTGGGGGCGAGAGAACGGCACCACGGCTCACCGACGCGCTTCACTACCTCAAGTTCATGAGCTTCCACGCGATCGGGCTTTTCTCGGTGGCGGCGATCGTCGCTGGCGGTGCGCGCATCACCGCGGGGCTGCTCGCGGTGCTCGCGCTCTACATGGTCGGCGATGCGATCGCCGGCGACGACACCTCGACGCACACCTTTCGCCATCCGCGCCTGCTCACGGTGCAGCTCTGGCTCGCGCTGCCGCTGCTCACGCTCATCGCCTTCACGGCGGTGTGGAGCGTGAGCGCCGGCGATCCGCTGGGCTTCGGCGCGTTCCTCGCGCGGCTCACCGGCCACGACGTGCTCGGCGCGCGCGACGCCACGTCCTTCGGGCACCACGTGTCGACGTGGGTGCTGACCGGTCTCATGATCGGCATGGTCGGGACGATCCCGGCGCACGAGCTGACGCACCGCACCTGGGACCCGATCTCGATGGCCGTCGGGCGCTGGCTCCTCGCGTTCAGCTTCGACACCAGCTTCGCGATCGAGCACGTTTACGGGCACCATCGTTACGTCTCGACCGTCGAGGATCCGGCGACGGCGCCGCGCGGCCGGAACGTGTACGCGCACATCGTGACGTCGACGGTGCGCGGCAACGCGAGCGCCTGGAGGATCGAGGCCGAGCGTCTGCGCAAGAAGCATCTCGGCGTCTTCTCGCGGCGGAACGCGGTTCTCCGAGGCGCCGCGATGAGCGCGTTCTTGGTCGCGGCGGCCTGGGCGCTCGGCGGCCTCGCGGCGGCGGCCTTCTTCTGCGCGTGCGCGCTCTGGGGCAAGGCGCTGCTCGAGATCGTCAACTACATGGAGCACTACGGCATGGTGCGCGACCCCGCGACGCCGGTCGAGCCGCGCCACTCGTGGAACACCAACCGCCGCATCAGCTCGTGGACGATGTTCAACCTGACGCGTCACTCCCACCATCACGCGCAGGGCGAGGTGCCGTACCAGGACTTGAGGCCCTATCCGAACGCTCCGATGATGATCAACGGCTACCTGACGACGATCGTCGTCGCGCTGATCCCGCCGCTCTGGCAGCGCCTCATGGTCCCGAAGGTGCTGGCGTGGGATCGCGACTTCGCCACCGAGGGAGAGCGCCGCTTGGCGGCCGCCGCGAACGCGAAGCTGGGAGCCGCGGTGCATCGGCTGCGGCCCGCGACGCGAGAACCGGACACCACTCGTCTGGCCGCGTGAGCGCTCCCGACCGATCGAATTCACGGACTCCCAGCTTGCTCACCACTGCCGGCCGCGCGGAAGCGCGGCCCTCCCCACGACGGTCGAATGCGCCGTGGAGGGTAGGGCCCCGGGGCCGTGCTCCCGCGACGCCGCCTGTTGCGTTCGAGTCGCCCGAGTATTCTCTCGCGAGTCATGCCCTTCACCGGCGCCGCTGAGTTTCGAGTCGCGGGTGTCGACGAGCGCCCGGCGCTGCAGCACATGCTCGAGCTCTATCAATACGAGCTCTCCGACATCTGGGACCAGGATCTCGACGCCAGCGGCGAGTACGGCTACGCCCTCGATCGGTACTGGTCATCCCCGGAAAGCAGGCCCTTCGTGGCCACGGTCGCCGGTCGCTATGCGGGCTTCGCGCTCGCGGATCACGCCGTCAAGGTCGCCGAGAGCGGAAACTGGATGGATCAGTTCTTCGTACTGAAGAAGTACCGCCGGGCCGGTGTGGGCTTGCGCCTGGCGCACGCGGTCTTCGATGCGATTCCGGGCTACTGGGAGGTGGGACAGATGCCGGCGAACGTGCCGGCGCAACGCTTCTGGCGGCGCGTGATCGGCGAGTACACCGGTGGTGCATTCGTCGAGCACGTCGTCACCAGCGGATGGTGGCAGGGGGTGGTCCAGTCCTTCACGTCCGGCTCGCCATGACACCGCTCCATCGCTCGCATTCGACCACTCGGAGAAGTCTTGCGATGGCGTACCTGCTGGTGGTGTCGCTCGGGCCCGCGGTCGCGGGCGCACAGGCTTGGTATGGGAGGGCCGACG
>CAZYWA010000401.1:0-2201 GCA_964650975.1 uncultured bacterium
GCTTCCACTCGCCGTCCTCCCCGAGCCGACTGCTCGCCGGATCTCGTGCCGGCGCCGAGAGGCGCCCGGCGAGCAGAGCGAGCCGACTCGGGGGCGGGGGCTTGAAAAGCCCCCCGGGAGATTCAGCTCACCCCTTCGCCGCCTCGCCGACCACGTGGCCGAGCTCGGGTAGGATGAGCTTCTCCATCGCGAGTCGCACCGCCGCGCTCGATCCGGGCACCGAGAAGATCACCAGCTCGCCTGAAAGGCCCGCCACCGCCCGCGACAGCATCGCCGCCGAGCCGATCTCGGCGTAGCTGAGCGAGCGGAAGAGCTCGCCGAATCCGTCGAGCTTCTTGTCGAGCAGGGCGCTCACCGCTTCGAAGGTGCGGTCGCGGCGCGAGATCCCTGTGCCGCCGTTCACGATCACCGCGCGGGCCGCGCCGGCCGCACGGATTTCCCCGATCAGTGCGCGAATGCGCTCGGGCTCGTCGGGCACGATCGCGTAGCGCACCACCTCGTGGCCGGCGCCCGCGAGCAGCTCGCGGATCGCGGCGCCGCTCGAGTCCGTCTCCTCGGTGCGGGTGTCGCTGACGGTCACGACGGCGCAGCGGATCGCCGCCGGACCGTGCTTCCGATGCTCGTGATGCGCCATGGCGGAGCTCCGCTTGGTGCTCAGCGTGGTTGGCCGGGGAACGCCAGCTCCACGAATGCGTGGATGAACCGGGCCGTGGCACCCCACACGACGGTGCCGTCGAGGTCGTAGAAGTGCACCAGATGCGGTGCCCCGTTCCGGGTACCGCGCTCCTCGGTGCGGTGGATCGAGGCGTCGAGGAAACGCGCCAGCGGAATCTCCATCACCTGGGCGATCTCGTCGGCGCGCGGCAAGTACGGGTAAGGATGCGGCAACGTGCCCACGATCGGGGTGACCAGGAAGTCAGTGATGGTGATGCTGTCGTCGAGCGCCCCGAGCACATCGACGTCCTCGGGCTGGATCGCCAGCTCCTCGTGCGCCTCGCGCAGCGCGGTGGCGAGCGGATTCGCGTCGCCGGGATCGGTCTTGCCACCCGGGAAGCTGATCTGGCCCTTGTGCGTACCGACCCACTCGGTGCGCAGCGTGAGCAGCAACCGGAGGCCGTCGGCGGCGCGCATGAGCGGCACCAGCACCGCGGCGCGCGTGAGCCCGTCGGCGAGCGCGATCTCGTGACGGGTTCGCGCTGCGATCGCTGCGCGCACCTGCTCGATCCACTCCGGCCCGACGTTCATGCTCTCGAAACTAGCTCACGGTCGAGGCGATGGGGACGGCGCCGGCGGTGCAGGCGGCGCCAGCTCCGCGTTCCGCAACGTCTCGGTGAGCATGCGCGCGATCTCGCGATGGCCCAGCTGGTTCGGATGCACGAAATCCCAGATGAAGAAGCGCGCGTCGAACCAGTGGTCGAGGATCGCGGCACTCGCGTCGACCAACTCGACCCCGCGCTCGGCCGAGAGCTCGCGCGTGGCGCGGGTCAAGAAACCCATCATCGCGCCGCCGAACACCCGTCCGTTGGGCGACGTGATCAGGATGGGTCGCACGCCCCGCGCGCGGCACGCGTCGAGGATCACCGAGAGGTTCTCGCGGTAGCTCAGCGCCACCTCCTCGACCGGCGGGTGCCCGGGCTTGAGCGTGTCGTTGTCGCCCACGTAGATGGTCACCGCCGCGGGCGGCGGCGTGAGCGCCAGCGCGCGCTCGAGCTGGCCCTGGGCCTGCGCCGAAGTGGCGCCGCTGAAGGCGCAGTTCCAGACCTCGTAGCGCCGTTCCGGATCTGCCGCGCGCAGGTTCCGCTCGAGCAGCCCCGGATATCCCAGGCGATCGGGCAGGAAGATCCCGTAGGTCGACGAGTCGCCGAGTGTCGCGATCCTGAGCGGTGTCCGCTGGTCGCCGGGGAGGTCCGGTGCGGTGCGCCTGCACGGCGTGGGTTCCGCGGCGAACGAGCCGCGGAACACCGAGGCGACCACCGCGAGCAAGACTCCCGCGGCCAAGAGCTCGCGCCATCGGACCGGGCCATGCGTGAGGCGGCTCAGGACCGGCGTGTGCCGCGCCAGCATCAGACCGAGCAGCACCACCAGCGCCGCGCCGTCGATGCACCACGACATCGCCAGGAACGCGGCGGCCCACCGCACCGTGTCGCCCGGCCCGCTCCGGAAGCGCTCGCCGAGAATCTCGCGCCGAAGCCCGCGCGACA
>CAZYWA010000401.1:2211-7636 GCA_964650975.1 uncultured bacterium
GAGGGTGCCGGCCGCGAGCGCCAGCAGCAGCGTCGCGGCTTCGCTCGGCTCGGGACGGGTCGCCGCGAAGAACCCGGCGATCGCCACGGCCCCCGCGAATCGCGCGATCCGCACCGGCCAGCGCCCGCCCGTGGCCCCGGGCGCCGCCACTCGCCACGGCCGCAGCGCGACGATCGCCGCGGCGCACCCCAAGAAAATCCACGCTCCCGTCGAGAGCCACGCGAGCCCTCCCACGAGGGCGATGGCCGCGGATCTCGCCACGGCGAACAGCAGAAACACCACGAACCCGGCCGCGCCGCGCGTGAAGGTCACGGCGCGGCCTGGCGTCGCCTTGCGGATCGATCCGTCTTCCACGATGAAGAGCGGGCCACTGCGAGCAGGATGCGCGACCGCCTTACGCTAAGATTAGTGGGTTACGAGCGGCCGGCGGGACGAGGAGGAACTGGCGATGGCGGATCCGAAACCGAAAGAGTCTTCCGACAAGGGCAAGGGCGCAGCTTACGACTCCTGGAAGGTGAGCGATCCTGAGGGCAAGTCCGCTCCTCCTCCGGCGCCCCCCAAGAGCAAGACCACGATCAAGGGAAAGTTCAGCGCCATGGTCGATCGCTTCATCCGCAAGTTCAACACCGACAAAGGCTGGTACGACGAGTGAGCTTCGGCATCGTCGGCCATCCGGCCGTGCGCCTGGCGTTCGCGGGCGCCATCGGCTTCCTGTGCTTCCGGCTTGCTGGCGAGCGACATCGCTCGACCGTCGGCTGGCCGCTGCTCGGCGGGATCCTCGGCTACGGGATCGAGTTCTGGGCGCTGGCGCTGGTGGTGTGGTTGTGGCGGCTGCCCAAGGTCGATCTGCGGGAGCGCTACATGGAGCTCCGCGCGCACGAGAAGCTGTCGCAAGCGCTGGGCGGCCCGTCGCTGGTCGGTGACCACCTCGGCGATCGCATCCTCATGGTGCTCGCCAACAACCCGGAGGGGCTGCGCATCAACGCGCTCGCCCAGGGCGTGGGACAGAGCTGGAGAGCGATCGAGGGCGCGGTGGGGGAGCTGGTGAAGCAGCGCAAGGTGGTCATGCGAGACGATCTCTACTTCATCGATTCGACGGCGTCCGCGACGGCCAGCACCGGAGGTCCCGGTTGAGCGTCACGGTGGTGATCCCCGCGCACAACGAGGCCCACGCGATCGCGGGAGTGGTCACGGCGTCGCTGGCGCAACCGGGCGTCACCGAGGTCATCGTCGTCGACGACGGCTCGACCGACACCACCGGCGAGGTGGCGAGGCAGGCCGGCGCGCACGTCGTCACGCATCCCTACTGCATCGGCAACGGGGCGTCGGCCAAGTCGGGCGCTCGTGCCGCGCACGGCGACGTCGTGGTGTTCCTGGATGGCGACGGCCAGCACCCGCCCGAGGACATCCCGCGGATGCTCGAGAAGCTCGAGCGCTTCCACCTGGTGGTGGGCGCCCGCGAGCCCGACACCCACGCCAACCTCAAGCGCCGTTTCGGCAACAACGTCTACAACCTGTTCGCGAGCTACGTGACGCAGTTCCCGATCCAGGACCTGACCAGCGGCTTTCGCGCGATCCGGCGTGACTTGCTGCTTCACTACCTCTACTTGCTGCCCAACGGTTTCTCGTCGCCGTCGACGCTGACGCTCGCGATCCTGCGCACCGGGCGCTCGCTCGCGTACGTGCCGATCCGGGCCCGCGAGCGCAAGGGCAAGAGCAAGATCCGCATCGTCAGCGACGGCACGCGGTTCTTCCTGATCATCATCAAGATCGCGACGCTGTTCTCGCCGCTCAGGGTGTTCATTCCCGTGAGCCTGGTGGCGTTCATCCTGGGCACCGTGAACTACACGTGGAGCTCGGTGCGAAACGGGCATTTCGTGTTCACCAACATGTCGGCGCTGATGTACGTCGCCGCGGTGCTGATCTTCATGCAGGGGCTGGTGGCCGAGCAGATCGCGCAGCTCAGACTCGACCGCACCGAGGGCCACGACATCACCGGCCGCGCGCCGGTTTGAGGGCGGCGCCGCGCGCGGCGCCAGGCCGGATGCACGCCGTCGTCCTCACCACGTGCTATCCGCGTTTTCCGGGCGATTTTGCCGGAGCGCACGTGGAGCGCTCGGTGCGCCGTCTGGTGGCGCTCGGCCATCGCGTCACGGTGGTGGCGCCCGCCGACGACCGTCGCGTGGTGCCGGCGGCGACCGGCGGCGCGACCGTTCGCTGGGCCCGCTACCTGCCGCGTCGCTGGCGACGCCTGCCGTACGGATACGGCGGCATCCCCATCCATCTGCGCGAGCATCCGTGGCGGATCCTCGAGGTTCCGTTCCTGATCGTGGGACTCATGGTCGAGGCGTGGCGCGCCGCCGGTGACGCGGGCGGAGCCGATCTGTTGCACGCGAACTGGCTCTTCACCGGTTTCGCGGCGCTTCCAGTGCGCTGGCTGCGCGGCTTGCCGATGCTCGTGACGCTGCGAGGGAGCGACCTCGCGCTGGCCGAGTCCACGGCACCGCTGCGCTGGGCGGCGCGCGGGTTGCTCGGCGCAGCCGACGGCGTGGCGCCGGTCAGCCGTGATCTCGCCAGGCGCGCTGCTCGCCTCGGTGCCAGCGCCGAGCGCACCTGGTCCGTGCCCGACGGCGCCGAGACCGAAGGGCTTCCCGAACGCGGTGCGGCGCGCGCGGAACTCGGTCTCGGGGCGGAGCAGCGTCTGGTGGTGTTCGTCGGTAACGTGATCCCCGTCAAAGGGATCGATGTTTTGATCGAGGCGGCTCAGCGTCTCGCCGCGCGCGATGGCTTCGCCGACGTGCGCTTCGTGCTGGTGGGGGGCGGAGCCGGAATCCCCGACTACGAGCAGCTGGCGCGGCAGCACGGTGTGCAAGAGGTGCTGCGTTTCACCGGATTCCGCCCGACCGACGAGATCCCCACCTGGATGGGGGCGTGCGACGTGTTCTGCCTGCCGAGCCGCTCCGAAGGCCTGCCCAACGTGATCCTCGAAGCGATGGGCGGCGCGCGTGCGATCGTGGCCAGCCGCGTGGGCGGACTGCCGGATCTCGTCGAGGACGGACGGAGCGGTGTGCTGGTGCCCGCCGAGGACGCGGCGGCGCTGGCCGACGCGCTGGCCCGGGTGCTGGCTGACCGGGAGCTGCGCGACCG
The DNA here is from genome assembly GCA_964650975.1 of uncultured bacterium. Classification (GTDB taxonomy): domain Bacteria; phylum JADJOY01; class JADJOY01; order JADJOY01; family JADJOY01; genus CAZYWA01. The sequence continues at coordinate 5,359 of CAZYWA010000401.1, forward strand.
CCTAGGGCAGCGCGCGCGGGAGCTGCTCCACGAGCGCGGCCTCACCTGGGAAGCGACCGCGCGCCGCTACGCGGAGATTTACGCCAATCTGATCGAGGGCCGTAGACTAGAGCCGCGCTCGCCCGCGGCGGAGGGCCAAGCATGAGCCGGACCATTGCTCGCCGATCCTCGTGGGTCGCGTTGCTGTCGCTGGTTTGCACGGGCTGCGCGGTGCGTACCGCCGCGCCCGATCCGGTGCCGGGCGGATGGCAGCGCCGCGCCGACCCGTTCGCGTATCCCGCTGGTGAGATCGCCTTCGAGCTGCAAGCGATGGCGGACGAGCAGCCCGAGTTCGCGACCTGGTCGCTCACCTATCCGTCCGCCGACACCACCGATCCCAAGAACGCGACCTCGCACGCGGTGCTTCGCTACCCGCGCGCGGGCAGCGACGCGCTGGTGGTGGTGCTGCCGATCCTGGGCGGCGACTACTCGGAGACCGACTGGTTCGGCAAAGGGCTCGCGGAGCAGGGCATCGCCACGCTGCGCTTCGATCGCAAGACCGACGTGCTCGATCCGCGCGGCGACTTCGAGCTCGCGGGACGGCGCATCCGCGACAGCGTGATCGACGTGCGGCGCGGTCTCGACCTGCTCGCCAAGGGCTCGCCCGCCGCCCGCCAGCCGATGCAGTTCTCGCACATCGGACTGCTCGGCATCAGCATGGGCTCGATGATCGGCAACCTGATCGCCGCCTACGATCCGCGCATCCAGGCCACCGCGCTGGTCTTGACCGGCGGCGAGTTCGCGCACGTGCTGGAGTCGGCCCGTGGCGAGGTCGAGGTGCGGGATTTCCTCGAGGGGCTCGAGTCGCGCGGTTACGACCACGATCGCTTACGCCGCGAGGCCCACTGGTACCTCGACCCCGTCGATCCGATGGCGCACGCCGGGAGCCTCGACCCGGCGACCACGCTGATCGTGCAAGGACGCTTCGATCCGATCATCCCGTTCGAGGTCGGCACCCGGCTCTGGGAAGCGGCGCACCGTCCCGAGCGCGTGGTGCTGCCCAGCGGGCATTACAGCGCGGTGCTCTTCTTGCCGTACATCGAATCGCTGCTCGAGGATCATTTCCGGAAGCACTTGCTGCCCTCGTGACCGCGGTTTGCGGGATCGCGCTCAAGGAGTGGGCGAGCGTGTGCGCGGAGCTGGGCGCGGGTCGCGCCACGCTGGTGCTGCGGAAGGGCGGGATCGCCGAGAAGTCGAGACGTGGCTTCACGGCCGCTCACCGCGAGTTCTTCCTTTTCCCCAGCCACTTCCACGAGCGGCCGGAGGATCTGCGCCACGTCGCTGCGCCGAATCGCGTGGCTGCGGCGGTGCCTCGGCAAGCGCTGGTCGAGCTCTCGCTCCACGCCGCGGTCGCGGAGCTGGCCGAGATCACCGACCTCGAGGTCGCTCGTGCGCTAGTGCCGCACCAGTCGCTGACGCTCGAGGCGATCGAGCGGCGCTTTCGTTACCGCAAGCCGGGGATCGCGGCGCTGGTGCTGCGCGTCCATCATCTCGCGACTCCCCTCGCGATCCCGAATCTCGCCCGCTACGACGTATGCCGCTCGTGGGTCGAGCTCCCCCAATATCTCGTGTTCGAGCGCGCGGAACCGGTGCTCGACGATGCGACTTTCGGCGCCCGGCTGAATGAAATCCGCGCCGTGCTCGGCACTGGCTAGGGCCGCCCGGCCGGTTCCGGATCTCGCCCCGGTACGAACGACGCGGCGCGCTCGGGGGAGAGCGCGCGGAACCGCGCTTCCGCCTCGGCCAGCACGCGCCCGCGCTGGTCGAGAAGGCGGCTCGCGACGTCGAAGTCGGCACCCGACTCGCCGACCAGCCACGCTTCGCCGCGAACCGGCGTCTCGACCGGCACCGGCCGCAGGTAGCGGACCTCGATGCGCGCGGTGGCGACCACCACGTTGGGCGCGCGCAGTGAAGCCACCGCTCCCATCAGCTCGTCGAGGATCATGCAAGTCGTGCCGCCGTGGGCGACGTTCGAATAGCCGCGGAACTCGCGCCGCACCGAGAGCTCGCACACGACCTTGTCGTCCTCGCGACGGGGCTGCATCCCGAGGGAAATCGGGTTCTCGGTGCCGCACGCGACACAGCCCCGCGACCGGACCGTGGTCTCACGGTCCGGCGACGCGGTGTCGCCCTCAGGCACGCGGGATCTCGCGCTCGTCGACCGGGAAGAACGGCACCGCGGCCGCGCGCGAGACCGGAAACTTGAGACGGAAGACCGCGCCACCGCCCAGCCGGTCGT
>CAZYWA010000402.1:0-7627 GCA_964650975.1 uncultured bacterium
TGGAGCTCGGCGCCACGGTCTGCACGCCGCGGACACCGCGCTGCGACGCATGCCCGGTGGCCCGGAGCTGCGAGGCCCGGCGGCATGGCGATGCCGAGAACTTCCCTTCGGGAAAAGCCGAAACGCGCGTTCGCGCCATGCGCCTCGATCTCGCCTGGGTCGAACGCGACCGCCGTGTGCTGCTGGTGCGGCGTCCGGCGGTGGGACTCTGGGCGAGCTTGTGGGATCTGCCCGCTGTCGAGATCGACGCGGATGAACGGTCGGCCGAGCGAGCGGTGGCGCAGCGGGTCGAGGAGCTGACCGGGCTCTCGGTCGAGATCCTGGGCGAGGCCGCGAGCCGGGTCCACGTGCTGAGTCATCGCCGCGTCGAGGCGCACGTCTGGCGAGCACGCGTGCGAGCGGACCGCGTCGGTGAAGGAACGATCGACCGCGACGCGCTGCAATGGGTGGCGCGGGACGAGCTGCCCGCGCGGGGCACCTCGACCTTGCTGCGCAGGTTGTGGAAGGACGTGCTGGAAAGCGAATCGCAGCCCGAGCTCTTCCCGATCAGCCCGTCTTCACGACCCACGCGACCGGGATCCGCTCGACGAGCGCCGCGAACGCGCGCTCGAGCAGCGCCGCGTCGCGCGACTCGACGGTGACCAGCACCTTGTACTCGTCGAAGTTCCAGGTCGGGTAGCTGCCGATGTCGATGCCCGAAAACTCGTCGACCACGGCGGAGAGCGTGTCCGCGATCGAGCTCTCGAGCGCGTTCAGGTAGAGCCGCTTCAAGAAGAACGGCTCGTCGCGGAAGCGCTCGCGGATGGCGCGGAACTTCTGCTCGAGGATCTCGGGCACTCCCGGCAACACGTAGATGTTGCGATAGAGCGGCACCGGGTAGAAGAGGCCCTCCGCCTCGACCAGCAGGGCGCCCTCGGGAACGAGCGCCATCTTGCGCCGAGCCGTGCTCACCTCGCCGCCGTAGTGCTGGTGGAGGATCGCGTCGAGTCGCGGGTGATGGACGGCGGCGACACCGAAGCCGTGCGCGATCCCCTCCATCGTCATGTCGTCGTGGGTCGGGCCCACGCCACCCGAGGTGAACACGTAATCGTGGGCCTCGGAGAGCTCTCGCGCTTCCCGACCGATGGTCGGGATGTCGTCGAGGATCGACACCATCCGCGCCACCTGCACGCCGAGCGCGCGCAGCTCGCGGCACAGGAAGTACGAGTTCCGGTCCTGGACCTTGCCCGACAGGACCTCGTTCCCGATGACGAGAATCGCGGCCGTGCGGGGCATGCGGAAAGCTCGCGTCGCTCCGAGTGAGAAGAGCGGATCGAGTCTACGCGAGCCCCCCGGGACGGGCTACCCGTCGCGGAGCGACGGGCTCCAGCCGAGCGTAGGCGCGGCAGCGACGGAACGTTGCCGCCGTGGAGCGCGACGGTCTCCGGCGCGCAGGCTTCACACGGAAGAGCCGCGCAACCTCACACCGAGATCGCGCCAGCGCGGAAGTCGCTCTGGCCGATCTTCACGTTGACGAGTGCCGGGCGGCCGGAGTCGAGCGCGCGCTGGATGGCGGGGGCGATCTGGTCGGGCTCGACTACCCACTCGCCGTGTCCGCCGAGCGCTTCGACCATCTTGTCGTAGCGCGTGTACTCGAGCGCCGTCGCGACCGCGCGCTCCTCCCCGTAGAGCTGTACCTGGCCGCGACGGATCTGCATCCACGCGGCGTCGTTGCCGATGACCCCGACGAACGGGATTCCCTGGCGAGCGGCGGCCTCGAACTCCATGCCGTTCAAGCCGAACGAGCCGTCGCCGTAAAGCACGAACACCCGTGACTTCGGCTTGGCGAGCTTGGCCGCCATCGCGAACGCGGGCCCGACGCCGAGCGTGCCGAGCGGCCCGGGATCGAGCCAGTGGCCCTGCTTGTGGACCTGGATGATGTAGGCACCGGTGCCGACGATGTCGCCACCGTCGCCGATCACGATCGAGTCCTCGTCGACGAACTTGGCCAGCTCCGAGCACATGCGGATCGGATCGATGGGGACGGCGTTCGAGTCGCGGCTCTCGAGGATGCGCGAGATCTTGCGGTCTTCCTCGGCGCGCACGCGGCCGAGCCATTCGCTGCGATCGGCGGCCTTCTTCGGCAACGCGTCGGCGAGGGCCGCGAACACCAAACCGGTGTCGCCGACCACACCCTCTGTGATGTGGCGGTTCTGGCCGATGATCGAGCCGTCGAGGTCGATCTGCACCATCTTCGCGTCGGGCGCGAACACGTGGTCGGCGCCGTAGCTCAGCCGGAAGTCGATCGGCGTGCCGAAGATCAGGATCACGTCCGCGGCCGAGAGCGAGTACTTGCGCGACTGAGTGAAGAGGCACGGATGACCGGGCGCAAGCGCTCCTCGTCCCATGCCGTTCAAGTAGGTCGGCATCGGACACTTCGCGAGAAACGCCTGGAGCCCATCGCGACGCGACGACCACCACAACTGACTTCCGACGATCGCCATCGGCCGCTCGCACGCCGCGAGCAACGCCGCGACGCGCTCGATGGTCGCGGGATCGCCGGCCGGCTTCGCGCTCGTCCGATAGCCGGTGGGGATCGGCGCTTCCGCGTCGCCCATGAGCACGTCGATCGGGATCTCCAGGAACACCGGGCCTGGCACGCCCGTCGTGGCGATGCGATACGCCTTGGCGAGGTAGTCGGGAATGCGGCGCGTCTCGGGGATCGTGTCGGACCACTTGGTGATGCTCGCCATGAGACCGACGTGGTTCATCTCCTGCAGCGAGCCCATGCCCTTGTAGTGCATCGGACCCTGCCCGCCGATGCAGATCATCGGCACACCGGCGCGGTACGCGTTGGCGACGCCCGTCACCACGTCGGTGACGCCCGGCCCCGCCGTGACCAGCGCCACGCCCGGCTCGCCGGTGACGCGCGCCCAGCCGTCGGCGGCGTGGCCGGCGCTCTGCTCGTGCCGCACGTCGACCACGCGGATGCCCTCGTCGAGGCAGCCGTCGTAGATCGCCTGGATGTGGCCGCCGCACAGCGTGAAGACGTGGGTGACCCCCTCGCCTTTGAGAGTCTTCGCGACCAAATGGCCGCCCGGCTGCATGCCCATGAGCAGTGTTCTCCTCGGGTGGGCGGCGCTCGCCGCGCCGGCTCAGAAGGTCGACGACGAAGTGGGTGGAACGTAGCGCGGCGCCGAAAGCAGCGCGTAGCTCAAGCCGAAATGCCAGTTGAGGATCGGGATGCCGTCGGTGGCGCCGATCGTGAACTCCATGGTGCTCGACAGATCCTTGGTGAAGGCGATGTCGCCGCCCATGATGAAACCGAACAGCACGTCGGTGCTGCTCACCGAGTCACGGCCCACGTCCTGGCTCGAATGGGTGAAGCCGACCGAGAAGCCCGCGTACGGCGTGAGCCCGAGGTTCTGCACGTCGAAGCGGTGCCCGACCAGCGGGCCGAACGCCAGGCTCTCCGCATCGATGTCGCCGATCCCCACGTCGAAGGCGCCGAAGGTCGATACCTGGACCGGCAGGCTCTCGGTCTGGTCGAGGATCTGGAACTTGCCGCCGAGACCGAACTCGAAATCGTCGGCGTCGCCGAACGCACCGCCCAGCTGCGCGCTCACCGACAGCTTGTCGAGCACGCTGTAGCGTCCGCGGATCATGAGGGCCACGTCGGTGAAGTCGGTGTCGTGGGTCACGCCGATCGACGGGTAGAGGATGAACGTTCCCGCCGGCTCGACGCTGGGACGCTGGAACGGCACCGCGAACTGCGCCCGCGCCGCCGTGCCCGGGAGCAGGATCACCGCGACAATCGCGGTGATCGATGCCGCAAAGCGTGCCGCGAGCCGTACGTGTCTTCGAAGCATGATCGCTCCAGGGAACGCGAGTTGCCCCACCGAGACCCCAGCCTGGGACCCAGCCTAGCGCGGCAGGCGCGCCAAGTTATGCGCCGCTGACGCGACGTGTCAAACGTGTGCAACCGAGGTGCGGCGCGCCAGCCAGCGCACCACTTGGGAGCGGGCGCGGCGCCGAAACGCGAGGTCGAGCGTCATCCATTCGAGCGTCTGCACCATCCCCTGATCGGTGTCGGGAAGCGGGTGCTGGCGGAAGAACGCGCGCACCTCGCGGAGCCCCTCGGGAGTGCCGAGCGCCGGTAGCGCGTCGGCGATGCGCTTCCACATGAACCACACGGCGCGGCCGTTGAGCTGATCGAAGGACTGCCGGAGGAAGTGCCAGGCATGCCAGCGCGCGGCCGGGTTCTGGAAGAGCCGCACGTAGATGTGCGCCAGATCCTGCGAGCGCACCGCGTCGGTGAGCGTCTCCTCGAGGAAGTGCCGCACCAGCGACGAATCCTCGAACTCGGCGCGGGTCATGAGCAGCAAGCGCTCGAGCTGCGGTGTCGGCGCCTGACGGCGCTGGCGCTCGAAGCGCTCGAAGAGCGCCGCGTCGCCGCCGCGCGCGGCGATCTTGAGCGCCACCGGCAGAAGCTCGGGATCGATCGAGCGCGGCGACGAGATCGCGCGGCGGCCGGCGTCGTCCATGGTGTCGCGAACCGCGGGGTCGCGGACCAGGTCGCCCAGCACGTCGACCACCACGGCGCGCGCCATGCGGCGTCCTTCGTCCTCCTTCCGGGCGCCCTGGACGCCGAGCACGTCGAGGCGCTGGCGAAACACCAGGTCGATCCACGCGTGGAAGCGCGGGCGCAGCTCGGCCGGCACGATCCCGTCGTCGAGCGTCCGCAGCACGCCGCTCGCGCGCCCCAGCACCACGTGGTTGGGCTCGTCGCCGAGACGGTCGATCAGGTCGAGCACCCGAGCCGCGTCCGAGCGCCCGGCACGCGCGAGCGCCCACGCGTCGCCCAAGAGGCCCGCCCGTTCGGCCGGATCGAGGCTGGGCAGCGCGTCGGTCAAGTGATGGAGCGTCTCCGGGTCGTACTGGGTCCGATAGAAACCGCCCGACTCCGCGTTGGCCACCAACCATTCGGCTCCGCCGGCCGGAAGCTCCACGTCCGATTGCATCGTGTCGAGCACCGCGGTCTGCACGTGGCCGTTGGTGCGCAGCACGATCGGCACCTGCCAGCACGCACCCTTCGCCGGCTTGCTCTTCGGGTCCCACGAGAACCGGGTCTGCGACAGCGACACGCGGTGCGCGCGCCGCCGCGCCGTGAGCACCGGAAACCCGGGAGCGGTGATCCACTCGCTCAGCAGCCGGGAAACGTCACGGCCCGAGGCCTCACCGAGCGCCGTCCACAGATCCTCGCCGGTCGCGTTGCCGTCGGCGTGCCGCCGGATGTAGCGGCGTATGCCGTCGCGCATCACGTCCTTGCCCAGGTAGGTCTCGAGCATGCGCAGCACCGCGGCACCCTTGTTGTAGGTGATCGCGTCGAACTGCTGGATGATCTCCGCGACGGTCTCCGACTGGTTGCGGATGGGGTGGGTACTGGCCAGCGCGTCGAGATGGAAGGCCTCGGCCTTGGTGTTCTCGAAGGTGGTCCACACGTGCCACTCGGGATGCAGATCGTCGAGGATCCGCTCGGCGATCCAGGTCGCGAAGCTCTCGTTGAGCCACAGGTCGGACCACCACACCGGCGTCACCAGGTTGCCGAACCAGTGGTGGGCGAGCTCGTGGGTGATGACGTTGGCGATGTCGCGGTACTGCTGGATCGAGATGGTCTTGGGATCCACCAGCAGCAGGGTCTCGCGATAGGTGATGCAGCCGGCGTTCTCCATCGCGCCCGCCGCGAAATCGGGCACCGCGATGTGGTCGACCTTGCCGAACGGATACGGGAAGTCGAAGTAGCGCTCGAGCGCCGCAAGGGTCCGGCAGGCGATGCCGAGCGAGGTACCGGCCAGATGGCCGAGCCCGCGCGGCGCCAGCACCCGCACCGGCGTCGAGCCGACCTTGCGGGTCTCGCTCGCCTCCCAGGGGCCGGCGCAGACGGCGACCAGATAGGTGGGCAGCGGCCGGGTGCGATGGAACGAGCGGCGCACCAGCCCTCGCTTCACCGGCTCGGCGGCGCTCTCGGCCTGGTTCGACACCACCATCCAATCGGCCGGCGCCGTGACGGCGACGTCGAAAGTGGCCTTCGCGTCCGGCTCGTCGAGACACACGAACGCGGTGCGCGCGTCGGTGGACTCGAACTGGGTCACCACGAACTTGTCGTCGTCGCGGCGAGCGAGGTACATGCCGTTCAAGCTCTTGCGCAGCTCGGCGGTGAGCTTGAGATCGAGGCGCGCGGTACCGGCCGGGATCTCGCGCTCGAAGTCGAAGCGGATCGTCTGGGCAGCCCGGTTCGGTTTCGCCGAGCCCGCGATCGACTTGCCGCCCGCGCGGACGGTGATCGAGGTCACGTCGAGCCCGGCGCCGTGAAGCGTGAGCTTCTTGGTGGCGCGCTTCACGTCGAGCTCGATGCGCTCGCGGACCCGCACCCGGCCGGCCGCGAGGTCGGGCGTGAAGTCGAGGTCGTAATGGCGCGGCACGGCCGCACGCGGCAGGCGCTCGCTCATGGGAGAGCTCCGTTGCTCGTCTCGCGACGAGATCTCACGATCGGTTGCGGTCCGTCCCTCGGGGTCCCCAGCACGAACCGTCGCAGCACAGCATCGCTCGAATCTCGCGACGCCGCATCCCGTGCGTATACCACGATGGTCGCGGATCGGGCCTTTGGGCGGCGTGGTCGCGTCGGGCAAACTCGGACGCGAAGGGTCGCCTCCCGTTTCGCGGACCTCGTGCCATGCGAATTCTCACCTGGAACGTCCACAAGGGGATCGGCGGGCTCGACCGCCGTTACGACCCCGACCGCATCGTCGAGGTGATCCGCCACCACGATCCCGACGTCGTGGCGCTGCAGGAGATCGACGAGGACGTGCCGCGATCGCGCCACCACCGCCAGGTCGACGTGATCGGCGACGCGCTGCGTCTCGAGCATCGCGCCTACGCTCCCAACGTGAAGCTGCGCCACGGCCACTACGGCAACGCCACGCTCTCCCGTTTTCCGATCGTGCAGAGCATCAACGTCGACCTGACGCTGCCGCCCAAGAAGGCGCGCGGCGCCCTGGTGTCGGAAATCGCCGTGACGGTCCGCGAGCACCGGTTCTCGGTCCATCTGGCCAACTGGCATCTGGGGCTCTCGGGCATGGAGCGCCGCTGGCAGGTCGGGCGGCTCATGGGGGCCCAGGTCCTTCGGCATCTCGATCAGCGGAGCCGGCTGATCGTGGCTGGCGACGCCAACGACTGGTCGGGAGCGATCGGCCGGTGGCTGGTACGGAAGGCCGGCTTCACCTCGGCGACCGGGCGAGGAACGCGGCGCACCCGGACCTGGCCCGCATGGCGCCCGGTGGGCGCCCTCGATTGCGTCTACGTTCGCGGCGCGCTGCGTTTCCAGCACCACTTCGCCTCGCGCCTCAAGCTAGCGAGCCAAGCGTCCGATCATCTGCCGCTGGTGGTCGATCTGGACATCGATCCGCGGTAGCTCCTCGGGGGGCTTTTCAAGCCCCCCGCCCCGCAAAGAGCGCGGTCTTTGCGGGGCCCCACCCCCAAGGCGGCTCGCTGCGCTCGCCGGGCGCCTCTCGGCGCCGGCCCGAGATCCACGCGAGTGATCCTCACCCGATTCCGTGGACACCGTGATTGTGCCGCGAATGCGGCTTGA
>CAZYWA010000403.1:0-7615 GCA_964650975.1 uncultured bacterium
GTCGCCCCGCTTCCCGCCTGAGCCGAGGCGCCCGTGGACCTGCAGAAGCTGGGAGCCAAGCTCTACGTGTCGCGGGGGTCGGAGATCCCGCTCCGCGAGTTTGTGCCGGTCTTCCACCGCTGGATCCAGACCCGTGCCCTGCCCGGCACGCTCATCGACGTGGTCGACTACGCCCACGTCCATCACGGACCGGGCATCATGCTGATCGGCTTCGAGGCTCACCTCGCCGTCGACGAGGAGCGCGGCGAGCGAGGGCTTGCGATCGACTGGAAGCAGCCGCTCTCGGGCTCGCCGGTCGACCGTTTTCGCACCGTGCTCGGCACGCTGACCGCCGCCGCGCGGCTGCTCGAGGCCGAACCACCGTTCGCCGAGCGGCTTCGCTTCGGGGCGGAGCGCCTCAGTCTGCGTGTCGGCGACCGGGCGCTGGCCTCCAACGACGACGCGACGTGGCGGGAGCTGCAATCCCACATGGAGCCTCTCCTCGCGGGTCTTTACGCAGGCTCGCGCCACCGGATCGAGCGCGATCCGGATCCCAAGCGCCGGCTGGGTTGCGAGGTGCGTGCGGACGCTCCCCTCGACGTCGCGACCTTGCAGGCTCGGCTGGGCTGACGATCTCCGCCGTCCGCCGAGCCTACTCGCCGTCCATCCCGCACCCGCGGGCCTCTTCGTCCAGACGCCGGCACGCCTCCAGCACGATCGCCATGCTGGGGGCTTCGATGGTGCGCATCGGAGGCGGCACGCCGGGCACGAAATCGAAGCGTCCCTGCCGGATCTGCGCCAGAGTCACCGCCGCCTCGATACCCAGCTGACCGCCGCAGCTCGCGTGCACCAGCTCGCCGCCGTCGAAGTGAAGGTCGCCCGCTCGATCCTCCGAGCGCAGCCGGAGGCAGCCGCTCTTCGAGAGATGGCTCATCATCTCGACCAGCTCGAGGATCCCGAAGTCCGCGAGCGCGCCGGCCAGCCGCGTGGGAGTCTGGAGGTCGCGGGCCAACGCGTGCATGGCCGCGAGGTCGCCGCCGATGAGGCGAACCCCCACGCCCGGCACGGCCAGGTGCTCGGCCGGAGGAGCAGCGACGCGCACCACGATCCCATGCACGGGGATCGGAACCTGTCCGGGAACGTCGAGCTCCATCTCGAGCTCGCTCCCTTCGGGCAGCGCTTGCGTGGTGCGCAGGAAGATCCCGTGTCCCGAAAGGTCGGTCGAGTAACTGGTCAGAAACTGATGCTCGGAGCGAAAGCGGATGCGGAGCACCGTGGGGATGCGCCGCTCGGCGCGCCGATCCTCGGCGGATGCCGGGCTCGGGTGCTCGATCGGGAGCGGTTCCGGGATCGAAGGCGGCTTCCCCTCGCCCCGCTGCGCGGTCGCCAGCACCAGCCGGCACGCCCGGTCGAGTAGCTTGGTCGACATCGCGGCAAGACCCTCGAAACGGATCCCGGTGAGGTGCGGCAAGAGCGTGTCCGCGCCGGCTTCTTCGATTCTGAGCGCCAGCCCGCGGATCTCGACCGCCTGCTCGCCGAGCGGTGGCACGAAACGAAGCTGATAGATGACCCCCGGCGTCAGCGGCACCGCCGACGCGAGCAGCAGCCCGCCAGCGCTCAGGTTGATGGTCTCACCGACCATCACCTCCCTTTCCCCGCTCCGGAACGTGACCGTGGTGCGGATCGGAACGCGAGGGTGCCGGCGGTGATCGGGGCCTTGGAAGAGCATCGGGATGCGGATTCTGTCTGACCGGAGTCCGTGCCGCCCCGATTGTGACTGAATCCGCACCACCGCGCACGGGGCGCGCCATCCGGCCCGCAGGGCGCTTCTTTGCAAAGCTCGGGGGCCGGGCTAATTTCGCCGTCGTCCGTCACCTCCACGCAGCTCGTCGTGGAGCACCGGATCCCCGTCCCACGAACGAATCGAAGGAGGTTCTCATGAACGGAGCGGTCAAGGGCGCGCTCGTCGCGACGGCGGTGGCTGCGCTGTTCGCGGGCGGTACCGCGCTTGCCGCGGATGCTCCCGCCGCGAGCGCCAAGGCCAAGTGCCTGGGGATCAATGCATGCAAGGGCCAGGGGCTCTGCAGCGCGCCCGGGCTCGCTCACACCTGCGCGGGAAAGAACGACTGCAAGGGCAAGGGCTGGATCTACGCCGACACGGCCGCCGACTGCGTCGCGAAAGGTGGCCACGTGGTCGACCCAGCCGGGGGCAAGTGAGCTCCATGGACCCGGTGCGCGAGAATCTGCCGGCGATCGGGGCTCGCGCCCTGCGCGTGCTCCGCAAGACCGGCCTCGCGAGCACGTTCACGCTGCGCGGCGCGCGCGAGGCGCTCGGCTTGCTGCTCGGCGGCGAGGGGCTCGGCACATCGACCGTCCACACGCTGCACGCGGTCAATTTCCCGAGCCAGGTGGCGCTGGTTCACGGAGAGCGGCGCGTCACGTACGGCGAGCTCGAGGAGCGGATCAACCGCGCGGCCCGCGCGTTCCTGGAGATGGGCATCCGTCCCGGCGATCGGGTCGCGCTGATGATGACCAACGGCATCCCGTTTGTCGAAGCGACCTATGGCCTGTTCCGTATCCGCGCGTCCGCGGTCAACGCGAGCTACCATCTCAAGCCTCGCGAGCTGAGCTACATCCTCGATCACTCCGGGAGCCGGGCTCTGGTATTCGGGCCGGACCAGAGCGAGGTGGCGCTCGCGGCACGGGGCGTCGCGGCGACGCCCGCCGAGAACTTCGTACCGACCGCGCCGATCGGATCCGCCCTCGCGACCTGGGACGAGCGGCTCTCGCGCCAGCCGGCGTCACGGCCGGAACGGCCGCAGCGCGACGCCAACCCGATGAACTTCGTCTACACGTCGGGGACCACCGGTTCGCCCAAAGGCGCCGTGCGCGACATGACCAAGACCGGGATGACGGCGGTCAATCGGATTCTCGAAGGGCTGCCGTTCCGGCACGCCGACCGGCACCTGATCACTTGCCCGCTCTACCACAGCGGCGCGCAGGCCTTCCTGCACCTCATGTCCGGGCTCGGCGCCGAGATTCACCTGCTCGACTCGTTCGAGGCCGATCGGGCGCTGGAAACCCTCTGCAGCTCGCGCATCCATCACGCGTTTCTGGTCCCCACCATGGCGCAGCGGATTCTCAACCTGCCGGAGAACACCAAGCAGCGATTCCGGCCTCGCGATCTCACCGGGCTGGTCTTCGGTGCCGCGCCGTTTCCGGCGGAGCTGCGGAAGCGGGTGATGGCCTACTTCGGAGACGTGGCCTACGACTTTTACGGGTCGACCGAGACCGGTTGGGTCACGCTCGCGAACCCCCAGGACATCCGTCGCCATCCCGACTCGGTCGGCCGGGCCATCGCCGGGAACGAGGTGCGGATCCTCGACGAGGCCCGGAACGACGTCCCTGGCAACTCGGTGGGCGAGCTCTTCGTCCGGAACGGAATGACCATCGAGCATTACCACGGCGATCCGGACTCGACGGCGCGAAGCCGGCACGGGGAGTTCTTCAGCGTCGGCGATCTCGCCCGCGTGGATCCGGACGGGTACATCTTTCTGGCCGGTCGCAAGGTCGACATGGTGATCTCGGGTGGCGTCAACCTCTACCCCGCGGAGATCGAGGACGTGCTGCGCCAGCACCCGGCGGTCGAGGACTGCGCGGTCATCGGCGTTCCCGATCCCGATTGGGGCGAGGCGCTCGTGGCCTACGTCGTGAAGGGGGTGGGAAGAGACCTCACCGCGGAGGCGCTACTCGAGCACTGCACCCGCGAGCTGGCGAGATTCAAGAAGCCCAAGGACGTACGCTTCATCGACGCATTGCCGAGGAACCCTACCGGCAAGGTGCTGAAGCGCGAGCTGCGCGAGCGTTACGCCGCCGAGGCTTCGGCCGGCGCGGCACCGGCGCCGGCGCAAGCTGGCGGGGATCGAAAGCAAGCGCACGCAAGCTGACGCGGGCCCGCACCGGCTCGCACGATCAAGCGTCGATCCCGACCGCCTCGGTCACACTGCCGAGCCCGGCACGAGCGAGCGCCGCTCGGAGCTCGTCCTTCACCCGAGCGGCGAACGCGGGGCCTCGGTAGATGAATCCCGTGTAAGCCTGCACCAGCGTCGCGCCCGCGCGGATCAGCGCCAGGGCGTCGTCACCGGTGAAGATGCCGCCGACGCCGACGATCACGGCGTCGCGCCCGGCGCTCCGCCGCACCCGGCGCACCGCGTCGCGGGCTCGGGCCTTGAGCGGTGCGCCCGAGAGCCCACCGGAGGGATACGAGCCGCCGGCACCGCGCTCCAGCGACTCCCGGCCGATCGTCGTGTTGACGGCCACGAACCCGGCGACACCGTGGCGAAGCGAACGCTCGACGACATCCTTCAGATCGTCGTCGGCCAGGTCGGGCGAGAGCTTCACCAGAACGGGCCTGGCCGACGCACCCGCTTCGGTTGCCAGTCGGCGCCCCTCCGCGAGCACTCGATCGAGGATCCCGTCGAGCGATCGCCCCACGCCGAGATCGCGAAGGCCCGGCGTGTTGGGGCTCGAGACGTTGACGGTGAACGCGTCGGCCACGCCGTGCACGGCTTGCAGGCAGCGAACGTAGTCCGCGGCCGCCGCCTCGGCGGGCGTGTCTTTGTTCTTGCCCAAGCTCGCGAGGATGGGCGGGCCGCCATGCGCACGGGAGGCGAGCCGTGACGCGACGGCGGCCGCGCCATCGCTCGGAAAGCCCATTCGGTTGACCAGCGCCCGCTGGCTCGGCACGCGGAAGATTCGGGGCCGCGCGTTTCCCACCTGCGCGAGCGGCGTGACCGTTCCCACCTCGACGTGGCCGAAGCCCAGCGCGCCGAGCGCGCGAATCCAGCGCCCGTCCTTGTCGAAGCCCCCCGCGATGCCCACGGGATTGGCGAACGACAGGCCCAGCGCGGTCAGGCCGAGCCCACCGTCGCTGCCGCCGCACAGGGTCTCCGCGACCCCCCGGAGACGTTCGTGGCGCTCAGCCTGGTCGAGAGCGAGACCGGCGATGTGGTGAGCGCTCTCCGGATCGATCCGGAAGAGCAGCGGTCTGGCGAATGCGTCCCAGAGCCAGCTCACGTGCCGACGCTTGCGAGCCGCGGTGGTGCGGCCACTTGCCCGAGGCCGTGCACGAACAAGTCGCGGACGCCTTGCTTGGCACGCTCGACCGCGGCCTCGTCCTGCGGGAGGGTCTTGAACACGAACCCGGTCAGGATCGACTCGATGGCGCCGAAGTACGCGTATGCCGCGACCTTGGGATCGATCCCGCCGCGCACCTCGCCGCGCGCCTGGGCGTTCCGGACGATGCTCTCCATCCCGGTGAGCGCCTTCTCCAGGAGCCGCAGGTTCCGTCCCCGGATGAACTTCCCATTGCGCGTGATTTCCATCACCAGCGCCTCGATGAGCTCGGGGTTCACCCTGTAACTCTCGATCAGGAACGAGGTCACCGCCTCCACTTGCCGCTCGAAGCCCCGCTCTTCGCGCTGGATGCTGTCGATCACCCCCACCAGCAGGTCCCACTTGCGCTGGAAGAGATACGTGACGATCTCCTCCTTGCTCTTGAAGTAGTGGTAGACGAGGCCGTACGAGACGCTCGCCTCGCGCGCGATGTCCGCGATCCGCGTTCCGTGGTACCCCTTGCGGGCGAACATCTTGATCGCCGCTTCCGAGATGGCGGTCCGCTTTTCCTCGGTCGAGACCACCTTCACGAGCCGCGCTCCCTTTGCAACCGGCGGTCATGGGTGTCGACCGACGGCGTTGATTGACGAGTCAATCGAGCCTAGTGACGAGCATCCGGGCTGTCAAGGCGAGGCCCTCCCGTTGCAGATGGCCCGAATACGCCGTAGTTTCGAGCGCCTCTTCCCCGCTCGCCGCCGGAGGATTTCGATGAACCGCTCGCGCTGGCCGCTCGGCTTCCTGGTGCTGTTGCTCGCGGTGTCCTGCAGTAGCGTGTCCAATCCGTTCTCTCGTGCGCCCAGAGTCGACGCCCGCTTCCTCGATTACGGTCCGCCGCCGGCCGACTACCAATCCGCGGTGCGCACCAGCATCGAAGGGCAAGTCACACCGCCCGACGTGCTCAAGACCGTGGACACCAGCGAGCCCAAGAAGGGCTCCTATCTGCCCCCCGCGCTCAATGCAGACAATCCGTCGCAGCCGGTCGAGTATTTCGGATGGAAAGTCGAGACGAAGTACCAGGTGGCGAGCCCAAGCGGCAGCGTCTCGATCAATCGGCGGGTTTTCTTCTTCAACAACAACGAGCTGATCGCCGTCGAGAAGATGGGCTCGAGCGCGATCCGCTGACGCTCCCCGCCGGTTAGGCTTCTCACGGCGCGCGGCGGGCGAGCGCGCTCCAGATCGAGGACGAACCATGACTTCCCAGAGAATCGGAACCCAGCTCCAGTCGGCGCGCGCCGGCCGCGTGACCGCCGAGATGACGCGCGTGGCGGTGCGCGAAGCCGTGAGCCCCGAGACGATCCGTGACGAAGTCGCCCGGGGCCGGCTGGTGATTCCGGCCAACGTCCGCCACCTGGCGGGTTCCGGCGGAGAAGCGTCGGCTCTGCGGGCCGATCCGGGGACGGCGCAGACCACCAATCAACCGCTTCCCTACCCGGCCGAGGCCGTCGGGCATCCAGGCGCCGCGGACACGCGGCGCTTGTGGGTGAATCAGACGGTCGCACAGCGGAGCACCGAGCTCGACGACGAGACCTTCCTGGTCGGCGAGCGCGCCCCGAAGCGCCTCGACCCGATGGGCATCGGGCGCGCGATCACCACCAAGGTCAACGCCAACATCGGCGCGAGCCCGGTCACCAGCTCGACCGGCGAAGAGGTACAAAAGCTGCGCTGGGCGCAGCGCTTCGGCGCCGACACCGTGATGGACCTCTCGACCGGCGGCGACCTCCGCGCCTGCCGCCAGGCGATCATCGACCACTCCACGGTGCCGATCGGCACCGTGCCGATCTACAGCATGATCCAGGGCCGCTCGCTCGAGGAGCTCGACTACGACGACATCTTGCGCGAGATCGAGGCGCAGGCGCGACAGGGCGTCGACTACTTCACCATCCACGCGGGCGTGCTCCGCGAGCATCTGCAGCTGGTGGCGCCGCGGATCACCGGCATCGTGTCGCGCGGCGGCTCGCTGCTCGCCAAGTGGATGATCCATCACGGACGCCAGAACCCGATGTACGAGCTCTTCGACGAGATCTCGGCGATCATGCGCGAGTACGACGTCACCTACTCGCTGGGCGACGGCCTGCGTCCCGGCTGCCTCGCCGACGCCAGCGACCCGGCGCAGCTGGCCGAGCTGCGCACGCTGGGCGAGCTCGTCGAGCGCGCCCGCGCCGCGGGCGTCCAGGTGATGGTCGAGGGCCCCGGGCACGTTCCGCTCAACGAGATCGCGGCGAACATGGAGATGGAGCGCCGCGTTTGCGACGACGCTCCGTTCTACGTCCTGGGCCCGCTCGTCACCGACGCATTCCCCGGATACGACCACATCACCAGCGCCATCGGCGCGACCGAGGCTGCGCGCGCCGGCGCCGCAATGCTCTGCTACGTGACGCCCAAGGAGCACGTGGGGCTTCCCAAGCCGGAGGACGTCAAGGCCGGCTGCATCGCCTACAAGATCGCGGCTCACGCCGGTGAC
>CAZYWA010000404.1:0-7608 GCA_964650975.1 uncultured bacterium
AGGTTCCCGCGCAGGTACTGCCGGGCCAGGCTCAAGAGGTAGCCGGTGGGACGGGTGCGCGGATCGGGTCGGCCCAGCTCGCCGTTCGCCGGGTCCCTCGCGACGCCCTCGATGGCGCCCACGAACTGCGCCTCGCCGAAGAGCGGGAAGAAGTTCCCGAGCTGCACGCCCTGCTTCAAGAAGTTGGCCAGGAAGAGCGCGTTGGTGATGGCCGACTTGAGATCGTTGGGACGCGCGTTGACGCCGTAGATCGTGTTCCACTCGGTGGCATAGGGAGGCTTGCCGCCTTCGAGCGGGATGCGGTCGCCGAGGAACGTCGGGACCGCGTCGGGGATCCCCACCACGCCCTCGTAGAAGAGGTCCGCGTTCGAGAGATCGATCGCCTCCGGGTTTCCGGGCCCCGCCAGAGTGACCTGGGTGTCGACGTCGAGTTGGTTGGCGGCCGTGTCCACCGCCTGCACGGTGATGGTGTGCGTCCCCGCGGTGATGCCGGTGACGTTGACGGGCCAGGTGGGGTACGTGTTGGTGCTCGAGTTGAACACCTGGTTGATCACGATCGACGCGCGGGTCACGCCGTCGATCTCGAGAACCAGCGTCGGATAGGCGGTGGATGCCACCGGAAGCGCGGCGCTGAACGTGAAGGTGAAGTTGCCCGATTGGGCGAACGTGTACGGCACCGAAACCGAGTTGTCCTTCTGGAAGATCAGCGAGAAGAAGGGCGATGGGCCGTACGGGTGGTGGGCCCAGAAGCCGATGTTGGCTCCGGCGATGTCGTTCACTCCGGAACCGCCGTTCTGGTACCAGAGCAAGCGGTTCCCGAGCGTGCTGAAGAACACGTCGTCCTGAGCGCCGAGCTTCACCGTCGGATCGGTGCCCTTGAGCCCGACCACGGAGCCGCCGGTCCCCACCGCGAAGTGGTTGAAGAGATTGCCGTAGGCGCTCGAGCTCGACTGGACCACCTCGTTTCCGATCTCCCACACGTCGATACCGTAAGGCTGGGTTCGCCCGTTGGCGGCGCGCACCGCCGCCCAGTCGACTCCCCCGTTGGCGTTGCTGCCGTCCGCCGGATAGTTGGCCCACTCGACCCAGTCTTGCGCCGTGAGGATCGAGCCGGTCTCGCCGAGGGGAACGCGATCGCAGCCGCTGCTCGTGGCGCCCGTCACCAGACAGTCGATGTTGACGATCAGGTTGCCCTTGCCGCCTGCCTCTTCGGCGAATTGCAGCGCCTCGTCGCTCCCGATGGCGAGCATCGAATCGAAGAAGCCGTCGGCGCGGCGGCCCGCGATCGGGCCGATCCCCTGGATCCAGTAATTCCCGTTCGCCTGGGTGCCGCCTGGATAGCGGAAACGCGTGGGGTCGAGAGGCGAAACGATGCTCAGGTAGCCGGCCCACTTCCCGATCGCGTTCTGGAACGTGGTCTGGTCGGTGATGGAGTCGCTGATGCCGTTGTCGATGCCGAACATGCCCAGGCTGGTCCCGAACATGTCGGTCGGAATCGCGCGGGTCACGGTGCTCGGATCGACGTTGACCGGCATGCTCACGCTGATGGTGCCGGTGAGCTCCGGATTGCCGAAGAACGCGAAGCTGCCGTTGACGTAAACGCCCACCTTGCCGCCCGAGAGCGGCGACGCGTCCGACGCCGTGGCCTGCGCGTTGCCCTGGTAGGTCACCGTGATGCTGTTGGGCGCGGTGGTGTGGCGCTCGACCTTGAGGGTCACGTAGGCGTTGCTGGGTACCGTCACGCTGGCACTGGTGGTGGGTGCGCACCCACCACTGGGGCTCGTGAGGGTGCCGGTCGCGAGGTTGGTGTAGGAGGCGCCGTTCTTCTTCTTGAGCTCCCACGAACTGGTGCCGGTCTTGACGCGAAACAGGTAGTGATTGCCGTTCGCCTGGTAGTTGAACACCACGCCGAGCCACACGTTGCTCGAGTTGGCCCGGGCCTCGGACTGGTAGGTGAACTCGGCCGGGCTCGCCAGATCGACCGTCTGCAGGGTCGAGATCTTGTCGTTCGCGCTGGTGTCGGGGTTGAAGTAGACGGTCTGGTTTCCGGACGTGCGGCTGCCGTCGGTGAACGCGGCCCAGCTCGCCGCGGCGGTGCCGGTCCCCTGCCAGAACGCGGTCTTGTTGTCCTGAAACCCGATCAGGTCCTTCGAGGCGGTGACCGCGGACTGCGCGGGTTCCTCACTCCGGGAGAGCCATGCGAACGCCACAGCACCGCACACCACGACCGCGGCCACGCGCACGAAACCGGCCACGCCAGCGCGGCGGTGCCGCAGCATGGAGCGAGCGCCGTTCATCCCCATCGTCTGCACACGTCCTCCTCATCCCCAATGGACCCCGGCCCGCGCTCCCGGCGTGCGAAGAACCGACTTGCCCGACGCTTCGATGCGCCGTGGAGAGCGATGACATCACGATCGAGTATATGGACGCGCGGAGACCACCAACAAGGAAGCGCACGTCAACAAACGTCGCGATTTTCAGGCTTTGCAACGACGGGAGGCGGTTCAGGAGTTGCCCGGCGAGCTCGCCGTCGGCAGGTGCAGGTAACGTGGCTCCGGTGTGACGTGCACTTCGATCCCGGATTCGCCCGCGCCAGTCGCGACCGGCCCCGCGTCGCGTCCGTAGAGATCGATGAGGTGCGCCCCGCGGGCAGACCCGGGAAGCTGCAAGACCAGCGAGTCGGCCGTGGTCCAGAGCACCTCGATCCGCTCCGTGGGCGTCTCGAACTCGGCGCCATACGCCCCGGCCGGCAGGCCCGGCACCTGGCCAGCGAACCTCGCTTCGCCCACTTGTTGCGCAAGCACCGCGAGCGCCACCAACGACGGTTTGGGCGACCCGTCCAACCCGACGACTCCGGAGCGCGCGAAGATCTGGGAAGCCGCATCGGGCAGGTCCGGAACCGACAGCAGAAAAAAAGTTTCCGCACCCCAGATCCGCGCCAGGACCGCGGCGCGCACGTAATAGCGCGCCTGAGTCGCCGGATCGACCATGAACGGCCGGAACTTGCCTTCGAGATCCGCCTCGCCCGCGCCCGATCCCCAGGCGATCTCGGTGATCCACAGCGGCTTGGCGGCGTCGCCGTGCCGCTCCATGAGCGAACGAACCCGGCGAATGCCCGCGAGGCTCGCCTCGACGCCGGTGGTGCGGCGCAGCAGATCCGAGCCCGCGTCCGCTTCCGGCTCGGCGGGGAAGGCGTAGGGATGCAGGCTCATGATGTCGAAGTGCTGTCCGGCTCCGGCCGCGTAGAGCTTCTCCAGGTAGTCGAGGTCGATGAATGCGATCCCCCCGATCAGCACCTTGACCTCGGGATCCGCGCGGTGCGCGCCCCGCTCGAACGCGGCGAGCAGCTTCGCGTAGGTCGCCGCCGGCATCTTGGTGTTTCCCCAGTTGGGCTCGTTGCCCACCATCCAGTGGTGGATCCGCCCGCGGTAGTGCTCCACCAGTCGCTCGGCGAAGGCGGTGAACGCATCGAGGTCCTGGGGTGGCGCATCGCCCGAGGAATCGGACCCCGACCACCCGGGCGCGTGGGCCACCATGGGAGCCAGCTGCAAGCCCTGACCGATGCGCTCGTCGATCAACCGATCGGTCTCCGTCCAGTCGAACGTGTCCTTCTTCGGCTCGATGGTCTTCCACGACACGATCGGCCGGTCCCAGGTGATCCCGGCGGCGCGAGCGAGCCGGCCGTCCGCTCCCGGGTGCTCGACCGACACCAGATCGGAAAGCACGCAGGTTCCGAGCCAGCTCCGGAGCTCGCCCCCCGGAACGATCGCGATCGGGCCAGAGACGCCGCTCCGTGTAGATTGATCGGGACCGCGCGTTCGCGCGCTCACCCGGTAGAGGCCGGTGCGCTCCGGCGCCGGCACGCTGCCGGCCGGGCCAGCGACCGCGCCTCGATCGGGCACCGCGACCGCGGCCCCGCTCGCCGCGTCGCTCCACTGCAATTCGACCGCGTCGGCGCCCACCGCGCCCCGAGCATCCTGCACCGTGACCACGACCGGCTCCCCCAGTCGAGCGGCGACCTCACCTCGAAGGCCGCGGATCCGCACCTGGAGGCTGGAACCTGGAGCCGCGGGTGCGCCGCCACCAGGAGCGGGTGCACCCGGATCCACCAGGATTCCGAACGAATCGACGTAGACGGTGTTCGCCTCCGAGTCGCCTCCCGCGAACGAACGCAAGTCGCCGAGCACGAACGTGTAGATCTGATCGGCATCCAGGGTCGCGTTCTCGTCGCTCGAGTCGTTGGAAAGGCTGAAGGCCGAAAGCGGCACTCGTACGTTGCTCCACTCTCCGGCCTGGACCCCGAAGGGGTGGACGTAGCGGGAGCCATCGCGCTCGCCAGCGATCAGGAACAGGGTCGTGGCCTTCTCGCTCCACACGTCGAGCGCCACCCCACGCATCGCCGAGATGTCGATGAGCGGCCCGCGCGCGGCGGGTGCGCCTCCGAAGACGCGCTGCAGAAGGCTGGGCGGCGGGCCCTGGTTGAACCGGTCGGTGCCGAACAACACCTGTTCTCCAGCCTGGTAGCGGATCTCCGCGGCGCCTCCGCCTTCCCGCCAGGTGCCGGGCTGGTGCGAGATTCGAGCGGTGAAGCTGGGGTTGCGCCCTCCCAGGACCCAGCCATCGAGCGAGTCGTCGAACGAGAAGAGGACGCGCACTTGCTGGCCGCCGTCGGCGGGGCTGGGCTCGGCCGCGGCGCGCCCAGCGAACCCGACGAGCAAGAGCGCACAGGCGCTCGACATGAGCCGCCCGCGAAGCCAGCGCGATGTGGAGATCGGTCCGTCCATGGCGTGTCTGCCCGCCGCCCGAAGGTTACGCACCGCCGCGGGGACCCCGCAAACCGCGGTCGGTCGTGTCGAGTCACCCCCCAGGTGTGCTAAACCATTGGCTCTTGCGCGATCGCCTCGTCGTCCGTCGGGTGCGACGGAAGGAGCCGGCTCGTGGGCGTCTGGGACATCTACTTCGTGCTTTTCAAGCACAAGTGGCGGATCGTCATCTACACGGTCGCCATCATTCTCGCCCTCATCCTGTTCAGCTTCTGCTGGCCGCCGACCTTCCAGACGTCCGCCCGCTTCCTCCTCGAGAAGACCACGTCGACCATTTCCGACCCTGCGATCTTCCCCCAGCACACCACCAGCCTGCTGCGCTCGGTCACGGGCGACGAGGAAGCCAACAACGAGACGCAGATCATCCTGAGCCGCCCGGTACTCGAGAAGGTCGTGAAGCAGCTCAACCTCGGGGAGGATCGCCCGGATCCCGCGCCGCCGGGGTTCGGCCTGTCGCTGATCCAGTGGGCGCTTCGCCGGGTGATCGTGTTCGTCAAGTCGCTACCCCGGCGCACGCTCGAGTTCTTTCACATCATCAAGCCGGCGACCGCCGAGCGGCGCGCCGAGAAGGCGATCGGCTCGCTCCAGGACCGGCTCAAGGTCCACCAGATCGCCGACTCGGACGTGCTCGAGATCGCGATGAAGGGTTGGTTTCCGGACCAGATCGCCAAGGAGGTGACCGCGGTCGCGGCGGAGTACCTGAAGTACCACCTGATCGTGCACCAGTCCCGCACCGCGGTGTCGTTCTTCGACGATCACATGGTGGACGCACGCCACCAGCTCGACGACCTCGAGCAGGAGCTCGCCGATTACCGCTCGGACAACGGGCTGATCTCGATGGACAAGGCCGAGACGACGTTGCTCGAGAAGATCGAGATCCTGGAGCGCGAGCGGATCAACCTGCGAAAGGAGATCCTGTCGCTCGAGATCAAGCTCAACCGGATCCGCTCGGTCCTCTCCGACCCGCACGGCCTGCTCATCCCCAGCCCCGAGATCAACAATTTCGACTCGGTCGTCAAGCTGCACGACGAGCTTCTCGAGAAGCGCCTGACGCTGGCCGGCTTGCTGGATCGGTACACCCCCGAGAACCCGCAGGTGCAAGCCGCCAAGGGCGACGTCGCGCGCAGCGAGAGTCTGGTGCGGGCCGAGGTCGAACGGATCGTCGGGCTCGAGGAAGCACAGCTCGCCAACTGGCGAGCCGAGGACCAGGCGCTCGCGAGCACCTTGGCCGAGCTCTACGAGCAGCAGCGCCCGCTCCCCCAGCAGCGCCTCAAGATCGAGCAGCTCGATCGCGAGGTCCGCGAGAAATCCGGGCTCTACGAAGCCATCCTCAAGAAGCGGGCCGACTCGCAGCTCACCGACGCACAAGACGCGCGCATGGTGAAGGTGAGCGTGCTGGCCCCCGCCACGCCGCCGGTCGACTCGGTGTGGCCCGACCTCTTCATGAACCTGCTGGTCGGTGCTCCGCTGGCTCCCGTGGTGTCGATCGCCGTCGCGTTCCTGGTCGAATCCCTGCGCAGCACCTTCAAGCGCGAGGACGACATCCCGAAGGTCCTGGGTGTGCCCACGCTCGCGGTGCTCGAGCGCTCGATGAGCGGCAAGCGGCTCACCGAGGCGGCGCGCGAGCCGATCCGCCGTGCGGCCTCGATCCTGCTCGAACGCTGTGCTCGCGGCCCACAACGGGTGCTGGTGACCAGCTCACTCAGCGGCGAAGGAGCAAGTGCAGTGGCAAGCTTTCTGGCCGAGGCGATCGGCGCCGGCTCGGACCGCCGGGTGCTGCTGGTGGACGGCGCCCCTGGCGCCTCGCCGGCCCGCGGCGGCGAGGATGCGAACGGCATCCGCGAGAGCGAGCTGCGCGGCGTGTGGACCGTCGCGGCGCCTGGCTCGGCGCCCGGAGATCCCCGCGTGCTCACGCGCGACGAGCTCACGACCTGGTTCGCCACGGTCTCGCGCGGCTTCGACATCACCATCGTCGACGCCCCACCCATCCTCGAATCGAGCTCGAGCCACGCGCTCGCGGGCGCCTGCAACGCCGCGATCCTGGTCGTGGCCGCCGAAGCCACGGGCCATTCCGTGGCCGACCGCGCCCGGGTGCGAATCCGAGAGGCCGGTGCCGAACTGGTAGGGGCGGTGCTGACCGGCTACAAGCGCTACATCCCGGCCTCGCTGGAGCAGCGCTTGTAACGGAGACGCGCGCCGCGACCCACTGAGCCGGCTGCTTCCGGCGCAGCCGCGATCGGCGCACGCATGGCTGTGATCGCCGCGAGCCAAGCTCCAAGGCCTCCAGTCCGACGCGGCGAGCGACGCCGAAGCCGCGGCCGGGCCACGGCCGTGGCGCTTCTCATCGTGGGTGCCGCGGCAGCGTGGAGCGCGGCCGCGGCCCGAGCCGACGAGGTCCGGCCCGCCCTGGGGCCGGTCACCGTCGAGCGCGGCGCAGACGGCAGCGCCCGGGTCGAATTCCAGGCGAGCCAGCTCTTCGATCAGGCGGCGCGCGACGCGATCGAAAGCGGCGTCACGGCCACCGTCGACGTGGTGTGGGAGGTGGAGCACCCGCGAACCCTGTGGTTCAACGAAGTGCTCGACCACGACCGCGAGACCCGCACGCTCCGCTACGACAACCTGACCAAGCGCTACCACATCGACAGCGTGCCGCCACGCGACGACGGGCAGCGCGAGACCTCGTCGTTCGAGGACGCCGAGCGCTGGCTGGGCGCCGTGGATGCGCCGGTTCGCGCCGATCTTTCGAGTGGCGGCGAGAAGCTGGTCCGGGTGCGCCTCAGCTGCG
>CAZYWA010000405.1:0-7592 GCA_964650975.1 uncultured bacterium
GGGAGGCGGTACCCGCTCCACGCGGCTCTCCGACTGGCTCGACCCGCTCGGCACCCCACGATGTTGTAGGTCCAGAACCGGATGTCGTTCTTGCGCAGCTCCTCGCAGCACTCGATGATCTTCTTCTTCGACATGTTGCGCAGCAGCACCTTGTTGCGGAGCGTGTCGTTGCCGGCCTCGATCCCGAGGGCCGCCGTGAAGCAGTTCGACTCCTTCATCAGGCGAGCCACTTCCGGGGTGATGTAGTTCGCGCGGATGTTGCACACGTACGGAACGTTCACTTCCTTCTTGTAGCGGGGCGCGAACTCCTCGAACCACTCGCGGTTCATGATGAAGATGTCGTCGACGAAGTCGATGTACGCGTCGGGGGTGTGCGCCTTGATGCGCTTCGCCTCCTCGATGACGTTGTCGACGCTCCGGTAGCGCAGCTCGGCTTTCCGCGAGCCGTAGATCTGGTTGTACGAGTGATTGAAGCAGTACGTGCACTTATACGGACAGCCTCGAGACGTCATCATGACGTCCGAGACATGGTTCTTCGTGGCGAAGATCGTGCGATCCGCGAACGGAATCTCATCGAGATTCATGATGAGCGGCCGCAGCGGATTCTTGTGGATCGTGCCCGACGGGTCCTTGATCCACCAGTTCGGGATCTTCGTGTAATCGTCGCCCTTTTCCATGGCCTGGATGAGGTCGAGCAGCGCGAAGTCGCCCTCCCCCATGCAGATGCCGTCGACGCCGTCGATGCGCACGGTCTCCGGGTAGTAGGTGACGTGGACGCCACCCATGACCGTGAAGACGTTGTGCTTCTTCCGCGCCTCGATCGCGAGCGACAGGTAGAACTGCGCCATCGCCGTCGTCGAGCTGAGCGCGAGGATGGTGTTCTTCGGGTCTGAATGGCTCAGGACCTCGTCCAGAGGACCAGGCTGTGACTCGCAGACCTCGACCTCGTGACCGGCTTCCTTGAGCACGGTCGAGATGATCCGCACACCAAGCGGTTGCACGTTGTAGTGGTACCGGGTGTCGTAGGGGAATACGACCTTCATCGACGATCTCCCTCTGCTCCCGGGCGCGGAACGGTGGCCGCGACCGCGGGGCTCAAGGCGTTAGGTCTGCTTTTTTTTCTGGGCTTGCGCACCACGCTCCCCATCGACTGACGATCAGGAACGATGCGTACCCCAACGCACGCTACCATCGCTCCCCTGGCACTCGCAAACCAAGTCGCTGCTCGGCGGGGCCCCGGCGCTGAAATGCGCCCAGCGGCGGCCACCCGCGAGGGAGCGGCAGCGCGCCGCCCCCGCCCGCCCGCGGGGGTGCCTCTTGGCCCAGGCTGTTGACCCAGGCCCACCATCAGCCGGCCCTGGAACATCGTCCGGAAGGCGCGAAAGCTCGAGTATCCACGGCAGGATGCGGCACCGTCCTCCGTTCGAGCGCAAGAGCCGGCGCCGCGGAGCGGTGCCCTCCACAGCCCATTCCGATGGCGCCCTCGCACGCCGCCCGGACCGCCGTTCCGAGGATCGCGCTCCCGCGCGGCCGGCCGTAACGAACGGGCTGGTCCACTACCCGCCCGCCGCGTCGTTCCGTCGCTCGTTCCCTTTCCCGCCTTCGGCTAGCATTGCCGCGCGATGAGCGAGTCGATCGCCGATTCCGTGCTCGACCTGATCGGCCACACGCCGATGGTGCGCCTGCGCCACGCGCCCGCGGGCGCCGCCGAGGTGGTCCTCAAGCTCGAGTCGCTAAACCCCGCTGGCAGCGTGAAGGACCGCGTGGCCCTGGCGCTCGTCGAGGACGCCGAGCGAAGCGGCCGGCTGCGACCAGGCGACACGATCGTCGAACCGACCAGTGGCAACACGGGCATCGGCCTGGCGCTGGTCGCGGCCGTGAAGGGCTACCGGCTCATCCTCACGATGCCCGACGACAGCTCCCTCGAGCGCCGCCAGTTGCTCGAGCACTACGGCGCGCAGGTGGTGCTCACGCCCGCGCGGAAGCTCATGCAAGGCGCGATCGACCGCGCGCGCCAGATCGCGGCCGAGCAGCCGCACTGCTTCATGCCGCAGCAGTTCGACAACCCCGCCAACCCCGAGACCCATCGGCAGCACACGGCGCGCGAGATCCTCGCCGCCACCGATCGGCGCATCGACGCGTTCGTGGCCGGTGTGGGAACCGGCGGCACGATCACGGGCGTGGGCGAGGTGCTGAAGCGCGAGCTGCCGGGGATCCTCGTGGTGGCGGTCGAGCCCGAACGGTCGAGCGTGCTCCGCGGCGGCGCGCCACAACCACACGCGATCCAGGGAATCGGCGCCGGGTTCGTACCTTCCGTGCTGGCGCGCGCCGTGATCGACGAAGTCATCGCCGTGAGCGACACCACGGCCCTCGAAACCGCGCGGCGGCTGGCGCGGGAAGAAGGCATCTCGGCCGGCATCTCGGCGGGCGCCGCCGTGTGGGCCGCGGTAGAGGTGGCGAAGCGCCTCGGCACCGGACGCCGCGTGGTCACCGTCGTCCCCGACGGCTGGGAACGCTACGTGAGCGTCGAAACCGGAGAGCCGCCCCTCGCCGGCCTCGACTTCATCATCTGATGGCGGCTCGAGCCTCCCGGGTGCGCTCACGGAGGGACGCGGTCCCTCGCGTCCGCAGGCGTCTTCTCCGATGCGGACGCTCCGGCTGCGAGGGACCGCAGCTCTCCGACGTTCCTCTTCGATGACAGCCGCCCCCAAGCCCTCGCGCGTTCCGGGCCTCGCCCTGACACTCGCGATCGCCGTCGCCGCCTCCTGGATCGCCCACCTGCCCTTCCCGCCCTTCACCGTCGGCGCGGGCGGCAAGCATCCGATCGACGAGGTGCTGCTCGCGATCCTGATCGGCGTCGTGCTCCGGAACGCCTTCACCCTGCCCGCGCTCTTCGGCCCTGGCGTCCAGTACGCCGTTCACCGGGTGCTGATCTTCGCGATCGTGCTGATGGGCGCCCGCCTCGACTTCTTCGACGTGCTGCGGACCTCCGGCCACTCGCTGGTCGTGAGCGTGACCGGCATCGTCGTCGCGATGTCGCTCACCGTGTGGCTGTGCGGGCGCCTCGGTGTGCGCCGGAACCTCGGGCTCCTGATCGGCGTCGGGACCGCGATCTGCGGCGGGACCGCCATCGCCGTCGCGGCGCCCGTCATCGAGGCCGACGACAACGACACGGCGTTCGCGATCACCACCGTCACCGTGCTCGGCCTCGTGTCGATCGTGGTGTTCCCGTTGCTCGGGCACGCACTCGGCCTCTCGCAACAGGACTTCGGCGTGTGGGCGGGCTCGGCGATCCACGCCACCCCGCAGGTCGTCGCGGCGGCCGTGGCCTACGGACCCCAAGCGGCCGAAGTGGCCGTGGTCGTGAAGCTGGTGCGCGTGCTCTTGCTGGCACCGCTCGTGGTGGTGCTCGGCCTCTGGCACGCCCGCGAGAAGCGACGGCACGAGGAGGCCTACGTCGCGCGGCGCACGCCGCTCACCACGCTCTTCCCGCCCTTCATCCTGGGCTTCCTCGCGGTGGCGCTCGCGAACACGCTCAACCTGCTGCCCGACTTCACGGTGCACCTGAAGGAAAGCTTCCTCTGGAAAGCGGGATCGCACGACCTCGCGATGAGCCAGATCGTCACCACCGCGGCCGGCTTCCTGACCACGATGGCCATGGCCGGCGTCGGCCTCGGCGTGCACCTGCGCGGGCTGCTCGCGACGGGGCTCACCGCGTTTTACGTCGGCGTCTTCTCCACGGTGGTGCTCGCGGGGCTGAGCCTCTTGCTCATCCGCGTGATGTGACGTCCAGTAGCGTCGAACCAACCCACGACCCGGTCACCTCGTCAGCAACGCGACGGCGGGGTAGGATCGCATCATGAGTAGAACGGCGCCGCAGATTCTCACCGAGGCTCTGGCGCTTCCCGAGCAGGAGCGCTTGCAGCTCGCATCGGAGATCCTCGCCAGTGTCGAGGGACCTGGAGATCCGGATTGGGATCGGCTCTGGCTCGAAGAGCTTGATCGCCGCGCCGCAGCCGCCGACCGCGGCGAGCTCGCCCTCGAGGAATGGGCGGATGTGCGCAAGCGTGTCCTCGCACGTCTTGGGCCGCGGTGACCCGAACGATCCGCTTCCTCACTCGCGCGAGCGAAGAGTTCGACGCAGCAGCCGCGTGGTACGAGAGTCGACGATCCGGGCTTGGCATCGACTTCGTCGCACGGTCGACACCGCGCTGGCGCAGATCTGCGAGCGACCGGAAGCATCCCCGCTTTGGCATCAGGATCGACCTTACCGGCGGCACGTCCTCCAGCGTTTCCCGTACGTCGTCTTCTACCGGCTGCTCGCCGACGACTCGATCGAGATCACCGCCATCGCGCACGCCAAGCAGCGCCCCGGCTACTGGCTCACCCGCCGCCGCTGAGCTTCACGCCGCGCCAGCCCCTGGCAGTGGCTGGGAATCGGCGCAGGTCTTCGAGAGCGTAGAGTTCGCGCGTGCCCGGACGTGTGACACGCTGGCTCACCATGCTCCTCGATCGGAGGCGTCGTTTCATGCGCAAGCTCGGCCTGGCGGTGGTTCTCGGCTCGATCCTGTCGTTCGCGGCCGGGTGCGGCTCGTCGTCGAATTCGTCCTCGTCGCCGCAGCCGCAGCCGCAGCCCCAGCAGCAGCCGCCGGTGGCGAATGCCGGACGCGACCAGTCGGTGGCGACGGGCGCAGCGGTGACCCTCGATGGCTCCGAGAGCGCCGATCCCGCAGGGCAGCCGATCACCTACGCGTGGACCTTCGTCTCGAAGCCGGACGGGAGCAGCGCGCAGCTCTCGAGCTCGACCGCGCCGCGGCCCACGTTCACCGCGGACCAGGCAGGGACCTACGAGCTCCAGCTGGTCGTGAGCGACGGAAACCTCGACAGCGCGGCCGACCAGGTCGCGGTCACGGCGACCCAGTCGAACCATGCGCCAACCGCCAACGCCGGCCCCGACCAGAGCGTGGCGGTGGGCACGGTAGTGAACCTCGACGGTAGTGCCAGCAGCGACGCGGACGGCGATCCGATCACCTACGTGTGGTCGATCACGTCGCGACCCGAGGGCAGCATCGCGGGCATCAAGGCCCCCTACAGCCCGACGACGCTCTTCCTCGCCGACGTGGCCGGCCAGTACACGATCGAGCTCTTGGTCGGCGATGGCACTGACCTGAGCACGCCCGACGTGATGATGGTGACGGCGATCGCCGCGAACGGCGTGCCGGTGGCGAACGCCGGACCGGACCAATCCGTGCAGACCGGCGCGACCGTCACGCTGAACGGCGGCGCGAGCAGCGACCCCGAAGGCGATCAGCTCACGTTCCAGTGGTCGATGATGTCGAAGCCCGACGGCAGCGCCGCGGCGATCGCCGATGCCACCGCCGCGTCACCGCAGTTCGTGGCGGACGTCGACGGTGACTACGTCGTCCAGCTCATCGTCACCGATGGCGCGACCGCGAGCCTCCCCGACACCGTCGTCGTCACCGCGAGCGCCGTGCCCGTGCCGACCGTGCCGAGCATGACCGGCAAGTGGAGCGGCAAGGCCACCGTGTCGGGCGTCGACGCCTCGGTCAGCCTCAGCATCGACGAGGCGGACGACGGCAGCCTGTCCGGCGACGCCACGTTCGACCTCGGCAAGTTCGGCACGCTGAGCGGCCCCGTCCACGGCACCCACGACCATCCGGACGTTCACCTGACCGCCCAGATCGACAAATTCCAAGGCACCTACGACGGCACCTTCTCCGGCGACAACACCATCAACGGCACAGTCGCCGTCGCCGGCCTCGCGTCCGCGCCGCTCACGCTGCACCGACAATGAGGGAGTGGGTGGGCGGGGAGGCGGCTGAGGCCGCGTGGCTCCGCTCCAAAGTGACGCTCGCGACGAGCTCGATCGAGATCGGGCTCGTCTTCGGCGACGACTTCGAGTCGGGTGACTTGAGCCCGCTGAAATGCGGGGAGCGCGGCCGTGGCGCTCAGAGATCGTCGGGTGTGAGCGCGGCGTTCTGCGCGATCCGAGCGAGCATCTTCGCACTCGACCTCGACGCTCTCGTGGAGGCCCACACCTCGTTGGGCCAGTCAGCGCGTACGCGGTGCGAGCTAGGGGTCGGAGGCTGTCAGGGCTGAACCAGCGTTGCGAAGCGATCGAACAACGCGGCGGACATCGGCGTCTCGAGCTCCCACGTGATCCCGATGGGCCGGTCGCCACTTGCTTCACGGAAGCGCACCGGCCCCAAGAACACGTACGGCGCATCCGGATCCGTCCTCACGAACAGGTAGAACGACCATCCGTTGTCCGGGCTGTCCAGGTAGCGACGCCCGGTCGGGCGATTCACACTCGCCGGTACCTGCGTTTCCCAGTGGAAAAGCGATTTGCTGATCGCGTAATCGCGGTAACGAGTCGTGGGCGAGAAGGAGCTCCCCGACTTGTCGAGGGTGACGAGGAGCAGCTCTCGTTCGCCTGCGAGCTTCAGGATCCCACCTTGCGGCGTTGCGCCCTTCTCGCCTGCTTTCACGGAGCCGACCGCGGCGACGATCTCGCGCCGCCGGTAATGCCTGTGAAGCGCGAGTGGCCATTCGGCGATCGGGTACACGTCAGTCGCCAGTGGTATGCGGTCCTCGAGGACATCCGCCAGCTCGCCCAGCTCTTGCGTGATGGCGGGCGAGCTTCGCAGCCAGGCCACGGTCTCGCGTGGCTCGCGCACGACGCCCCGGTGTTCGAGCTGGAACGCCAGCATCGTCAGGCGCCGCGCGCTCGTGTCGCTTCCACTCGGCTCCTCGCGCCAGCTCCGAAGACGTGCGGGCTCGTCGACGTGCCGAAGCCATCCCAGCCGGCGGCTCAGGTCCTTCGTCGCGTCGTCCGTCTCACGGACCAATCCCGCCGCCGCTCGTAGCGAGGTCCATCCGCCACCTCGCTCGTACACGTCGTCGAGATCCCTTCCGGTCTCCTCGAGGAACCGTCCCAGCGTGATCCCTGGTGCGGCCCCGGCCAGCTCGCGTAGATCGCGGGCCAGCGATGCGGCGGTGGCGAGCGCACGCTTGAGGGAGTGCAACACGCGCTCCCTCACGACGGAATCGAGTTGCAGCACGGATCCGCTCGGGAGGTAAGGAAAGCCGGCTTCCACCGCTTGGCGCAGCCGCGCCCGCGGGATGCCGGTCATCGCCGCATAGAGCGACTCGAACCGGAATTCCTCGCGGTGCTGCCCGATAAAGTCGAGCACCAGGCAACTCGCCTTCTTTTCGTACAGACGCAGACCGCGTCCAAGCTGCTGCAGGAAAAGCGTCGCGCTCTGTGTCGGACGCAACAAGAGAAGCGTGTCGACGAACGGCAGGTCGATGCCCTCGTTGTAGAGGTCACACGAGCACACGATGTTGATCTCGAGGAGTTCCAGGCGCCGGCGGACGCTCGCGCGCTCGTCGTCCGCGGTCTTGCCATGCACGGCGATGGCCGGAATGCCGCGAGCGGAAAAGCTCCGCGCCATGAACTCGGCGTGCTCGATCGAGACGCAGAACGCGAGCGCGCGCACCGCACGCACGTCCGCCACGCGCTTGGCGAGCTCGGCGGCGACCAGATCGACCCGTGCGTCGTTGCCCGTGTA
>CAZYWA010000406.1:0-7564 GCA_964650975.1 uncultured bacterium
GACGAGCTGCCGCGCATCCTGGGCAAGCTCAATGCCGGCGAGCGGCTGCCGTGCGATGCGTTCGACCGTTCGCAGCAGCGTCAGCTCGCGACCGGCACGCTGCTCACGGTCGACAACCAGATCGACTCGTCGACGGGAACGGTGCGGCTCAAGGCCGAGTTCCCGAACACCGACCAGATGCTCTTTCCGAACCAGTTCGTGAACGCGCGGCTGACCGTGGACGTGGCGCGCGACGCCACCATCGTGCCGGCGAGCGCGGTGCGGCGCGGGACGCAGGGCTCGTTCGCGTTCGTGGTCTCGCCCGATCACGTCGCGTCGCTGCATCCGCTGCAGGTGAGCGTGTCGCAGGGAGACGACGTGGTGGTGAGCGGCGGCCTCAATCCGGGCGACCTCGTGGTGGTGGAGGGCGCCGATGCGCTGCGCGACGGGAGCAAGGTCCAGCTGCCCGGCGAGGGCGGCGGGCCGGCCGGGGCGTCAGGACACTCGAAGGCGCAGTCCTAGGCGCTAACCGTGAACGTCTCCCGCACGTTCATCCTGCATCCGGTCGCGACCACGCTGTTGATGGTGGCGCTCTTGCTCGCCGGCGCTGTCGCGTACCGCCAGCTGCCGGTCTCGGCCCTGCCGCAGGTCGACTACCCGATCATCCAGGTGTCGGCGCTTTACCCCGGTGCGAGCCCCGACGTGATGGCGTCGTCGGTGACGGCGCCGCTCGAGCGCCAGTTCGGCCAGATGCCTGGCCTCAACCAGATGACGTCGTCGAGCTCGAGCGGCAGCTCGGTGATCACCCTGCAGTTCAACCTGGACCTCGACCTCGACGTGGCCGAGCAGCAGGTGCAGGCGTCGATCAACGCAGCGGCGTCGTTCCTGCCGAAGGATCTGCCCAATCCGCCGATCTACAACAAGGTCAATCCGGCCGACGCCCCGATCCTGACCCTGGCGCTGACGTCGAGCACGCTGCCGCTGCCGCAGGTCGAGGACCTGGCCGACACCCGGCTGGTGCAGAAGATCGCGGAGCTGCCGGGTGTCGGGCTGGTGAGCATCAGCGGTGGCCAGCGGCCCGCCGTGCGGGTGCGCGCGAACCCCACCGCGCTCGCCGCCTATGGTCTCACCCTGGAGGATCTGCGGGCTGCGATCGCCGCCGCCAACGTGAACCAGGCCAAGGGCGGCTTCGACGGGCCCCGGCAGGCGTACGTGATCGGCGCCAACGACCAGCTGCTTTCCGGCCGCGATTACGAGCCGCTCATCGTGGCCTACCGCGAGGGGAACCCGGTGCGGCTCTCGGACGTCGCGGACGTGGTCGACGATGCGGAGAACGTGCAGCAGGCCGCGTGGCTCGGCATGCGCCCGGCGGTGATCGTCAACATCCAGCGGCAGCCCGGGGCCAACGTCATCCAGGTGGTCGATCGGGTGAAGAAGCTCCTGCCGCAGCTCCAGAGCACACTGCCGTCGTCGGTGCAGGTCGAGGTGCTGACCGATCGCACCGTCACGATTCGCGGCTCGGTCGAGGACGTCGAGTTCGAGCTGATGCTCGCGGTGGCGCTGGTGGTCGCGGTGATCTTCCTGTTCCTGCGCAGCCTGGCGAGCACCGCGATCCCGGCGGTCGCGGTGCCGCTCTCGCTGGTGGGCGCCTTCGGCGCCATGTATTTGCTCGGCTTCAGCCTCAACAATCTCTCCCTGATGGCGCTCACCATCTCGACCGGCTTCGTGGTCGACGACGCGATCGTGATGATCGAGAACGTCGCTCGCTACGTGGAGGCGGGCGAGGACCCGCTCGAGGCGGCCCTCAAGGGCGCCAAGCAGATCGGCTTCACGATCCTGTCGCTCACGGTGTCGCTGATCGCGGTGCTGATCCCGCTGCTCTTCATGGGCGACGTGGTGGGGCGGCTCTTCCGCGAGTTCGCGATCACGCTCGGCATCACCATCCTGATCTCGGCGGTGGTGTCGCTGACCCTGACGCCGATGATGTGCGCTCGCCTCCTCCGCCACGTCCCGGAGAGCGAGCAGAACCGGTTCTTCCGGGCCTCGCAGCGGGCGCTCGACCGGACCATCGAGGGTTACGCGAGCACGCTGCGATGGGTGCTCGCGCACCAGCGCGCGACCCTCGCGGTCGCGATCGCGGTCCTCGCGGTCACGGGCCTCCTCTACGTCGTCATCCCGAAGGGATTTTTCCCGGTGCAGGACACCGGCGTGATCCTGGGGATCTCCGACGCGCCGCCCACGGTTTCGTTCGCGGCGATGTCCGAGCGTCAGCAGGCGCTCGCGAAGACCATCCTCGACGACCCCGCCGTCGCCAGCCTGTCGTCGTTCATCGGCGTCGACGGCACCAACACCACGCTCAACAGCGGTCGGATCCTGATCAACCTGAAGCCGCTCGCCAAGCGGCGGGAGAGCGCGACGGCGGTCATTCACCGCCTCGTTCCCAAGCTCGCGGCCGTCGATGGCATCACGCTCTATCTGCAGCCGGTGCAGGATTTGACGGTCGACGATCGGGTGAGCCGGACCCAGTACCAGTACACGCTGGAGGACGCCGACTCGGCCGAGCTGAATCGCTGGGCGCCCAAGCTGGTCGACGAGCTCAAGAAGAACCCCGAGCTCACGGACGTGAGCACCGACCAGCAGGATCGCGGCCTGCGCGCGGCGCTCACCATCGACCGCGCCACCGCGTCGCGGCTGGGCATCACCCCCCAGCTGATCGACGACACGCTCTACGACGCCTTCGGCCAGCGACAGGTGTCCACGATCTTCACGCAGCTCAACCAGTACCGCGTGGTGCTCGAGGTGGCCCCCGAGTTCCAGCAGAATCCAGAGGCCCTCGATCACATCTTCGTGGGCTCTCCGGGAGGCGGACAGGTGCCGCTCTCGGCGATCTCGCACGTCACCGAGACCACGGGCCCGCTCTCGATCGGCCACCAGGGGCAGTTCCCGGTGGTGACGCTGTCGTTCAACCTCGCTCCGGGAGCCTCGCTGGGCGAGGCGGTGCGCGCGGTGGACGAAACCACGCTGCGCATCGGTTTGCCCGCGAGCATCAAGGGCAGCTTCCAGGGCACCGCGCACGCGTTCCAGGCGGCGCTCTCGAACGAGCTGCTGCTGGTGCTGGCGGCGCTGGTCACCGTCTACATCGTGCTGGGTGTTCTCTACGAGAGCTACATCCACCCGGTCACCATCCTCTCGACGCTGCCCTCCGCCGGCGCGGGCGCGCTGCTCGCGTTGCTGGTGTGCCGCACCGACTTCAGCGTCATCGCGCTGATCGGCATCATCCTGCTGATCGGCATCGTCAAGAAGAACGCCATCATGATGATCGACTTCGCGCTCGACGCGGAGCGCGGCGAGGGCAAGAGCCCCGAGGACGCGATCTACCAGGCGTGCCTGCTGCGGTTCCGTCCGATCCTCATGACCACGCTCGCGGCGCTGCTCGGCGCCTTGCCGCTGGCGCTGGGAAGCGGTGTGGGCTCCGAGCTGCGCCGTCCGCTCGGCATCTCGATCGTGGGCGGACTGATCCTGAGTCAGGTGCTCACGCTGTACACGACGCCGGTCATCTACCTCGCGTTCGACCGTCTGGCGCAGCGCTTCCGCCGGAAGGC
Organism: uncultured bacterium; assembly: GCA_964650975.1. GTDB lineage: Bacteria > JADJOY01 > JADJOY01 > JADJOY01 > JADJOY01 > CAZYWA01. The sequence continues at coordinate 3,582 of CAZYWA010000406.1, forward strand.
GCCGCACGCCGAGGCCGAGCACGCCCCCGCGAGCGTCGCATGAACGTCTCCGCTCCCTTCATCCGGCGGCCGATCGGCACCACGCTGCTCACGGTGGGTGTCGCGCTCGCGGGCGTGATCGGCTTCCGGTTGCTGCCGGTGGCGCCGCTGCCGCAGGTGGATTTCCCGACCATCCAGGTCACCGCCGCACTTCCCGGCGCAAGCCCGGAGACGATGGCCAGCTCCGTGGCGGCACCCCTGGAGCGGCAGTTCGGGCGCATCGCCGGCGTCACCGAGATGACCTCGGCGAGCTACGTCGGCTCGACCGCCGTGGTGCTGCAGTTCGACCTCGACCGCAACATCGACGGCGCCGCTCGCGACGTCCAGGCCGCGATCAACGCGGCGCGTGGCAACCTGCCGGCGAATCTTCCCAGCAACCCGTTCTATCGCAAGGTGAACCCGGCCGATTCGCCGGTGATCATCCTGTCGCTCACGTCCGAGACCATGAGCCGCGGCCAGATGTACGACGTGGCTTCGACCGTGCTGCAGCAGCGGCTGGCGCAGGTCGAAGGCGTGGGGCAGGTGTTCGTCGGCGGCAGCTCGCTGCCCGCGGTCCGGGTGGAGCTCGACCCGACCAGTCTCGGTAGCTACGGCATCGGTTTCGAGCAGGTGCGCACCGCGCTCGCGCGCACCAACGTTCGCAGGCCGAAAGGGCAGGTGGAACGCGGCGATCGTACCTGGGAGATCGACGCCAACGATCAGCTTCGCGCCGCGAGCGACTACCGCGACGTGATCGTGAGCTACCACGATGGCGCCCCGGTTCGGCTCGGCAGCGTCGCGGCGGTCGTGGACTCGGTCGAGGAATTGCGGAACGCGGGGCTCGCCAACGGCAAGCCGGCGGTGCTGCTGGTGATCTTCCGGGCGCCCGGCGCCAACATCATCGAGACCGTCGACCGGGTGCGCGCCGAGCTTCCCCAGCTGCGCGCCTCGGTGCCGGCGGCGATCCAGCTTTCCGTGGTCCTCGACCGGACGCCGGTCATCCGCGCGTCGCTGCACGACGTGGAGCTTTCGCTGCTCGCGGCCGTGGTGCTGGTGATCCTGGTGGTGTTCGGATTTCTGGGCAGTGGCCGCGCCACGCTCATCCCCAGCGTGGCGGTGCCGGTCTCGCTGCTCGGCACCTTCGGCGTCATGTACCTCTTGCACTACAGCCTCGACAGCTTGTCGCTGATGGCGCTCACCATCGTGACCGGTTTCGTGGTCGACGACGCAATCGTGGTGCTCGAGAACATCACTCGCCACGTGGAGGAGGGCGTCCCGCCGTTCGAGGCGGCGCTGCGCGGCGCCCGCGAGACCGGCTTCACCGTGCTCTCGATGAGCACCTCGCTGATCGCGGTGTTCATCCCCATTTTGCTGATGGGCGGTGTGGTGGGCCGGCTGTTCCGGGAATTCGCGGTCACGCTCTCGGTCGCGATCTTGTGGTCGCTGGTCGTATCCGTCACCACGACGCCGATGATGTGTGCGGCGCTGCTGCGCCCGGCCAAGAAAGACGCCGGCGGATCGCGAGGCTCGCCGAGCACGCGTGCGGTGCAGGCGCTTCAACGTGGCTACGCGCGAACCCTCGGGTGGGCTCTCGGCCATCCGCGGACGATGCTCGCGGCGACGATCGCCACCGTGGTGCTCAACGTCTACCTCTACGTCATCGCGCCGAAGGGATTCTTCCCGCAGCAGGACACCGGCCGTTTGAACGGCTCGGTGCAGGCGTCGCAGGACATCTCGTTCCAGTCGATGCAGGGGAAGCTCAGCCAGATCGTGGACATCGTGAAGCACGATCCCGCGGTCGAGAGTGTCATCGGCTTCACGGGCGGCGGCGGCGGAGGAGGCTCGACGCGCAACACGGCGCGCATGTTCGTCGCGCTCAAGCCGGTCGGCGAGCGCAAGATCTCCTCCGATCAGGTGATCGCCGGCCTGCGACGCGGGCTCGGAAAAGTGGCTGGTGCGCCGACCTTCCTGCAGGTGGCGCAGGACCTGCGGATCGGCGGCCGCTCGAGCAGCGCCCAGTACCAGTACACGTTGCAGGGCGACACCGTGGACCTGCTCCAGACCTGGGCGCCGAAGTTGCTCGCGCGGCTGCGCGGCGTCCCCCAGCTCACCGACGTCAACAGCGACCTGCAGATCTCGGGACTCGAGGCGACCCTCGCCATGGACCGCCCCACCGCGTCGCGGCTCGGGATTACGCCCCAGCTCATGGACGACACGCTCTACGACGCCTTCGGACAGCGCCAGGTTTCGGTCGTTTACACGCCGCTCAACCAGTACCACGTGGTGATGGAGGTCGATCCCAAGTTCTGGCAGCGCCCGGAGTCGCTCTCGTCGGTGCGCGTCACCACACCCGGAGGAGAACAGGTGCCGCTCGCGTCGTTCACCCACTACGAGTCGAACGCCACCACGCTGGCGGTCAATCACCAGGGACAGTTCCCCGCGGTGACCCTGTCGTTCAACCTCGCCCCGGGCGTGGCGCTGAGCGAGGCGGTGGGCGTCGTGGAAGGCGCCGCCCAGGCGCTCGGCATGCCGTCGAGCATCCGGCGCAACTTCTCGGGTACCGCGCAGGCATTCCAGGCGTCGGTGGCCAACGAGCCAGTGCTGATCGCCGCGGCCATCGCCGCGGTCTACATCGTGCTCGGTGTGCTCTACGAGAGCTTCGTCCACCCGATCACGATCCTCTCGACGCTGCCGTCGGCCGGCGTGGGCGCGATCCTGGCGCTCATGGCCACCCACACCGACCTGAGCGTGATCGCGCTGATCGGCGTGATCCTGCTGATCGGCATCGTGAAGAAGAACGCGATCATGATGATCGACTTCGCCATCGAGACCGAGCGGCGCGGCGGCAAGACCTCGCTCGAAGCGATCCACGAGGCCTGCCTGCTGCGCTTCCGGCCCATCATGATGACCACCATGGCGGCGCTCCTGGGTGCCTTGCCGCTGGCGCTGGGCGGCGGCGCGGGCGCCGAGTTGCGCCGGCCGCTGGGCATCGCGATCGTGGGCGGGCTGATCGTGAGCCAGGCGCTCACGCTCTACACGACGCCGGTGGTCTACCTATACCTCGATCGCATGCGTCTCTGGTTCGGCGGGCTGCGGAAGAGCGCTCGCCCGCGGCTGGTGACGGGAGCCGCGTGACGTGAAGAGATCACTGCTCGGATGGATCGCGCCATCGGCGCTCGCCTTGGCATGCGGGTGCTCGGTCGGCCCGGATTACGTGCCGCCCAAGTTCGATGCTCCGCCGGCCTACAAGGAGCTGCGCGGCTGGAAGGTGGCGGAGCCGCGTGACCGGGAGGCGCACGGCGCCTGGTGGACGGTGTTCGGCGTTCCGGAGCTCGACGCGCTCGAAGCGCGAGCGACCGCGTCGAGCCCCACGATCGCCGAGGCGGAGGCCCACTACCGGAGCGCGCGCGCGGCCGTGGGAGCGGCGCGATCGGCCTATTTTCCGCAGGTTTCAGTGGGCGCCGCGGTGGCGCGCGAGCAGCAGTCGGCGAATCTGGGCCTGAGCCGCGGCGGCGGCGGCTCGACCGCGTCGACCTTCTCCTTGCCGATCGACGTCCAGTGGGAGATCGACGTGTGGGGCCGGGTGCGACGCAGCGTGGAATCGAGCGAGGCGAGTGCCGAGTCGAGCGCAGCCGATCTCGACTGGGCGCGTCTCAGTCTCCAGGCCGAGCTGGCGGTCGACTATTTCCAGCTCCGGGCTCTCGACGCGCAGGTGCAGCTTCTCGACCGCACCTCCGCCGACTTCGAGAAGTCGCTGGAGATGACGCGCAACCGTTACGCGAGCGGCGTGGTGTCGCGGGACGACGTGGTGCAGGCCGAGGCGCAGCTCGCCACGACGCGCGCGCAGGCCCTGGATCTGGGCGTGCAGCGCGCGGCGCTCGAGCACGCGATCGCGGTGCTGGTGGGCGAGGCGCCGTCCTCCTTCTCGCTCGAGGCCGTGCCGCTCGCCGGAGAGCCGCCTCCGA
>CAZYWA010000407.1:0-7554 GCA_964650975.1 uncultured bacterium
CCGGATTCTTGTCCTCGATCGCCGGCAGATCGCCGCGCTCCAACTGGCACGGGCTAATCGTGAGAACCCGGCCGACAACGAGGTGTCGGAAGAAGCGGTGTAGCAGCGTCCAGATGTTTCGGATCGAACGAGCCGCCAGCCCCTTCGCGCGCAGGTCGTCGATGAAGGCCCGGACATCCCGGGGCTCGATCTCACGGACGGCCCGGTGGCCTAGCGCGGGCAGGATGTGGTTCCGCGCGCGCGACCGGTCGTTCCGAATCGTCTTCACCTTCCGCTGTCGCTCATCGAGCCACGCCGGCATCAACTCCGCGACCGTCGGCCCGCTCGGCGGCGACCCTGACGCGGTGCTCGGCGAGGACACCTTCTCGAGCTCGGTCGGCGGCGCCACCAACTCGCGTTCGAAGTCGGCGGCGTAGCGCCTCGCCGCTCGCAGGTCCCCGGTTCCAGTCGAGCGCTTCACCTGCGCGCCCGTCGCCGGATGGAAGAGCTTCACGTAGTAGTGCCGCCGACCCGCGGGCTTATGAATGGATGCCACTCGTCACCTCCCGAATCTCTCGCGCCGCTCGTCGGGCGCGTTCGCTCACTTCGTCTAGGTCGTCACCCTCGCGCTCGAGCTTGGCGAGGAAGGCGAGGATGTCGCTGCCCCTGTAGCGCCGGATCCGGCCCTCGCCGTAGCTCGCGAGCCCGAGCCCGCGCCACCGGTCGAGCGTGTCGGGGTGGATCCGCGCCCACTCGGCGGCCTCCTCGCGGGTCATGAGCGGCTCGGGCCGACCGTCGGCGGCGTCGGGTCGGGGGTTCACGGCGCGCAACAGCACCGCGAACGCCGCCGCGATCTCGTCCTGGCTCGGCCCGGCGTTCGCCGACACGGGCGCGCGTCGGCGCGTCACGGGGTACCTCGCGGCGAGGGGCCAGGAGACTCGTAGCGAGGCACAGAAGCCCGCACAGCGGCCCACGTGCGGCTGGCGTGCCGATCCGTCGACCGGGCGGGTGTGCATCGTTCGCCGCCGCTTCCAAGGCGTAGCCGCAGAGGGCGGCCCACGCGAGCGACGACGATTACCGTGACCGGCGCGACACCGTCATGTGGGGCGAACGAGGTCGCCGAAAGGCCCCCGTTTTGCGCACACGGCCTTCCGGCGGCGCTCGGTGCGCGAGACGTCAGACCCGGGGGGTATCGGCGCGCCGCCCTGAACGGGGCGGAAGGAGGCTCTGGTGGGCCGTCGCCACCATCCGAGGGTGGCGCAGTGGCACGAGCCGCCGTCGTGACGCGTCGAGAACCCGTCGCCCGCCGTAGGGTCAGCCGGCCGGATCGGGATCTCGTCCGAGGCCGGTGCCCGCTTCGACGCGGCTGGAGCGCTGCGTTGGCGCGGCGACGCCGGAGCGCGGACTCCTTTTGGTATCGATACCGCATCGTTGCACCCACAAATGCGGCATTCACGACGCCGTGCATGTCCGCAGTGGGGTGGCGGTCCATTGCGGCCCGCACACGTCTCTGAATTTCGGGGAGGATTGCAGCCCGGGTCGCCCGAATGTCAGTACGGGTCGTGGAAATGGATCTGCCATCCGGGTAGGTGAGGGACGTGGATAGCAGGCGATCGACGAGTCGGACTACGTCGACCTCGTCGATCTCGACCGACGCGTCTCGTTCGTTCTCTCGAATACCCAGATTGCGTGAGTCGATGCTCGGCATACCCACCCCCCGTTTGACAAAGGCCGACGCCTCTACGCGCCCTCTTGCATAATACACAGGGCGAGAATGTTCGCGCCCCGAGGTCCGACAGGTGCCACACGTGGGCACGGTGACGCGACTACTCCGTGAAACGTAAATCGACTGACAAATCAGACGCTTAGAATCATCGCGATTCTCTTTTTTCAAGGGTTCTCGGGATGCTGTGTAGGATACACCTGGGCGCTTCCTGCTCCGCCTACGCCGCGGATAGCGAAATTCCGAAAACCCGGAGAATGACAAAATGGAATCAAGGAACGGTCATGAAATGGCGGCCCAGTCCTTCAGAAGGGCTCGTGCGGCGCAGTCTGCGCGATCGCGAGAATTGCCGGCACCGTCATCGAAGGGACCAAGCCAAAGGTCCATAGGCCCCTCCCGATATGACCCCATCCGATACGCGTATCGAGCACAGCCGCGCGGCTGGCGCGAGAGCCTGGTACTACCACTGGAAGCACCACCCGAAAATCTCGGCCCCCTCCTCCCCTCCAGCCGACGCGGCGACCCTTCGTCACCCCTCCAGGAAAGCCGCCTCCGCCCTCGGGATCATGACCGTCTCGGCCCTCGGGGCGGGGAGACCTCCTGGGTCCTCATTCCGGAGGGCGCGATGGAGGGGTGGCTGAGCATTCACCAGGTGAAGGCTCGATGTCAGTCGAAGGTCGATCCGTCTCCCTTCATCAGAAAGGCCGACGCGGAGAAACGGCTGGGGAGGAGGACCTACTTCACGTCCGAGACCGCGGATCGCCCCGAAGGAGTGGTGCTCCGTTTCCGACGGAATGGTCCGTGGGGGTTACCTCCACTCAGCACACCGAAGGTGATGCGCCTGGCGGCAAGACTCGACGGCTTCCCGAGGCGGACCGACGCGTGGTCTGCGGCAGGCTGGTCGGGGGCTCATCTCCGCCTCCCACGCCCCGGGCGGGAGATTCTCACGAGCCACCTGGCCTTCAAGGCCAATGAGGTCGACGCCTCACGGCGAGGTTGCATCTCACCCTGGAGCATCCCACCGTTCGACACGCTCCTGGCGGATGTGCCGTTGTACGAGGCACGGCTCCTCAACCACGTCGGTGTCGCGCTGCGGTTGGTGGAGGAGTTCGACGCGAGGAGCGCTGCCGACTTCCGCAGGCTCGTTCGGACGAGCGAGCGTGCTCGGAAACTCTTCTGTCTCGAGCTTTTCCACGACATTCCCACGTCCGACGGCCCCGCCCTGATCGAGCACTACCTCCGGGCGTGGGAGGACGTCTTTCCCTTCTCGGTAGCGGTGAAACGAGAGGCGGACGGACGGTGCATCGGGGTGTCGGCCAAGCTCGGCCCCGACGCGTTGGTGAAGTTCTACTGGGACGAGGAGCGTGGGGCCGTTCGTTTCGAGGTCGTCATCTCCCAGCCGAGTGGAGGCAAGCCTCATCCTCTGCTCCGGTGGATCATTGAGCACGGGATATCTGGCGGTACCGAGGCGGTGGCCAACGCGATTTGCAGCGTCGCTGGCTGGTACTGGGGCGCTCTGGCGAACGTGGAGGCGCGGACGCTGGACACCGCGCCGATTCGACAGCCGGAGGTGCGGCGGATTCTACGCCGAGCACTTGCGGGCAAGGGAAAGCGGGGCCGCCAGCGCAGGACCCTCATCCGCGCGTTTCGTTTCCTGGCCCAGATGCGCACCGGGAACCTGGTGGAGAGCCATGGCCTGAGGAAGGCCGATCAGACGATCCTCGACTCCCTCGCCTCGCTCGGGGCGGCCGAGAAAATTCGTGCCGGTGCTCGGAAGAGCCGGACCTTCTATCGCCTGGCCGATCCAATTCGGTGGTGGGCCTTTCGTCGAGATGTCTGGACACCGCTACGGCTTGTGGCAGCGGAGCTCGGCGTGCCCGCGAGTGAAATCGAGGCGGCTCGGCGGGTCCGGCGCAAGGGCATCCGTTGGGAGCTCAGTCCACGTCCCAAGCGAAAGGCGCGCCGAGCCCGACCGCCACGTGAGACAACCCAGGCCTCGCTCGGCGTCGTCGGTGAGGTGGCCGCGTGATCGCGCGTTCCCTTCGCCGCCACGATGCTGGCCGACCTCCGATGCTGAGGACGGCCTCGGGTCCACGAGTCCCAGGGGGTACGAGATGAAAACCAAATCGGCCGTGAAGCCTCCACGGCCCTCACGGTCTCGACCGACCCGCCGGCGAACGACCCGGGAGGCGCGATCGCGCCCGGGAATCCTTGGCGATCCGGACAAGGCTGAACGGCGCATAGAAGCGCTGAAACAAGACGTCGCCGAGTGGGAGGAGGCGTCACGGCACCGGCGCGGGAGGCGGCCCGTCGCGTCGCCGTTCGCTCTCGATCTCCATCCTGGCGGCCACCGGACCAAGGTGACGCGACATTACGCAACACAAGGGCACCTCTGGCTCCTCGACCTCATTCGCGCCGGGTACATAGACCGCGAGAAGCTCGGCTCGCTGATCCAGGAGGGCGCTGGGCTCGGGGAACTCCCGCCGGGCAAGGTGACGCTGCTGGCGGAGCTCGGGCGCCTCGGGCATGCAAAGGGAACGGCCGCGGTGGCGCTCGCGGTGACCGTAATCTGCAACGATTCCCTCTCACCGCGCGACGCTATTGCACTGGCGAGAAAGCTTCGCCTTGGCCGAACTCCGACCCCCGATTACGCGAGGCTCGCTCACCGCATCCGCTCGGTGATCGCCGATTTTGACGCGCGTGTCTCTGGAGGATGCGCTCCGGGGATTGCACTCACCCTGGCTAGGCTTACGGCTCATCGTGCGGAACCTCATGAACTCCCCGCGGTGTTTCAGGAATTCGTCACGGGGTTCCGGCGGCGACATTCGGCCACCACGGGGGCGCGCGACCGACTGATCCTCAGCCTCCAACGCATTCTCGACGAATTGGAGAACGCGTCCCGGAGCGACGAGATGCCGAACCCGTCGTGAGCACCCGCGCGGGAATATCGGACGATTCTTCCGAATTGAGAGCCCTGGCTCCATCGACGGCGAACGGCCCTAAACGCTTAGGGTCGCAATTGGACCCTTCTCGTTCCGAATCTTGCCACACGCGGCCACGAGCGCCCGGAATCGCCGCGGCGGTCTGGCACGACGGCACCATCGTCACCTCGGCCATGGCCGTGCCTGCCTCGACGGCAAGACCGCCACGGCTGGGGGCTCCACCTTGCGCTGTTCGTCGACGACATCCAGGGGTCCAGGTTGCGCGCCGGGCCTGGGGCGCCGCCGGCGGAATTTGGCCCCCAGGACGCAGCGATCCCTCGGGTTCATGACGCGGTAGGCGGGCGTCCCGGTGCCGGCCTTCTGGGCCATGTCTTCCCGAATCCTGACCAATGACTCGCCCGGTGGGAGCCGAGCGATCAGCTCGTCCACGAGCACTTCGCCAAGTGGCGTGAGCTCGCGACCGGCAACGAGGCGTCCCCGCCGGAGTCTCTTGAGTTCCCACTGGGGAACAGCGGTGCCGGTCCGCATGGCGACGAGGGCGCGCTCCTCGGCGCCCCATCGTGCCGCCACAATCGCATAGAGCGCGAACAGACCAGGATCGTCAGCGATGGCGGCCTGCCACGCTGCGTGGATGGCGAGCGCGCGAGCACAGCACGTCCTCCTGCTGAAGGCTCTGCGCATGCTTTGTGTCATGAGTCCGGTGCTGCGCAAGTAGGCCGGAATGTCCGGCCATACCTCCCGCGGATCAGCCCTTGCATCCCAGGCCTTGGCGGCCGCCCTCTCCGCCACGCGCGCCGCGTCGACATCGCCACCGCTGTCCATCCCGATGGCCGTACGCGCGCTCATCACGAGGGTTTCGACTCGTCGGCGACCCGCGTCGGAGAGGGCGTACCACCTCTCGACGTACATCTCCGGAAGGGTCGAACCTTCGATCCTCATCACGCTCTTGTCCTGCAGGAGTCTCGGGAGGACGACTCCTAGCGTCGACTTTGGAATCTTGTAGACGAGGCCGAGAGTCCTACGGCTCTCGGGGTGGATCGCTAGCGCGATGAGCACCCGTTCCGCAGCATCGATTCGGATGCGCGTGAGGCTCGCAGCGTCGACCATCGACAGCGGCGCGTTCATGGTGGTGATACTACACACGACCAGGGAACGACTCGCTCACGCGTGCCGCGGCGATGAGAACCTGTGCAACACGATGCTGCCCCAATTCCACCCGCACCTCCGAGTCGGTAGGCGAAGCGTCGTACGGCACCCAGAGGTCAGACGCGGCCGCGCCTTTCCGACGCTGTGCATGAACCGCCGCCTCCGACAGGGCTGACATGGGACTTGGTCCGAGTGATCGCCAAAAGCGGAATCTTCCGCAAATTACAGGGAGCAAAATGTCCTCGCGTCGGTTCCGGAGAGACCGAGTCCAAAATGCTCCCGGCAGGCGTCGTGGAGAGCCGCAGGGCGTGAGCGCTGTCGTGGCGAGGGTGCGGGGCGCACGAAGCCGAGGACCACGGCGGTCGCTTCACACCCGTGAGGGCATGGTGCCCCGCCCGAGTCGGGCGGGGCAAAGCCGAAACGATGGTCTCCAAATCCGGGTGGGTAGTCGTCGTCAATGCCGCCCCGCATCCGAGGCCTATCTCACCTTGCAGAAGAACGGCCGTACTCCGATTCCTCATGGATCGCAGCGAAAAGGCACAAGTGGTACTGAGGCGAAAAATGGGGCGAAAAAACATCGCGTCGTCGCTCGTTTCGATCCGATCGTCGACCTGACCGTGTCGGATGCGGGCCGACGACCCGGCTCGCGAAGAGGAGCCAGACTTTGTGGCAGTCGGGCGGCAGCGCCCGCGCGTCCGTTTCGGCGGACGCACTCTCGGGCAAACCGCACGCTCCCGACGCTTCGCACCCAGCCTGTTCTTCTCGGCGATCCCGGACAAGCGACACCACCAGCGGTTCACCAGGACGTTCATTACCTGCTCGAGTCGGAGGTGGCCGGGCGATATCTGGCGGCTCAGTGCAATGACGGTAGTCCTGCTCGTCCGCACCGGTCGGCAGTTTCTCCTCGTCGTTCCCGATTGCGAACCGGCCCTCACTTCGCCGCGGCGGATCAAGCGTTCCACGGTCTTGACCGAGAGCGAGTCGTATCGAGCCGCGCTGGCCCTGATCAACCACGTCCCTCGTAGCGCCGCGCTCGACCGCACGCGCGACCTCTGCGCGCGCAGCTCTGTCAGGGGCGGCGAGCGGTCGGTGCGCTCGCCGCGACTTGTCACGGCTCATCCGCGATTGTCTAACCGGCGCGTAGCCCCACGAGTGCGAGGCGGACCCACTTCCAGCGCTACCGACAGAGCGGGTGGACTCATCGCGGCCTCAAAAGGAGGTGCGAGACGGCCCCCAAACCTCGCTAGTCCTGGGGACCATCACCCTCGACCCATCGCATGACATCGTTGACGCCGAAGTTGATGAGGAAACAGGGCAAGCACCACTTCTCGAACGCCAGGTAATCGGTCGGGTCTACACATGGAACAAGGCCGAAGAATTCCTCAATATCGTACGGTTGGTTGCAGTCGCAACAAACGAGTTTTGGAGCTATCGGTTGGTTGCAGTCGGGGCAAACGAGTTCTGGTTCGCTCATGTCGGACTCCTTCGAGGCCATCGAAAGCCTCCCCCATTGGTGGATACCTGTGCCGGGCTGAGTCCCGGCACTCCATCCACACCTGAATACTACACAGAGCCCCTTCCTCGAATGGCGAGGACAGTGTTTCTTTGCGGAATCACAGCGGTTATTTGAATGTGAAGCCGCCTCGGGTGAGGTTTCACCGATGATCTAGTCACTTATCTCATCACTGTCACTGAATCGGTCCAATGACCGTAAGACCTCGCCGTGGCCCGGGGGGCTCGTGAGCGGGGAGGGTGATCAGCGTA
>CAZYWA010000408.1:0-7550 GCA_964650975.1 uncultured bacterium
AGACGCTGCGGACGCGAGGGACCGCGTCCCTCCAAACGGCACGAGATCGGTTCGACGGGAGCGCTCCGGGCAAGGATCGATTTTGTCCACACCCTCCGAGAAGGCCCCGAAAAACCGGAAACTCGAGTCCTCGGGCGGCGCGGAGTCGCGCCGGACTTGGGGGGGGCCCCACGAAGACCGCTTTTCGTCGGGCGGGGGGCTTGGAAAGCCCACCGGGGCAACTCAGTGCGCCGAGTCGCGCTCCTGGCGGGAGGAGGCCATGACAGAAGCGGGCGCGGGCAGGCCGATGACCTCGGGCCGAGGCGCGGGCGCGACGTCGGCGCCCACCGGCACCACCACCACGAAGGTCGCGCCCGGGCCCGGCTCCGAATCGACGACGCGAATTCGGCCGCCGTGCTCCTCGACGATGCGGAACGCGATCGAGAGGCCGAGGCCGGTTCCCTGCCCGACCTCGCGGGTCGTGTAGAAGGGATCGAAAACCTTGGGCTTCGCCGCGTCGTCGATCCCCGGTCCATCGTCGATCACGCGGATCTCGATGCGGCCGTCGTCGGCGAGCCCGGTGCGGATTCGCAGCGTGCCACCGCCATGTCCCGCCTCCATGGCCTGCACGGCGTTGGTGCACAGGTTGGCCACCACTTGCTGCATTTGCCCGTCGTCGAGCCACGCCTCGGGCAAGCGCGGATCGAGGTCGCAAGCGAGCTTCACGTGGCCGCGCGCCAGTTCGTGCGCCAGGTGCTCGACGGCGCCCGTCACCACCGTGTTCACGTCCACCATCGCGCGGTCGGGCTTGTGGAGACCGGCGAACGTGGTGAGCTTGGCGACGATCGCCTTGGCGCGCAGCCCGGCGCGGGCAATGTGCTCGAGGTGACCGCGCACCACGGTCTCGAGCTCGGGGCGCGCGCCCAGCAGCTCGGCGAAGCCCAGGATCACCGTGAGCGGATTGTTGAGCTCGTGGGCGAGCCCCGCGACCAGGATTCCGACCGCGGAGAGCTTCTCGGATTGCACCAGCTGCGCCTCCGTGGCGCGCAGCCGGTCGTAGGCCTCGCGGGTTTCCGCCACCTGGCGCGCCAGCGCTTCCTCGGCCTTCTTGCGCTCGTTCACGTCCTGAACCGTGCCTTCGTAGTAGAGCAGCCGGCCGCGGGCATCGCGCACCGCGCGCGCGTGCTCCGAAACCCAGATCACCGAGCCGTCCCGACGGCGGATCTGCGACTCGAAGGCGCTCACCGAATCGTGCTCGCCGAGCAGGCGCTTGAACTCCGAACGCCGCTCGGCGTCCACGTAGACCTGGCGGGCGATGTCCGAGATGCCCGATTGCAGCTCGGCTCCGGTCTGGTAGCCGTACATCCTCGCGAGCGCGGGATTCGCGTAGAGGTAGTGGCCGTCGGGCGTGGTCTGGAAAATGCCCTCGACGGCGTTCTCGAAGGCGCTGCGGAACTTGGCCTCGGCGCGCTCGAGCGCGCGCTGCAACGCGAGCCGGCGGCGCTGCTCGCGAGCGCTGGGACGCTTGCCGCGGCGCGCCACATCGGCAGCGCGCCGCCGCTCGCGCGGCGACAGGGGGCGGGCGCCGGTTCGAAAATCCGCCATCCGTTTGGGTTTGGTCATGGAGTCGATTCCATCCTCGATTCGATCACGAGTACACCATGTCGGGCCAGAGCGTGTCGGTGATCGCTCGACGCGCGGCCTCTCGCTTCCAGTAATCGGACTCGGGATCGAGCGGGACTCCGGTCTGGATGAGCGCCCGGATGCGTGTCTCCAGGTCGCCCACCACCACCGGATCCTCGACCACCAGATTGACCTCGCGCTCCCAGTACGAGGCGGTCGCGTCGAGATTGGCCGAGCCCACGCTCGCCACTTCGCCGTCCGCGGTCACGATCTTCGCGTGCACGTAGGGCCGCACCGCGCCACCCCGCGCGACGATGTAGGGCCGGGCGCTGACCTGGACTTCCCACACTCGAACGCCGCCGTGCAACAGCCCCTCGAAGCGGCGCTTGGTCATGTACTCGAAGAGCTCGCGGTGGAGCGGCCCCTTGAAGAACGTCCCGTCGGCACGCCGCGCCACCGCGCAGCCGGTCAGGAACTCCACCCACACGCCGCGCTGCGCCGCGCGCAGGATGGTGGCGGCGAGGCTCGCCAGCACCGGGAAATCGTTCACGATCAGCACGTGGTGCCGCGCTTCGTGGATGATCGCCTCGTAGCTCAAGAGCGCGTTGACGTCCGCGAGCCCGTCGTGGTGGATCATGCGCGCGCGGCTCGAGCCGACGGGCTCGAGGACCGGAAGCACGGTGGAATCCGCGGCGATCTCTGCCCCGCCGTTGCGGCGCCAGTTCTCCAGGAACACCCGCTGCAGGTCCGCCACCACCGGGCCCTTCACCTCGAAGTGCGCGTCGAGCCAGGGAATGCGCTCGTTCGGCGTGGCGTCGAGGATCGGAACCTCGTCGAAGCTCTCGTAGTACTCGTCGCCCGCGTTCCGGCCGCTCACGAACGCCACCGAGCCGTCCACGATCACCAGCTTGCGGTGATCGCGCTGCTTGAGCCGCACCGCATCGACCCGGTCGCTGAACGAGATCGGATCGCTCGCCAGCACTTCGACGTTGGGCTCGCCGGCCAGCGACTTGGCCACCGGGTTCGTGAGCCCGAGCAGCTCCTGACCCGAGTAGAGCGCGTCGACCACCAGCCGAACCCGCACGCCGCGACGCGCCTGCACCACCAGCCGCGCGGCGAGCTGCTCGGCGAAGCGCCCTTCCTTGAGCATGTAGAACTGGGCGTGCACCGAGTGCTCGGCGCGTTCGATGGCGGCGAACACCGCCTCACGCGCCTGGCGATTGTCGAGCTCGGCCCGCACTTCGTTCCCGGCCACCAGGCGACTCGCGGTCATCAGGTCGAGCGACCGGGTGAAGCGGTCGGCCAGGTCCGCGGAATCGCGCCGCTTCACGAATTCGAGCGCGCGGCCGGAGACGACGTCGAGCGCGCCAGGCTCGCCGAGCAACTCGGCGAGCCCGGCGAGGTGCACCGCCACGACTCCCTCGATGGGCGCGAACGCGGGAAGCCGCGCCTCGCTCGCGACCGCCAGCAACGCGGGCACACCCTGCATGCGCATGCGGCGCACGGTGCTGCTCGCGAAGATCGGCGTGAAGTCGACCTGCAGCGTCTTGAAGCCCAGATCCACCGTCGGATGGACCAGCATCGCTCCCGGCGGCAGTTGCTCGCGCTCCAGGATCGCGCGCAGCGCCGCCGAGCGATCGGACGGGTCGAAGTCGACGTAGCAGAGTTGCCAGCCGCGCTGAGCCAGGGCGCGCAGCGGTTCGAGCGTCTCGCCCGGCGCGTCGACCAACAGCGCCGCGTCGACCACCGCGACCGGCTCGCTGGTGACCACCTGCAGATGGCCGTGCCCGCCCTCCTCGAGCGACCGCAGCACGCGGCCCTTGTCCGTCACCACCTCGTAGGTGACCGGATGAAGGCCAGCCACGGTGGGAAGGAAGCCCAGGTGCGCGAGCCCGCGCTCGTCGGTGCGCGCCTCGCCGACCACGGCTCCGGCCACCGCGAAACGCACCACCCGATCGGTCAGCTCGGGACCGCCTCGATAGAGCGCCTCGATCTTGACCGCCAGGTCCACCTCGTGGCCGACCGCACCGATGCGGTCGCGCCCGGTCTCCTGCACGATCGGCAGCGGACTGCGGCCACTGCGCCAGTGCTCGAGCGACTCGGCGACTTTGCGAACCGCATCCTCGAAGAGCCCGGGCTCGGACGCGATCGCGGCGACCTCGTCGACGATGCCGCCTCCCACGGAAGTGCCGGCAGGCTCGCCCTCACCCAGCCTCGCGACGATCGAATCGCCGGTCAGGGCGCGCAGCGCATCGCTGATGCGCTCGGCGAGGGATCGATCGGTGGACATGACCCGTGAGGGGGCCGGTTCGCGCGGACTCGTGGGTACGGCTCGGCTAATCTTCGGCGACGAGGACGCAGCTTACCTCCTACGACGCAACGCGTTAAGACGTGCGCCCACCGCCCATCCCCGCGCTGCTGTTCGGGACCCTCGCGATCAGCTCGGCCGCGGTCCTGATCGTGCTCTCGGGCTTGCCTCCCGAGGCGATCGCGGTGTGGCGCCTCGGCACCACCGCGCTGGTGTTCGCGCCGTTCGCGGCGCGCCGCCTGGGCGCCGAGATCGGCGCGCTCACCCGGCGCGACGTTTGGGCGCTGGTCGCGGGCGGGATCACCTTCGGACTGCACTTCGTGTGGTTCCCGATGGGGTTCGAGCGCACCAGCTACGAGAGCACGGTGCTGCTCCTGGTGGTGCAGCCGGTGCTGGCCGCGATCCTCGGCGCCGCGTTCCTCGACGAGGCGATCACCCCGTCGATGGTGGCGTCGATCGCGATCGCGCTGACCGGACTGGTGGTGCTGGTGTGGGACGACTACCGGTTCGAGCCGGCACACCTGTGGGGTGACGCGATCGTGCTCGCCTCGTGCGTGGCGATCGTGACCACCCGCGCACTGGCGCGCGGACTGAGGCAGCGGCTGAGTTTCACCACCTACGTGTGCTCGATCTCGGCACTCGGCGCCACGGTCGCGTCCTTCGGGCTGGCGTGGCGGCACGCGAGGCTCTGGCACTCCGGTGCCAGCGGGAGTGAGTGGATCGCGCTCGCGCTGCTGCTGCTCGTGCCCACGCTCGGCGGCCACACGATCTTCCACTACGTGCTCAAGTACGTGCGCGTCTTCCACGTCAACCTGGTGATCCTGGCCGAGCCGGTGATCGCGATCTGGATGAAGCACGCGCTGGCGCCGTGGTTCGTCACGTTCCGCGGCTCGGCGCTCACCCGCGCGCATCTCGCGGGCGCGGCGCTGCTGTTCGTGGGAGTCGCCGTGGGGCTGGTGCTGCAGGAACGCGACGACCGGCCCGCGAGCGAGCGCTCCGCGACGGAGATCGCGGTCGACGAGGTGATGTCGTGAGCGAGCTCGGTCCCGCCGCGGCCCGGATGGCGCGGATCGCAATGCTCGTGCTGGGGATGGCGTCGAGCTGTGCGGGCGCCGCGCCACGAGCGCCATCGGAAACGACGCGGTCGCCGGCACCCGTCACGGCGCGGCCGAGCGTTCCGGCGAGCTTCGATCCGGGACCGCTCGACGTCGGGCGTCATCGCTTCGAGCGCCGCGTTCTCGCCAACGGACTGCAGGCGCTCGCCGCGCGCGACTCCAGCGACCACACGGGACGAGTCTCGGTGTTCGTCGTGTCCGGCGTGGGAAAGCGCATGGAGGGTTCGCTCACGAGCGGCATCGCCCACCTCACCGAGCACGCGATGTACGCCGGCACCCGGCGCTGGCCGGCCGGCGAGCACGACTCCCTGATCCACGCCCTGGGTGGCGAGTCGAACGCCTTCACCCGCCAGGACGTGACGATCTACTACGACAGCCGCATCCCGAGCGCACGGCTCGACCTGGTGCTGGTCCACGAGGCCGACCGCATGCGCGGCCTCACCTTCGAGCCCGCCGCGTTCGCCCACGAGCAGCAGCGCCTCGCCGACGAGGAGCGGGCCACGGACAGCGAAGCGACTCGCCGGGACGAGCTGCTCGAAAGCCTGGTGTTCCGCGTGCATCCCTACGGCGCCGGAGTGCTCGACTCCGAGGGACACACCCTGGCGCCGCAGCTCACGCGCGAGCAGACGCGACAGTTCTACGACCTCTGGTACCGCCCGGAGCACGCGGCGATCGTGGTCGCGGGCGACGTCGATCCGGAGACGGCCCTCGCCGCCGTCGAAACGGCCTTCGAGGCCGTGCCCTCGGGGCCGCCCGCGCCGCCCATTCCTCGCGAGCCCGACGACGCCCCCGGCGGCTCGGCGGTGGTGCGCTCGGCGACGCTCACTCGCAGCCGCGTGAGCTTCGCATGGGTTGGACCGGCCCTCGACGAAGGCGAGGACGGGATCCGAGATCGCACGGCGCTCGAGCTGCTCGCGGCCGCGCTCGGGCACCAGCGCACCGGTGGGCGCTCCCGGCTCGATGCGCGCTCGGGAAGCGGCGTGGATCGCGATCTGTTCGTGGTCTCGTCGACCGGCGGCGGCGCCCGCGAGCGGGTCGCGGCCGCGCTTCGTGACGTCCGCTCAAACGGATTGCCCGTGGGCGCGCTCGAGCGCGAGAAGAAACTCGCGCTGCGCGAGATGGATCGCGAACCGCTGCTCGCGGAGCGCCCCTACTTCTCGCTCGCCGGCGAGGTCGCCTCCGCGGCGGCTCTCGCCATGCCGGATCTGCTCGCCCGTCGCGCCGAGCTGGTTCGCGCGGTCACTCCGGAAACGGTGCGCGACGCGGCCCGGCGCTGGCTCGATGCGGCGCACCCCTGGGTCGTCACCTTCGAGCCCGACGATCCAGCCGCCGCCAGCCGTCCGCTCCCCGAGGATCCGCTCGAGCTGCAGCACATTGCCGAGGAGGCCACCGCGAGCGGCGAGCTCGATCGCGCCATCGCCGCCTACGAGAAGCTGCTGCTGCACAATCCCGGCAAGATGTGGACGGTGATCTATCTCTACGAGGCCGCCTCGGTGCGCGTTCGTGCCGGCGACCTCACCGGAGCGCGCCACGATCTCGAGCGCGGGCTGGCCCTGGTCGACTATCCAGCCCTGCGCGAGCTGCTCGACGAAGTCGACGAGCTCGCGGGACGAGCGCCCGCCACCGGCGACGACAACTGACGACGCGCGCTGGTGCCATATTCCCGCCACCGTGTTCACACCCAAGCTCGTCGTCTGCTTGCGGGAAGGGTACGGCCGCAAGACGTTCACGGCCGACCTCTTTGCCGGCCTGACCGTCGGCATCGTGGCGCTGCCGCTGGCGATGGCATTCGGCATCGCGTCGGGGGTTCCTCCCGAGCGAGGTCTCTTCACCGCGATCGTCGCCGGGTTCCTGATCTCGGCCCTGGGCGGAAGCCGGGTTCAGATCGGCGGTCCGACCGGCGCCTTCGTGGTGATCGTGTACGGCATCGTCCAGAAGCACGGCTACGACGGCCTCGCCGTCGCGACCCTGCTCGCCGGCGTAATCCTGATGGCGATGGGACTGGTGCGCTTCGGCGCGCTCATCAAGTTCATTCCCTATCCGGTCACCACCGGCTTCACCTCGGGGATCGCGCTCATCATCTTCTCGTCGCAGGTGCGCGATTTCCTCGGATTGCGCATGGATTCGGTTCCCGCCGGATTCCTCGACAAGTGGCTCGCGTACTTCCAGCATCTGGGGAACTGGAACCCCGCGGCGCTGGTGCTGGCGAGCGGCTCGGTAGCGGTGATCCTGCTGGTTCGCCGGGTCATTCCCAGGGTTCCAGGACCGATCGTCGCGGTGGTGCTGGCGTCGCTAGCGGCCTCGGCCCTCCACTTGCCCGTCGAGACCATCGGTACCCGCTTCGGTGGGATTCCACGGCTGCTGCCGGTCCCGCATCTGCCGCATGCGAGCTTCCACACGCTGCGCGAGCTGGTGCCGGAGGCGTTCACCATCGCGATGCTGGGCGCGATCGAGTCGCTGCTCTCGGCCGTGGTCGCCGACGGCATGACCGGCGGCCGTCACCGCTCCAACGTCGAGCTGATCGC
>CAZYWA010000409.1:0-7532 GCA_964650975.1 uncultured bacterium
CCCGACTCAAGTCCGACCGTCCAC
This sequence comes from uncultured bacterium, assembly GCA_964650975.1. Classification (GTDB taxonomy): domain Bacteria; phylum JADJOY01; class JADJOY01; order JADJOY01; family JADJOY01; genus CAZYWA01. The sequence continues at coordinate 25 of CAZYWA010000409.1, forward strand.
CTGCCGAAGGATGGAGCAGGACTCGAGCTGAATGGCCCAGGAGGGCCCCTTTCGGGAGGGCGGGAACCGAGGAAGGAAGGGCAGGAACCATGAAGATCGACAGCACCCCCAAAACCGATCCTTCGAGCAAGGCCGTCACCGTGCCGGCTCAGGGCAGTGCCACGGCCGGGCGCGGATCGCGCGCCGCAGGCACGGGGGCCGTCACGGGCAAGGACCAGATCACCCTGTCGAGCACCGCGGCGCAGCTCATCGAGATCGCGGACGCGGGCAAGGCGGCGGACGAGGCGCATCAAGCTCACGTGCAGCGACTGGCCACGCTGGTGGGCTCGGGACGCTACCAGGTGAATCCCCGCGCCACGGCCGACGCGATGCTGCGCGACCACTTGCTGGCGAGCACCGGTACCACGACCGAGTGAACGCGTAGAGCCTAGAGCCCCTGTTTCCCTGAAATCGGCGTTGCGTCGAACAGGGCCAAGGACGGCCAGACATGGATGAAGTCGCGGCGCGCACCCGCGCGCTCCACGAAACCATCGACACCGTCGCATCGCTGGAAGCGCGCTACCGGGCGCTGATCGCGATGCTGCGAATGGAGCGCAGCGTCCTCGCGTCCACCGACCCGGGTGACTTTGAGGATGCGACCGCCAGGCGTGCCGCGGTGCTGGCCGAAATCGACTCCGAGGAAACCGCGCTCCGGGCCTCCGCCGAGCGGTTGGCCGCCGCGTTTCCGGATCCGAGCTCGCTGCCGGCCGCCCGCTCCGCCGCCACGCCCGGCCCGTTGCGGGCGCTCGCGGCGCGCGTGGCCTCCATCACCGGAGACGCGCGGCTCGCCCTCGGCCTCGACCGCCTTCGCGCTGTCGTGCAGCGCGCCCGCAGCCTGGCGGCGACCCAGCGCCGGTTCGCCGAGCGCGGGCTCGCCGACCTGCGGAATGCACTCGAGCGGCTCGCCGCGGAGCCCAGCGCGCACGGCGGTTACGCCCGCAAGGGCCGGATCGGCGCAGCTCGCGCCCATGCCGGCGCCGTGGTGAGGGAGACCGCATGAGCTCCACCACCAGCGCCAGCCTGCTCGGCATCGGCCGCAGCGCGCTGCTCACCTCGCAGGCCGGGCTGGGCGCCGTGGGCCGGAACATCGCCAACTCGGCGACGCCCGGGTACTCTCGGCTCGACACCGTGCTCTCCGAGTGGGTGGGCGGCGGTGTCGCGGCGCTCAAGCTCGCGGCCATCCGCGACCAGATCGTGGAGTCGCGGCTCCGCGACGCCGACGCCTCGAGCGCCGCTCCCGACGCCCGCCACACCACGCTGGCCCGGGTCGAGGACCTGCTCCAGGGCGCGAACGGCTCGCAGCTCCAGGACGGCCTCGACAAGCTCTTCTCCGCCTTCTCGGATCTCTCGAGCAATCCCAGCGGCCGCACCGAGCGCGATCAGGTGCAGGCCGCGGCCGCCTCGCTGGTGTCGACGTTCCACAACCTCGCCAACGCCAGCACCCAGATCGTCAACGACGCCAACTCTTCCTTGAGCGACCAGATCAACGCCGCCAACACCTCGCTTTCGCAGGTGGCCGATCTCGACAAGCTGATCGCGGCCGCGCCCCAGGGCTCGGCCGACCGCGAGAGCCTGATCGACCAGCGGAATCAGCTGCTGCGAACCGTGTCGGGAACGGTGGGCGTCGAGGTCGTGGCCCAAGGCAACGACTCGGTGCAGGTGTCGTTGCCGGGCGGTCCGGTGCTGGTCGACGGCGACCGCGTGACCGGAACCCTGGCGCTCGATCTCTCGAGCTCGACGCAGGCCAAGATCGACGTGGTCTCGCCAGGCGGCGGCACCGGCCTCGACATCACGAATCTCGTCACCGGCGGCAGCATCGCCGGGCTCCTCCAGGCCCGGAACACCGACCTGCCCGCGTTCTCGAGCCAGCTCGACGCGCTCGCGGCGTCGGTGGTGAGCGAGGTGAACGCTCTGCACTCGCCCGGCACCAACGCCAACGGCGGCAACAACGACTTCTTCCTTTCGACGGGAGTCACCGCGGGAACCATCGCACTCGATCCGGCGATCGCGGCCGACAGCAACAACATCTCGGCCGGCACCTCGGGAAACCCCGGCGACAACTCGGTGGCGCTCGCCATCGCGGCGCTCGCCGACACCGCCGTGTCGATCGGCGGCTCCGCTCCGCAGACCTTCTCGAGCTACGTGGCCGGCGTCTCGGCCGACGTCGGCGAGCGATCGAAGGAAGCGCAAGACGCCGCCAATTACGCGAGCGGCCTCGTGGCCGCGCTCGAGGACCAGCGCGCGCAGGTCTCGGGCGTGTCGCTCGACGAGGAAGGCACCAAGCTGCTCGGGTTCCAGCGCTCGTACCAGGCCGCCGCCAAGTTCGTGACGTCGGTCGACGAAACCACGCAGGCGACCCTCGCCATGCTGTGAGCACCGCGAGCACCGTGAGCACCGTGAGCCCACCATGATTCGAGTCACGCCTTCCGCGGCCTACGCGTCCTTCACCCGCAACATCGCGCGCCTCTCGGCCGAGATGGCGAACCTCAACAACCAGATCGGCACCGGCAAGCGCATCCAGGTGCCATCGGACGATCCCGCGTCGGCGGCGCAAGCAGTGCGGCTCAGCTCCGACATGGCGCGCCTCGACCAGCTCGACCGCACCCGCGGCCAGGCGGAAAACCGCCTGCAAAGCACCGAATCGGCGCTCGCCTCGGTGAGCGACATCCTCACCCAGGTGCGAACCCTCGCGCTGCAGGGCGCCAGCACCCAGGGAACCCAGAGCCGGGAGGCCATCGCGCAGGGGCTCGAAGGCCTCTTCCACGACATGGTGACCGCCGCCAACACCGACGATCCCACCGCCGGCTACCTCTTCTCCGGCTACGCCACCCAGACGGCACCCTTCACGGTCTCGGGCAGCTTCTCCGCCACCGTGCCTCCCGCATCCACGATCGCCGCCACCTACGGCGGAACCTCCGACACCACCCAGGCGGAGATCGGCCCCAACGATCAGGTCACCGTGGGCTGGCCGGGCAACCAGATCTTCCAGGGGAACGGCGACCCGAACCAGGACGTCTTCCAGACCATCGTGAAGATCCGCGACGCGGTCCTCGCCGGCGACACGGATACCGTCAACGCCCAGCTCGGCAACCTGAACGACGCGCTCGACCAGATCTCCGGATCGCGCGGCGTGCTCGGCACCGAGCTCAAGCGCGCGCAGGACGCCGACCAGGCTCTCTCCCAGCAGAAATCGAACCTCCAGATCCAGCTCGACAACGCCCAAGGCGTCGATCTGGTGAGCGCCATCGCCGACCTGCAGCAAACTCAGACGGCCTACCAGGCCGCTCTGAGCGCCGGCTCCCAGACCCTCGGCAAGTCGCTCCTCGACTACATCAGCTAGCCCGCGCGCTCCAAACGGCATCCTCGCGATTCCGCCTGGGGGCCCACCGGTCCCTCGGTGGGCAGCGACCAAGTTTGAGACCGCCGCCCTCGAGGTCGGGATCCTGGCCAGGATCCGTCGCGACACTATAGAAACCAGGCCACCGGTCGAGCCGCTCGCGCACCGCCGGGGTTCGCCGCGGCTCGCTTTCTCACGATCGCTGACGAGATACCAAGGAGAGGACGAGAAATCATGGCCTGGCTCGGCTTCGCGTTGATGTCGGTGTTCACCTGGGGCGTTTACGGCTTGCTGCTGCACACGGGGACCATGTCGATGGCCGACCCCGCGAACGGACGCTACAAGGCGTTCCTGTTCGTCGGCCTGGCCTACGTGCTGGTGGCCGTGATCGGACCGCTGATCGTGCTCAAGCTCCACGGCGTCGCGCTGGGGAACCTGCCGGCCAAGGGCATCACCTGGTCCACGGTGGCCGGCGTCGCCGGCGCCGTCGGCGCCTTCGGGGTCCTGCTGGCGTTCAGCGCCAAGGGAAGCCCCGCGGTGGTGATGTCGATCGTGTTCGCGGGAGCGCCGGTGGTGAACGCGATCGGCGCGATGATCGTTCATCCGCCGTCGGGCGGGATCGGCTCCCTCGACTGGCGCTTCCTGGTGGGAATCGGCATGGCCGCCGCAGGGGGGTGCCTGGTTACCCTCTTCCGTCCGGGCTGACGGGAGCCATCGATCGACTCGCGGGCGTCCGCGGCGCAAAGTTCCGAGCGGACGCACACCCGCCAGCCCCCCCATGCGCGCATCGGCCGCCTACGCCCGCGAGGTCGGTGCGCTGGCCGTCGTCTACGTCGCGGTCGCCAAGCTCGGCCTGATGCTGGGAGCCGTGAGCGGCTTCGCGACGCTGGTCTGGGCTCCCTCCGGAATCGCGCTCGCGGCGCTCGTCGTGGGTGGCTACCGGCTGTGGCCGGGGATCGCGGCGGGTGCCTTTCTGGTGAACCTCTGGGTCGGCGCGCCGTTCGGCGTGGCGCTGGGGATCGGCTTGGGCAACACGCTCGAGGCGCTGCTCGGGGCGCTGGTCCTCGACCGCGTGCCGGGCTTCCGCAGATCTCTCGACCGGCTGCAGGACGCCCTGGCGCTGGTGGTTCCCGTGGCGCTCATGAGCACGGCCGTGAGCGCCACCATCGGAGTGGCGAGCCTGCGCTGGGGCGGAACCTTGAGTCCCGGCCATGTCGCCGCCACGTGGCGGGCGTGGTGGCTGGGAGACACGATCGGCGATCTCGTGGTCGCGCCCGTGCTGCTCACCTGGGACCGCAAACGAGACGCGAGGAGCGGCGTCGCTCCCCTGAGCTGGGAGGTGGGCGCGCTGATCGTCGCCCTCACCGTCGCGGCCGTCACCGTGTTCCGGCTCGACCTCGGCGGCAGCACCTACGTGCTCGCGCCGCCACTCATCTGGGCGGCCATCCGTTTCGACCAGCGCGGCGCCGCGCGCGCGACGCTCCTGGTGTCGGCGATCGCGATCGCGAGCACCGCGCTCGGCCACGGCCCCTTCGTCCGTCAAGGACTCTCCGAGAGCCTCTTCGCCCTGCAGAGCTTCGTGGCGACCATCGCCGCCACCTTCTTGCTCCTCGGCACGGTGGTGTCCGAACGGCGGCGCGCCGAGGCGGCGCTCGAACAGGCCAACGGCGAGCTGCTTCGCAAGAACCGCGACATGGAGGAGGTCGTCTACACGATCGCGCACGATCTCAAGGCGCCGCTCGTGACCATCGCCGGCTTCTCGGGCTGGATTCATGCCGACGCGGAGAAGCGCGAGCTCACCGAGATGCTCGACGTCGTGAGCCGCATCGAGCGCGCGGCGGCGCGCATGAGCCGAAATCTCGACGATCTGCTGAAGCTCAGCCGGACCGGTCTCGCCGAGCGCGCGCCCGAGTGGGTGGACGTCGCGGCGATCGTCACGACGGTCATCGAGAACCACACGGCGGAGATCGCCGAGAAAGGCGCCGTGGTCGAGGTCTCGCCGGCGCTCCCGCAGCTCTTCGGGGACCGAGTGCAGATCGCCGAGCTGTTCGAGAACCTGGTGTCGAACGCACTCCGTCACGGCTGCGACGAGGGCGGGCGGGTCGTCCGGGTGGGCGGCCATCCCGCCGGCCACGAGCTCAGATACTTCGTCGAGGACGAAGGTCGCGGCATACCGGCCGCCTTTCACGATCAAGTGTTCCGGCTGTTCCGCCGTCTCGACGGCAAGGGGCGCGGCAGCGGCGTGGGGCTCACCATCGTGAAGCGGGTCGTCGAGCTTCACGTGGGACGGATCTGGATCGAGTCACCGCCCGCCGAGCGTCGAACGGGCACCCGCGTCTGGCTCGCGTTCCCGGTGCCGGCGGACGGGCCGGGCTGAGGCCGCCGGACACGGACTCCGAAACGCGGGAAGAGAGAGCTCGTGGACGCATCGCTGAAGGCACGCTTGATCGAGGGGGTCCGGAAAGCGCTCGACGGCGACTGGCAAGCAGCGCACGTCGCCGTCCAGGACCACGAGGACGAGCCCCTCGCGAACTGGATCCACGCGGTGGTCCACCGCATGGAAGGCGACCCGGGGAATGCCTCCTACTGGTACGAGCGCTGCGGGCGCGAGCTGAAGCCGAACCTCTCGACAGGGGAAGAGCTCCGCGAGATCGAGCGCGTGCTCGGCGGCTGAGGGGGTCTAGAACCAGTAATCCCCGACGCACTTGCCGTCGCGCGGCAGGTCCTCGAACCGATCGAAGCCGTCGAAATGGTCGATCGGAATCCGTGCCACGGCGTCCGGCTCGGCCAGCCGCAGGTTGACCGCGATGCGGCGGCGCCCCGCGTCGTCGGCGCGCAGCGATCGCCAGTACGCGACGCAGCCACACGCCGGGCAGAAATGGAACTCGATCGCCTCGCCCCGGACGTAGGCCCGGGTCGCGCCCGAGACGTGAATGCCCTCTCCGTCGAAGTCGTACGCCCACAGCACGCCGTAGCGCCGGCACACCGTGCAATTGCACGCCGTGGCCGATTCCGGCGTGCCGTCGAACCGCCATCGAACCGCGCCGCAGTGGCAGGAACCTTCAATCATCGCCGAGCGCCCCCGCGGTCGACACGATCACTTGCGGCGCCCGCAACAGGTCTTTGCCGAGGCGCCATCCACCGCGCACCTCCCGAACGACGGTGCCGGGCTCGACGTGGGCGGCGGGCATCGCTCCCACCGCTTCGTGGACCGTGGGATCGAACTTCTTCCCCAGCGCCTCGATCGGCTCCGCGCCATTCTCCCGGAGAGCGTCGAGAAAGAGCTTCCTGGTCGCGACGATTCCGTCGAGAAGCCCGCGATCCGTGGAGCCGGCCGCGATCGCGAGGTCCAGGGAATCGAGCACCGGCAAGATCGAGCCCAGCGCCGCTCGCCTCCCCTCCACGCTCGCGCCTTCACGCTCGCGCGCGACCCGGCGGCGGAAATTGTCGAAATCCGCGCGCAGCCTGAGCGCGCGGTCCTCGCACTCCGCGAGCTCGCCCCGCAACCGTTCCAGGTCGTCGGTCGGGCTCGCGAGCGGGGAGAGGTTGATCTTGTAGGACGCCATCCCCTCAGTGCCGCGTGATCTTGAGCGAGATGCCCGGGATTCCCTCGCTCGTCGCGGTACCGACGACCGTGTTCGCACCGGTGAAGGTGCCCTCGTAGACGACCTCCGAAAAGTCCGTGGCGGTCACGATCAGCGTCACGTCGGGATCGGAGTGCGTCCCGGTGACGGTGCCGGTCCCCGACCCGAGCTTGCCGAGATCGACGGTGGCGCTCCCCGAGATCGATCCGTCGGCCTCCTCGACGAGCGTGAGATCGACGCCGACCTTCGCTCCTTGCGCCGACGCCGAGCCCGTCCATCGGCCGGTCATCGATTGCCCGGCGCCGCCACTGGTCCCACTGCTTCCGCCGCCACAGGCGATCGCGAGACTGACACTCATGAGCGTGAGCAACCAGCCGAACCGACGGACCCGCATCTCGGACCTCCCCGCGCAATAGGGGCAGCATAACCACGGTCGACGATTTTCCAGGACCGGGGGAGATGAATCAGCGGGCAGCGCCGATGCGAGGCAACGGTCCCATCCCGGCCCAAACAGGACGCACCGCCCCGTCCAGGACGATGAGGCGCCA
>CAZYWA010000410.1:0-390 GCA_964650975.1 uncultured bacterium
GCTGGCCGTAGGCGCCGCGCCGCAGCCGGGTTTCGGCGAACACCTTCTCGTCGATTCGGCCGTGCTTCCGCGCCTCGATCTGACTCTCGTAGGTGTCGATCTCGTCGGCGAGCCGGGGCTCGATCCGGCCGGCGAGGGCCGCCTTCCAGCGTTCGTGTGAAGCGTTCATGTCGGTGTCTTCCGTGAAGGGACGAGCGGCAGACTAGCTGCCACGGCGCATCGGGTCAAATCTTGATCGAATTGATCATGTTAGTCGAAATTGCGACTCAGCGAGGCGAGTAATGCCAGTGCGATCGATGGATGAAATATGTTAAATACCAATTATTTATGGTGCAGCCTCGCTTGTCGAAGGCGTTCGGTGAATATTCCTGATCAAAGTGATCAGCTATG
>CAZYWA010000410.1:400-7517 GCA_964650975.1 uncultured bacterium
CTATGAGGTAGGAGCGATCAGGCGCAGGATCGCATCCGCGACCTCGCCGGGCGATTGTTCCTCGCTCGCGATCGTGTGGTGGGCGACCTCCCGGTAGAGCTCGGCGCGCTCGGAGAGCACCCCCTCGATCTCGTCCACCACCGATCCTCCGGGAGTGAGCGGCGGCCGGGCGGAATCGTCCGCGATGCGGCCTGCGATGCGTCCGACACTCGCCTGCAGCCAGAAAACCTCGCCGCACTCGCGGAGCATCCGTCGACTGTCGGGATCGAGGACGGCTCCACCACCGGTGTCGATGACGGAGCCCGTACGGGCCGTCAGCTCGCGGACGACCTCGGACTCGATCGCCCGAAAGCGGTTCCAGCCCTCGTCCCGGACCAGCTCAGGGATCGCCCTTCCCGCGCGTCTCACGACCTCGGCATCGGTCGAGACGACCGGGCATCCGAGCCGCTCCCCCAGGATCCTGGCGACCGAGCTCTTTCCGGTGCCGCGGTATCCCACGAGCACCACGTTTCTCACGCAAGCCTCGCCAGCGCTGCGGCCCGCATCACGTCGATCGGAGCCGGACGACCGGTCCAGAGCGTGAACTGGGCCGCCGCCTGGTGCACCAGCATCTCGATGCCGGGCACCACCCGCGCGCCCGCCGCCATCGCGCGCCGGCCGAGCTCGGTCACGAGCGGCGTGTAGACGATGTCGAACACTGTGAGGTCCGGCCGCAGGGCCTCGCGCGGCACCAGGCAGTCCGAGGAGGTGGCGGCCATACCGACCGAGGTCGTGTGAACCAGCAGCCGGGCGTCGCGCAGCTCGTCCGTCAGCCGCTGGGTCTCGAGCTCTCCGGCACGCACCTCCACCGGTGCGGCGGCGCGCACGTCGTGCGCGAGCCGTTCCGCTTTGCCACGATCGCGCGCCAGCAGCGTGAGCGACGCCGGGTGCGCTTCGTTCGCGAGCGTCATCGCGATCGCGCGCGCCGAGCCTCCCGCTCCGAGGATCAGCACCCGCTGACCACGGGGATCGGCGCCCGACTGGCGGAGCGCGGCCAGGGCGCCGGCTCCATCGGTGGTGGAGCCCACCAGGCGGCCGTCGTTGCGGACGATCGTGTTGACCGAGCCCACGCGTGCAGCGTGGGGATCGAGGGCGTCGAGATGCTCGATCACCGCCAGCTTGTGCGGGATCGTGATACTCGCCCCGATCACTCCCAGCGCGCGCACCCCGCGAATCGCGTTCCCCAGGTCCTCGACGCGGCAGGCGAGGTACGCGAGATTGAGCCCGGCCGCGCGAAACGCCGCGTTGTGGATGGCCGGAGAGAGCGAATGCTCGACGGGGTTGCCGAGCAGCACGCACAGGCCGGTACGGGCGTCGGGTGCGCGCGAGTCGTCGCCGGTGACCATTCGAGACGTCCGCCGGGCCGGATCGCCGGTCCGCAGGTCGCGGTGGTCTACCACCCGGAGGGTGCGCGATGCGAGCGCTGGTGCAGCGGGTCACGAAGGCCGAGGTGCGCATTCGTGCGGCGGGCTCGGCCGTGGCGGGGGATCTCGCCGCGCACCCCGGCTCCGCGGCAATCGGAGCCGGGTTGGTGGTGCTCGTGGGGGTCGGACGCACCGATTCGGAGTCGGATGCCTGTCAGCTCGCGGCGAAGATCGCGGCGCTCAGGATCTTCGAGGACGCCGCCGGGAAGATGAACCTGCCGGTCTCGCAAACGAGGGGTGGCGTGCTCGCGGTCAGCCAGTTCACGCTGTTCGCGAGCTGCCGCAAAGGGAACCGGCCATCGTTCGAGGAGGCCGCACCGGCAGACGAGGCGCGCGGTCTCTTTCAGCGCTTCGTAGCCGAGCTGCGGGCTCGCGAGCTCCCGGTCGAGACCGGCGTGTTCGGCGCGTCGATGGAGATCGAGCTGGTGAACGACGGACCGGTCACGATCTGGCTCGATAGCCGCGAGCTAACGAGCGGCGGCGGGCGGGGGTGAACCGCCGACGAGCCGCTCGACGCGATAGAGCGGGCGGCCCTGCACCAGATGGTAGGTCCGCACCACGAACTCGCCGACCAGGCCCAGGATGAGCAGCTGGAGCCCGCCCGATAGACACAGGATCAGGAACAGGATCAGCCGTGGCATCCCGTGATCGAGCCACGAAAGCCGCGAGGCCGCGTAGGCGGCGCTCCCGGCGAGGCCGCTCAGGAAGAGGCCGATTCCGATCCCGCTCACCCATCGAAACGGACGGGTGAAGGCGATCGCGAAGTCGAAGAGCAGCGACAGGATCTGGATCAGGCCATAGCGCGATCGGCCTTGCGACCGCGCATGGTGCCGCACCGGGATCTCGACGGGATTCCGCGCGAGGGTGAGGAAGAGTGCCGCCAGGTAACGTCGCCGGTCTCCTTCGGCGTTGACCGCGTCGACCAGCTCTCGCGACAGCACCTTCATCCCCGAATTCGGGTCCTCGACGCGCACCGCGGTGGCGCGCTCCACCAGCCGGCGCACGATCTCCGACGCCACGCGCCTCCCCAGCGAGTCGCGGCGCTCCTGACGCCACCCACTCACCAGGTCGTGTCCGCGATCGAGCGCGTCGAGCAGCACCGGCAGGTCGGCCGGATCGTTCTGCAGGTCGGCGTCGAGGAGCACCACCGCGTCGCCGCGCGCCGCCTCGAGGCCCGCTGCGATCGCGGCGTGCTGACCGTAATGGCCTCGCAGCAGCACCCCGGAAACGTTGGCGTGGGCCTGGGCCAGGCGCCCGATCTCCTCCCGGCTACCGTCGGTCGAGCCATCGTCGACCAGCACCACCTCGTGCGGACCCCGGCCCGCGAGCGCCGCGTCGACCGCGGTGAGCAGGCGTTCGAGGGTGCCGCATTCGTCGAGCACCGGGACCACGACGGACACCCGCGGCGTCTGGACACGCGGTCGCCGTGCGCTCATGGGGTGCTGGCCGGCGCCTGCTCGGATGCGCCGGCGCCCAGCGATCGCAGCCGGTCGAGGCGCCCCTGCTGGGTCCCGGCCACGTCGGGATCCCGCGACAGCAGATCGTACGCCTGGGCGAAGTAGGGCGCGGCCTCTCGATCCCGGCCGAGGGTGAGCAGATTCTCGGCGATCTCCTCGAACACCTCCCCATCCGGTTTCCCGTCCGCGGCACATTCCTTCTCGACCTGCAGCTGGATCTCGAGCGCTTCGGCGTTCCTCCCCAGCGAGCGTAGTGCGCGGCCCACCGACCACTCGCCGATGCGGGTCGCATTGCGATCGGTGCCGAGCTTCGATTCGGCGAGAGCCTGCTGGAAGTAGTCGAGCGCCTTCGCGTAGTCACCGGCGTCTTGATAGGTCCAGGCGATGTTGTTGAAGAGCGAGGTTCGCCAGCGCCGCGCATCGGGGCTGGGGGACGAGTTGGCGAGCTCGAGCGCCCGGAAGTTCCAGTCGAGCGCCTGCTGCCCGTGATCGGTGATCGCGACCATGTGAGCGGCGTCGACCGCGAGGTCGTCGATGCCCGCGGCCCGAGCCCGGTCCCACGCTTCGACGAAGAGTGGCCGGGCGGCGTCCGGAGAGCCGCTCGAGTTGAGGCATCGGCCACGTTCGAGCAGCAATCGCACCTTCAGCTTGTCGGGCGGCTCCGGGAGCCGAGCCTCGATGCGATCCAGCACCGTGTTGGCCTCGGCGAACTTTCCTTGCAGTCCCAGCGCACGCGCGAGCTGCGTCTCGAGCTCTCCCCGGACCGGGTCCTCGGTTTCTCTCGCCCGCGCCTCGAAGCGCTGCGCGCTCCCGGCCGGGTCGGAGAAATTCCACAGCGCGCGGATCGACGACGAATCGATGGTGGCCTCCGGTGAATTGGCGAGTGAGGACTGTCGCGCCGCGCAAGCCATCGTCAGCAAGGGCAACACGGCCAGAAGCCGGCCAAGTGCTGAGAGCGGACTCCTCATCAGGATCGGGACGGTAGGGCGGTGGCGCTCGGTAGCAGCTCGATCGATCCGTTCCGAAAGCGGATGGCGCCGATCCCGTCGAGTGACACAGCATGAACCGCCTTCGAGGGGGATGGAAGTGTCGCGGAAGGACCGCCGGCCGGCAGCCGCAGGCGAAGCGCGAGCTGATCGTCGACCGCCAGCCCGTGGCGGTCGACGTCGAGAAGCACGAGCCATCTAGATCCGGGCGGGAGCGGCCACGTCGCGCGCGGCTCCCCCACTTCTCGCGAGGGCATCGGCGCCGCGAAACCCGCGAAGGCGAAGTAGCAGGCCACTCGGTAGCCGGGTAGGGCGTACATCGCTCGGGTGGAGCTTGCCGCGTTGGTGAGCACCAGCGTGTCGTGGGGATCGAAGTCCCGGCGGATCGCCGCCAGCCGGCCGCCGAGCTCGCGGTCGACGAGCGCGAGCCCCGGACGGGTGAAGAGCTCGAGCTCGGTGCGAACCTTGGCCGGCAGTGCGGCGTGGGAGTCGAAGAAGCCCCGCTCCGACAGACCGGGCGCCCACCAGAAGATCGCGCCGCACATCGCGGCCGCACAGGTCGCGACAGCGAGGCTCCGTCGTGGCGGCAGCGGACGCGATCCGCCGGCCAGCGCGAGCGCGATCGTGAGCGTGACCGCGGGCAGCGCGGTGAGCAGCATTCCCGGCTGACCGAATGCCACCAGCCCCGAGAGCAGCGCGTACCCCAGGATCCATGCGAAGAGCGTCACCTTGGTGGCGGGCTCGATCGCGGCGTCGCGAGCGGTGCGCGCCGACGCCCAGGCGAAAAGCAATGCGCCGAGCGGCCCGAGCGCGAACGCTCCGTACACGCAGAGCTTGGCAACGTTCACCCCGCGGAAGAGCAGCCACGTGAAACGCGACTCCGCGTTCGAGAAGGCCACGGCTTCCCATTGACGCACCACGGCCGCATGGTAGGCGGACCATCCGCCGCAGGCCGAAATCGTCGGTGCCATCCACAGCGCGAGACCGAGCGTGCCGCCGAGCGCGGCCTCGAGCAGCGCGCGCGGGCGCTCAAGTCCGTGGATGGACGGCGCGAGCGCCGTGGCCACGACCAGGAGCGGAGTCACCACCACCGCCGTGTCGGGCCTGAATCCGGCGGCGATCCCGGCCAAGAAGCCCAGCAGGCCGGCGTGCAGCGCGCGGCCGGAGAGGCGCTGCCACGCGCCGTACCCGACCAGGATCGCGCCCAGCGCACCGAACCCGTAGGTTCCTTGCGTCGAGCCATACGTCCAGGCGAGCGGCGACGCCAGGAACAGCATCACCGCGATCCATCCGACCGTGCGGTTGGCCAGGGCTCGTCCGAACGCGTAGAGCGCCGCGGCCGTCGCCGCGCTCCCGGCGACCGAAAGCCACGCCAAGGCGCGCTCCGGCGTGGGACCGAACGTCGCCACCAGCTTCCCCGCCAGCACGTAGAAGGCATAGCCGGGTGGATGGGGGTGAAAGCGGATCGGATCGAACCCGCGGATCGCTTCGGCGAAGGCGGCCGCGTCGAAGTCGGAGAGCGTGCGCGGCATGGCCGGGATCCGCGTCAGCACGGCCGCCGCGGGCAGCACCACGAACGCGGGATCGCGCCGGGTCATCGCGTCGGGTCGGCGGCGCGCGCGAGAGCCTCGCGCAGGAAGGACGAAAGCTCGACGGCGCGCGCGGTCCAGCCGTGGCGAGCGGCCTCCGCGCGCCGTGCACCGCGCCGCGGGTCGTCGTCGCTGGCGAGCTCGTCGGCGATCGCCGGAACCAGGTCGTCGGCGACGGAAACGATGCGAACCCATGGCGCGAAGGCATCGAGCCCCTCGAGATCGCTCGCCACCACCGGCAGACCGGCGGCCAGGTACTCGTAGATCTTGGTGGGGTCCTGGCGATCGGTGAGCGGGTCCCGCCGGTGCGTCACGAGGCCCAGATCGAGGTGGCGCAGGTAGGTGGGAACTCGGTCCTTGGGCCGGTGCCCGAGAACGTGCACGTTCGGCCGCCGAGCGAGCTCATCGACCGGCGAGCGAACCAAACCGAGCAGCACGATGGACCAGTCCGGTCGCGCATCGGCCACGCGGCCCAGTGCTTCGAGGTCGAGGCGGCCGTAGATGTTTCCGGCATAGCCGAGCCGCGGGTGAGGGATCGCCGCGAGGTCGGCCGGCTCCGGTGGAAGCGGCCCCCGGAACCGCTCCTCGTGAACGCCGTTTCGAAGCAGGCGGATATCCGCGCAGAGCGGGCGCTTCGCTTCGAGAAGGGGCGTGCTGGCGGCCAGCACCAGATGCGAGCGCCGGATCGCCTGGGTCTCGAGGCGTCCGAAGAGCTGGCCGTCCACCCCGGGGAACGCGGTCCATTCGTCGAAGCAGTCGTAGACCACGATGCTGGCCTGGAGGGTGTCGAGCAGCGGCTCGAAGATCGGCCCAGCGACCCACACGATCGGCCGTGTCATGCCGAGCTGCTTCATCGCGCGCCCGACGGCACGCTTCTGGATCCAGGTGTTGATGCGGCGCGCGAGCGGCGAATCAGGAAAGGGCAGCGTGAGCGGGGCGATGACCCAGGTGGCGAGCCCCGCGCTGCGCATCCCGCGCCGCGCCCGGCCGAGCCGGAACAGGATCCTTCGCAGATCGTGGAGGTGGAGCTCGGGCCTTCGCATCCCGGGCGACTCGAGGCACAGCACCCGATTGCCGGCTTGCACGAGCACCTCGACCAGATCCGGCTCACGGGGGCAGAGATCCCAGTCGCCGCCGCCCAGGATCAGGATGTCTTGGCCGGAGATCAGGCCCTGGGCGCCGCCATTCATCCGTGCGCCCGAGCGTCGGCGTCGCGGTCAGCAGAGCGACCGGGGTCACCGCGGAGCCAAGCGCAAGCGAGGCGGTGGCCGGTCACGCCAGCGCGGTGGCGGGCTTGAGTGCCGGCGTGGGCCGGCGACGATTGCGGATGATCTTGTGGCTGACCAACCGGACCGCCTTGGCCACCAGGTTCCGCTTCTCCGGGTAGGCCCGCAGCAGCTGCCACAGTCGCGACGGTCGCAGATAGAAGCGCAGCCAGGCGATCCGCTGGATGCGGTAGAGCTCACGGTCGGAAACCGCGCTCAGATTGGTGGCGCCACGGATGTAGTGGAAGTCCTCGAGATTCCCGGCATGGCGGCGGACATCGTCGGAATACTGGGACGCGAGGCTGGTGCCCTGGAACGGCGTGACGATGAAGAAGTGCGCGGTGTGGAGCGGGATGG
>CAZYWA010000411.1:0-7495 GCA_964650975.1 uncultured bacterium
GGGAAACTCGGTCACCCAGAGGAGTGCCAGTGCGTTCGGGTCGACGAGCTTCAGTTGCTCGCCCACGTGCAGCCGGAAACGACCCAGGATCTCCTGCGAGGCCTTGCGCTCGCCGGCCACGAACACGGCGAGATCGCCCTCGCCCAGGCCGAGCTCCCGCTCCAGGTCGGCGCGCACCGGCTCGGGGAAGAACTTCGCGATCTGTCCGCCCCAGGCGCCCTGCGCTTTCTTGACCCAGGCGAGCCCCTTGGCGCCGAACGACTGCGCGACGCCGGTGAGCGTTTCCATCTCGCTGCGGCTGAAAGCTGAGCCGCCCGGCACGCACATGCCGATGATGCGGCCGCCCGAGCGCGCGATGTCGAGGAACACCTTCATCTCCGAGCGGGACGCGGCCTCGGTGACGTCGCGCAGCTCGAGGCCGAAGCGCACGTCCGGCTTGTCCGAGCCGTAGCGGCTCATCGCTTCCGCGTAGGTGAGACGCGGGAGCGGCCGCGGAACTTCGACGCCGCGTGCCATGCGGATCACGCCGGCGATCACGTCCTCGACCACCGCCATGACGCCGTCCGCATCGACGAACGACATCTCGAGGTCGACCTGCGTGAACTCGGGCTGCCGGTCGGCGCGCAGGTCTTCGTCGCGGAAGCAGCGCACGATCTGGTAGTAGCGGTCCATGCCGGCCACCATCAGCACCTGCTTGAAGAGCTGCGGCGACTGCGGCAGCGCGAAGAACTTTCCCGGCGAGAGCCGGCTCGGTACCAGGAAATCGCGCGCGCCCTCGGGCGTCGAGCGGGTGAGCATCGGCGTCTCGATCTCGGCGAAGCCCCAGCCGTCGAGCCGCCGACGCACCTCCTGCGCCACGCGGTGCCTGAGCAGCAGGTTGTCGCGCATCGCGGGGCGGCGGATGTCGAGATAGCGGTACTGGAGGCGCAGCGGCTCGCCGGTCTGGGTGTCGTCCTCGATCGGGAACGGCAGCGGCCGGGCGCGATTCAGCACCTCGACCTTGTGACCCACCACCTCGATGGCTCCCGTCGCGAGCTTGGGATTGACCATCTCGGCGGGGCGCGCGCGAACGGTCCCCTCCACTCGCACCACCCACTCGTCCCGAAGCGCTTCCGCGGCGTGGTGGGCCTCGGCGTCGGTGTCGGGCTGGAACACCACCTGGGTGATGCCCTGGCGATCGCGCAGGTCCGCGAACACCACACCGCCGTGGTCGCGCACCCGGTGCACCCAGCCCGAGAGCACCACGTTCTTCCCGGCATCCTCCGCACGCAGCTCGCCCAGGTGGTGGCTGCGGTAGGGAGAAACGCCGATCGGAAGCGGCACCGATGCCGCGGCGGCCCGCGGAGTGACACCTTCGCTCATACCGATGACCTCGACTCGACGGTCACGTCCGCCGGAGGAAGCGCGCGGAGCCGCTCGAGCAGGCTCCCGGGCTCGCGCGGCCAGTCCTCTTCGGCGCCGGTCGCCATGTTCTTCGCGCGCACCGTGCCAGCCGCGAGCTCACTCTCGCCGAGCGTCATGACCACGCTCGCGCCGAGCCGCTGCGCCCGCCGGAACTGGCTCTTCAAGCTCGTGGCGTCGAGCGAGGTCTCGACGCGCATTCCGCCGAGCCGCAAGCGGTGCGCGAGACCGATCGCCGCGCGGCGCGCGGCGTCGCCGTGGCTCGCCAGGAAGACCGGCGCGGGTCTGGCGGGCGTGGGACCGGCAAGCTCGAGCAAACGCTCGACGCCGAGCGCGAATCCGACGCCAGGTGCCTCGGGTCCACCGAAGCTCGCCACCAGACCGTCGTAACGACCTCCGCCGGCGACGGCGTTCTGCGACCCCAGCCGGTCGGTGGTGATCTCGAACGCCGTGCGCACGTAGTAATCGAGACCGCGCACGATGCGCGGGTTCACCACGTACGGAACGCCGATCTCGCCGAGGATCGCCTCGACTCCCGCGTGGTGCTCGCGGCACGGATCGCAGAGCGAGCCCGAGATGAGCGGCGCCTCGGCCAGCGCGGCCTTGCACGATTCGACCTTGCAATCGAGCAAGCGCAGCGGATTGGTGAGCCGTCGCCGGGTGCAGTTCTCGCAGAGCTCGCCGACCTTGGTCTCGGCGAAGCTGCGCAGCTTCTCGAGATAGGCCGGGCGGCAGACCCCATCGCCCAGGGACGAGAGCTCGAGCTGGATGCCTTCGACGCCGACATCGGCGAAGAACGCCCACAGCATGGCGATGACTTCCGCGTCCGCCTCGGCCGACGCGGCGCCGATCACCTCGGCACCGATCTGGTGGAACTGCCGCGAGCGGCCCTTCTGAGGGCGCTCGTGGCGATACATCGGCCCGATGTAGTAGAGCCGGTTCGCCGGAGCACGCTGCGAGAGCGCGTGTTGCACGTAGGCGCGCACCACCGACGCCGTTCCTTCGGGACGCAGCGTCAGGCTCTCTCCGCTCGCGGTGCTGAAGCTGTACATCTCCTTCTCGACCACGTCGGTGGTCTCACCCAGCGAGCGCACGAAAAGCTCGGTCCGCTCCAGGATGGGAGTGCGGATCTCGTCGTAGCCGAAAGCACCGAAGAGCGAGCGAGCGCGCGCCTCGATCCACTGCCATCGTCCGCCCTCGTCGGGCAGGATGTCGCTCATCCCGCGAATGGTGGTGATCGACACGGAGGGCCCGAGCCACACGCCCAAGGAGCGCGGGCCGAAAGCGAGACACTCGATTTTCTTGAACGATTTCCTGTCGTTTCCCGGGAACGACGATCGCAAAACCTAGCCCCAAGAGGTGCTCTTCGTCAACGCGCGCGCGGGCTTCCGGATGGGGCGG
Organism: uncultured bacterium; assembly: GCA_964650975.1. Lineage (GTDB taxonomy): Bacteria > JADJOY01 > JADJOY01 > JADJOY01 > JADJOY01 > CAZYWA01. The sequence continues at coordinate 2,803 of CAZYWA010000411.1, forward strand.
CGCGCTGCGTCGAGAGCGCGGGACCGATCGTGAGCCCGGTTTTCTCCCAGCGTAGCCGGATCGCGCCGTCCCAACCGGTGACGAGCACTCGCGCACCGAGCGCTTCGAAGCGCTCCACGATCTCGGGCGACGGGTGCGTGCTCGAGGCGCGCGGCGCGCTCACGATCGCGAGCCTGGGTTCGACCGCACGCAGCAACGCGAAGGACGACGAGGTGATCGAGCCGTGATGCGGCACCTTGAGAGCCTCGGCTCGCGCGCTGCGTCCCGAGCCGGCGAGCAGCTCCTCGCCGCGCCGCTCGAGGTCGCCGGTGAAGAGCAGCGCGTGGCCATCCTCGCTCACCCGCAACACCAGCGAGCCATCGTTGGCGGAGAGCGGCTCGGAATGCGCAGGTGGATGGAGCACCTCCAGGGTCACTCCACTGGCGATCCGCGACTCGCTTGCCGCATCGAGCGATCGGATCACCGCGCCCCGAGCCCGAGCCTTGTGCAGCACCGGAGCGAACCAGCGCGGCACGGGAACGCGCGCCGGCAGCCAGATCTCGCGTACCTCGAACTGGTCGAGGACCGAGGCCAGTCCGCCCACGTGGTCGAGCTGCAGGTGGCTCGCGACGAACAGGTCGACGCGTTTCGCTCCCAGCGCCAGGAGCGCGGGCACCACGATCGAGCGGCCAGCGCCGGAGCGCTCCTCGGGATCGGGTCCCGCATCGACCAGCACCGTGCCGCCGTGCGGCAGCTGAAGCACCGCGGCGTCGCCATGTCCGACCGCCAGGAAGACCGTCGACGCGCGGGTGGCCACTAGCGCCCGAAGCCGCGGCCCCACCGCGACGGTCGCAGCGCTCGCGAGAACGAAAGCGACAGCGGCCGCTCGCACGCGCCGCGACCTCACGCCCAGCGCAACCAGCGCGGTCGCTGTCACCGCGATCGCGAGCTCCGCTCCACAGCGCGCCACCAGGCCGTCGCAACCGCGCACCGACGCGACTCCACGCAGCACGCCCAGGCCCGCGGCCACCGGAACCTCGGCCAATCGGAACGCCCAGCCCGCGAGCCGCTCGCTCACGAACGCGAGCCCCACTCCGGCGAGGCCGATCGGCACGGCCGCCGTCGCCAGCAGCGGCACCGCGAGCGGGTTCGCGACCAGTCCCAGCAACGTGAACCGGCCGAAGGTCGACACGATGAGCGGCAGCGTCACCCACGACGCGATGCCGGTCGCCGCCACCGAGTAGCTCGCCGAGCGAGCCAGACGCGCCACCAGGTCGTCGCCGCCCGCAAAGCCTTTCGACCATCGCCAGCGCGCGTCGGCCACCACCAGCGCCGCGGTCGCCGCGAACGACAGCTGGAACGAGATCGACCACAGCGCCTCCGGAGACACCGCGAGGATTCCCAGCGCACCCAGCGACAGGCTCGCGAGCGCCGTGCCGGGCCGTCCCAGCCACACGGCGGCGAGCGAGCAGGTGCTCGCCACCAGCGAGCGCACCGCGGGCGGCTCGGCGCCGGCCAGGAACACGTAAGCCACGGCGACCGACCACGCCACCGCGGCCGCCACGCCGCGGCTTCGCCCTTCCTCGGCAAGCCACCGCGATCGACCCAGCAGGCGGCGAAGCGGCACGTGGATCGCCAGCACGACCAGCGCCACGTTGAGACCGCTCACCGCGAGCACGTGCGCCGTGCCGGTGCGCACGAAGATCTCGTTGAGATCGGGGCCGACTCCGCCCGTGACGCCCACCAGCAACGCGGCCATCACCCCGGCGTGCTCGGCCGGTAGCGAGTCCTCGATCAAGTCGACGGTGCGCGCTCGCCACGCCCACAGACGCTCGCCGAGGGCCAGCCCGCTCGTCTCGCCGTTGGCGAGCGGCGCCACCCACTCGGGGCCACGGGCGCGGATCGTGGCGGCCAGTCCCGCCACGTGCATCGCCTTGGCTCGCGCGAGCTCGCCGGGATTCCCCGCGTCGCGGATCGGGCGGAGCGCCCCTCGCAGCATCACGCGTCGCACCGGCCGCAAGAGGCGTGGCGCGAGCGGCACCACCGCACGGATTCTGGCGTGGATCGAGTGCCATCCTGCTTCGTCCCGGAGAAGCTCGGCGACGAGCGTGAACCGCGACTCGTCCCCGAGCCCGTCGGGAAGCGTTTCGAGCCGGCCCACCAGCACCACGTCGGTGTCGAGCCAGCGCTCGAGCGGCGCCTCGATCTCCGATTCGGTGGGAATCGACGTCCCGCGGACGGCGCCGACGGCGACGAACGCCGCGAGCACGCCGACGAGGCACGCGCGCGACTCGGCCCGGCTCCGCCACGCGAGCCCGATCCAGAGCGCGGTGGCCGCGCTCCACGTGCCGGCGCCGACCACGTGCCATCCGCCCAGGACGATGCCCAGGGCGAAGGCGACCGCCGCACCCGGAAGAGCCAGGGTCAGCGTGGGCGGAGGCTCGTCGCGCATGCGACGCCCAGCGAGCAATCGCCACGCCAGGCGCGACGGCGCCGGCCCGGCGCAAAGTCACACCTCGCCGTGTCGAGCGCGACGCACCCCCCGCGAACCGCGCGACGCAGCGGTTGAATCAGCCCAGGATGAATCGCGCCAGATCGGCGGCGCCGCGCTCGGCGGCCTCGGACCCGACCTGCGCGAAGAACGCGTGCGGCGCGCCGGGATAGACGTGCGTCTCGACGGATTTTCCCGCGGCGCGCCGCGCGGCATCGAGCGCGGTGCTGTGCTCGAGCGGCACCACGGTGTCGGCATCGCCGTGGAGCTGGAGCAGTGGCGTCTCGAATCCCGCGACTGAAAGCGGCGACAGCGCACGCCATCGTGCGGGATCGTCGCTACCGGTCACCCAGCGACGCAAGAGCGGCGTCAATCCGCGGCGAAACGCGGGAAAATCGGTCACTCCATAGATCGAGGCCATCCGCTGCACCGGAGGCGTCTTCAGGCTGCGGCCGGCGGGAACCTGAAGCAACGGCTCGTCGTCGCGCCATGCGAGGGCTAGGAGTGCCAGCGCGCCGCCGGCCGAGAGACCCGTCAGCGTGACTCGCGCGGGATCGGCGCCATGAGCTTCGGCATGGTCCGCCCAGTACCGCATCGCGGCCTTCACGTCGCGAACCGGGCGCGGCAGGACACCGTTCTGCTGCACCAGCCGGTAGTCGAGCGAAGCGACGGTGATGCCCTGCTCGACGAGCCGCGTGGCGACGAACCGGCACGGCTTCATGGCCCGATCGCCCATGATGAAGCTGCCCCCGTGCACCATCAGGCACGAGGCTCCGGTCACGTTTCGTTCGGGGCGGTACACATCGAGCTTGAGCTCGATCGGACGGCCGTTCGGGCCGCTCGTGGTGCGGTACACGATCCCGCGCGTGGTCGGAAGAGCGAGCGGCTCGTTCGACGACGTGACGATGTCGCGCAGCGCCTGCAGCGCGCCGCGCATCGATCCACCGCGCACCGGACGCGGCGGCGCCGACGAGCGAACAGAGGAGGACGTCGTGGTGGATTCCATGTCGAGGATCCGCCGCCGCTGGCGGCGGACCTGGCTATGCTACGGACCGTGACGAGCGAAGCAAATGCCCGCGCCCGGGTCCCGGCGAGCCCGCTTCCCGACCAGCCCGTGGTGAGGCTCGGGCGCGTGCCGTATCTCGAGGCCTGGGAGCTGCAGCGCTCGGTGCACGCCGCGCGGGCCGCGGGCGAACGCGGCGATTCGTTGCTGTTGCTCGACCATCCGCCGGTCGTGACGCTGGGCCGGAGCGGCGGCGCGGAGTTCCTGCGCACGGACGGCCCGCTCCAGCATCCGGCACTCGGGCCGATCGAGGTGGTGAGGACCGATCGCGGCGGCAAGATCACCTACCACGGCCCTGGTCAGCTGGTGGGCTACGGAATCGTGTCGCTCGCCGAGCGCAAGCTCTTTCCGGCGAGCTACGTGCACGCGATGGAGGCGGTGCTGGTCGAGGCGCTGCGCATCCTCGGCCTCGACACCAAGGCCGAACCGGGGCGCGTCGGCGTGTGGACCGAGGACCGCAAGATCGCGTCGATCGGTGTGCGGGTCATCGATGGTGTCACCCTGCACGGTTTCGCCCTCAACGTGGAGAACGACCTGACGCCGTTCGCTCTCATGCATCCGTGCGGCCTCGTCGACGTGCACATGACCAGCACCCGCGCGGAGGGAATCGGCGCGAGCCTCGACGAGGTCGGCGAAGTGGTCGCGAAAGCCTGGCTCGAGCGCTTTCCGCCGCCGGCTCGCGGAGCCGCGACGTGAGACCCCGCGAGAGCCTGCCCACGTCGCCCACGCCTGCGGCACCACGTGCGCGACTTCCCGAATGGATCCGCGTGCGTCCCGCAGCCGGGCCCGGCCACCACGAGCTCAAGACGCGGGTGCGGGAGCTGGGCCTGCACACGGTCTGCGAAAGTGCTTCGTGCCCGAACATCGGCGAGTGCTGGAACCGGCGCACGCTCACGGTGATGATCCTCGGCAACACCTGCACCCGCTCGTGCGGCTTCTGCGACGTCGCGACGGGGCGTCCGGGGCGGCTCGACCCCGACGAGCCGCGTCACGTGGCCGAGCTGCTCGCGGAGCTCGATCTCGCCTACGCGGTCATCACCAGCGTCGACCGCGACGATCTGCCCGACGGGGGCTCGGCGCACTGGGCCGCGACGATTCGCGAGGTGCGCGCCGCCGCGCCGAAGATGGGGATCGAGGTGCTGATCCCCGACTTCCACGCG
>CAZYWA010000412.1:0-7421 GCA_964650975.1 uncultured bacterium
ACCCGAACTGGCTGTAGAGGCCGAAGATCGAGTCGCGCGGATGGTTGAGCAGCGTGATGGTCTGCGCGCCGCCGTAGGTGCCGCGCGCGCGCAAGGTGTCGAAGATCTGGGGCGGCGTGAGGCCCACCCAGCGGGGAGCGCCGTTCGAGGTCTCACGGCCGTCGAACTTGAGCGGCATCGCGTTGTAGTGGCCGTTCTCGAAGGTGGTGAGCTCGTCTCCGACCACCGTGGTGAGCCACGGCCTGAGGTGGTGGTTCTCGATGTAGGGCTTGTAGTTGGTCATGTAGTCGTGGTCGGTCGACGCGATGATCTCGACGCCTTCCGCCGCGTAGCCGACCACGCGATCGTCCTTGGCGACGCCCGAGTCGTGGCTCGACTCCGAGTGGACGTGGAAGTCGCCGGACAGCCAGCCGGTGGTGTCGACCACGTGCGCCACGCTCAGCTGCACCAGCTGGCCGATGCCCGGCTCGACCACCACGTCCTTCGAATCGATCGTGTACTCGTAGCCGTGGGAGGCGTAGACCCGGTAGCGCCCGGGCGCCAGCGAGAACTCGTGACGGCCGTCCTCGGTGTACTGATACGCGGCCACGAACTCGAGATCGGTGCGCGAGGCGTCCGCGGTCTGCGGCTCGTAGATGGCGTTGGCGCGTGGAATGCGCGCGATCGGCAACGAGCCCTCGCCGAAGCGCGGCCAGGGAACACCGTGTCCGTCGAGCTCGGTGATGGTGATCTTCGCGGGCAGCGGCTGGCTCGCGTTGCCCGCGTCCACCACCTCGACCCGAACCTGGCCGTCGCGCGGGATGACCACGCTGGTCGTGGTGGATCCGCCGGCCGTGATCGAGACCGGTGTCGGCGCACTGCGCGAATGTCCCGCCGAGAGCCCGAGCAGCAGGTACTCGCCGGGCTCGAGCTCCTCGACGAAGGAGCCGTCCTGTACGGTGTCGTCGAAGCGGACGTCGGTGTAGATCTGCGAGATCGGCTCGCCCAGGTCGCCGAGCGAGAGGGTGCTCGGGTCGCGCAGGTTCCCCGAGCCGTCGCGGGGATGCTTGAAGACCAGGATGCTCGCGTGGCTCAGCGGCCGCGCGGTGGCTTCCTCGAAGGCATGACCGTGAACCGTGCCGGTGGCGACGCCGTGGATCTGGTTGACCACGTCGAGCACCGACGCCACGTCGCCGTCGCCCACGATGAAGTAGCGATCGTAGCTCGCGACGTCGCCCTTCTGGCTCCCCACCTGCGCCAGCGGCGACGGCTTGGCGCCGGTGGTCGCGTCGACCATCTCGCGCGACGTCGCCACGAACTGCGGCGCGATGGTGCCGGCGAGCAGCGGGATCGTGAGCACGCCGTTGTCGGGAGCGGTCATGCCGTAGGAAATCTGATTGCCGCGGCCCACGAGGTACGTGCCGGAGAGCGGCGATTCGAAGGTATTTTTGAACGGCGCGACCTCGTCGTAGACGACGTCGCTGGTGGGATTGGGTGCCTTCTGCAAGAGCTGGTCGAACGAGTCGAAGCCGAAGGTCGGCGAGAAGAGCTGGGTGGTCCCGCCGAAGATCGCGATGTCGCCGTAGGCCTGTCCGAAGAGCACCGGCGAGATCACGTCGAGCGGCGCCTGCGGATACGCAGGCTTGAACACGCGCTGCGCGTTGGGATCGTCGCCGCAATCGATGGGCTGGCCGCCTGCGTTGCCACCCTCGAAGAACCGCACCTCCGTGTGCAGCGTCGCGTAGCGATGGCCGGGCTCGAGGATGTAGTCCTGCACGATGCGCGCGCCCGATGGCCCGAGCAGATTGGGGATCACGCCGACCAGCGCGATCAAGGGATAGAGGTCGGCCGCCATGCGGACGCGGGCGCGTGCGCCGGATCCGGAACCGCCCTCCTCGCACACCCGGACGCTCGAGCTCACGGGGTCGCCGGGGCCGTCGAAGGTACCGTCGGGCTTCGCGACCTTGAGATCGATGATCGGGAATACCTCGACCAGCTCGTCTGCGCCGCGGTCGGCGCTGCTCGATCCGTCGGGACGCTGCAGCTCCGCGTCGACCAGACCGCCGCCGAAGAGATTGGGGCCGTACGACTCCAGGGCGCCCAGCACCGCCAGGCGGACCTGGTCGTTCTCGAGGATGAAATCGCCGATGTTGGCGATCGCGACCTTGCCGCCGATGAGCTGGTTCCGGTTGCTGATCACGTACGCGCGAGCGAAGGGCGAGCGCGTTCCCACGTGCCCGCTGGTGCTGGTGCAGGTGGTCGCGGCGAGCAGCAACGTGAGCAGCGCGGCCGAGCGCCCCACGGCTCGCGTCCTCGCAGGGCAGAGCCGCAGGGATGACATGCCCACTCCTTCGCTGCGAGGAATCGGGTTCGTGCGCCGCGCGGCTCCAGGGCAGCGGCCGAGCCGGTCCGGCGCGCGCGGCGCTGAATGTTGACTCTCGGGGTCTTAAAACGCAAGTGACTGCGCGGCCGACCACACCCTCTCCGGCGCGATCCGCTCCATGCAGCGATGGTCGATCGGGCAATCGCGCAGGAAGCACGGCGCGCACGCCACCGGCTCGCTCACCACCGACGTCGACGGGCCCACCGGACCCGTCGCCTCGGCGTCGGTGGGCCCGAACACCGCGACCAGCGGCACTCCCAGTGCCGCGCCGGCGTGCATGAGCCCCGAGTCGTTGGTCACCAGAAGGCGCGCGCCGCCGATCACCGCCAGCGCCTCCGCGAGCCCGATCCGTCCGCAGAGGTCGACCGGCGCCCGGCGCGCGGCCGCGTTCACCGCCCTCGCGATGGGGCGCTCACCTGGGCTGCCCAGCAGCACCGCCTCGAGACCCGTCTCCCGGTAGGCGCGGTCGGCGACCGCCGCGAAGCCGGTCGCGGTCCAGCGCTTGGCTCCCCCGAACGCGGCGCCCGGCGCGATCGCGACGTAGGGCTTTCCCGCGATGCCGGAAGCCTCGAGGGCTCGCGCCGCGGCATCCGCCACGTGGGCGGGCGTGACGAGCCGCGGATCGGAGCGCGGCGCCGGAATACCGGTGCCGCGCAGGAGCTCGAGATGCAGCTCGCGCTCGTGAATGCCCGGTCTCCCCTTCCCCGGAAACGGCACGGGGTGTGTCAGCCAAGGTCGCTGCAGCGCTCCGTCGTAGCCGACACGCGTTGGGATCCCGGTGAGGCCGAGGAGAATCGCACTGCTCGCCGAGCGTGGTTGGGTGATCGCGACGTCGAAGCGGCGGGTCGCGAGCTCGCGGCCGAGCCGCCACAGCCCGCGCAGTCCGCGGTGGCGGCCCTTGCGGTCGAAGAGCACGATCTCGTCGACGGCCGGGACGAACCGGAACACGTCCGCGACCCACGGCACGGCAAGCACCGCGAGGTGGGCGCCGGGGAAGGCCTCGCGCAGCGCGCACAGCGCGGGCACCGCGAGGATCGCGTCACCCACCCAGTTGGGCGCTCGCACCAGTACGGCCCGCGGCGCGCCCAGCACGGTATCGAGAGCGGTCACGGCGTTCATGCGCGAGCGCGCTCCGGTGGAGCCATCGAGGTCGTGGGAAACGCCGATGCTATAGTCCCGCGCCGTTTTTCAGGTGGCAACCGCGACCGGGAGCCGCAGCCGAGGCCACGTGACGACCGCGCTCTTCATCAGCGTTCCCGCGACCACGGCCAACCTCGGGGCGGGCTTCGATACCCTCGGCCTGGCACTCACGTTGCGGAACGACGTGTGGATCACCCCCGCGGCTCACGTGGGCCTCGCATACCAGGTCGAGGGCGAGGGAGCGGCGGACGTCGCGGCCGAGCCGGGCGCCAACCTTTTCGACCGGGTGCTCCGAGGCACGTTGAAGAAGCTCGGGAGCCCGATCCCGGCTGCGGACGTGCGCATGCTCAACCGGATCCCGTGGCGACGCGGGCTCGGCTCGAGCTCGGCGGCCGCGGTGGCCGGCGCGGTGGCCGGGCTCTCGCTCGCGGGCGCCAAGGTCGATCCGCAAACGGTGCTCGATCTCGCCCTGCCCTTCGAGGGCCACCCGGACAACCTGACACCGGCGATCGCGGGCGGATTCACCGCGGCCACCCTCGCGAACGGTGTCGCCCGATTCGTCCGGCTGCCGCCTCCCAAGCTCGCCGCCGTGGCGCTGGTGCCGTCTTTCGGGATCTCCACGGTCGAGGCGCGACGGCTGCTCCCGGCCCAGGTGTCCCTCGGCGACGCCGTTCACAACCTCACGCGGGCCTCGCTCCTGGTCGCCGCGATCGCGGCGCGGCGCTACGACTTGCTCGATCTCGGTACCGAAGACCGGCTCCACCAGCCGCACCGTGCCCGGTTGGTCCCGGGCTTCGAGGCGGTTCGTGGAGCAGCGCGCGAGGCGGGAGCCCTGGCCTCGTTCCTGAGCGGCAGCGGCCCCACGATCCTGGCTCTCGGGCTTCCGGCCCGGTCGTCGAGGATCCGCGCGGCCATGCTCGCCTCCTGGTCACGGCATGGCCGTGGAGAAGCCCAGTGCCTGGTGCTCGAGGTGTCGGCGCGCGGCGCGATCGTCCGGGGTGCGTTTCCCAGGGTGCGCCGGCGACGCACGTAGCCAACGCCGCCCCGTTCTCGATCAGAAGAGCTTGGGCGGAGCTTCGTCCTTCTTCCCGCCGTCGCTCGCCGCCGGCTGAGTACCGGTGGCGGGAGTGCCGGCGTCAGTCGTCGCGGGCGCCAGCTCCTTCATCTTCGCCGACAGCTCGCGCACCAGATCGAGCTGCGCGACGCTCCGGAACTCGACGTGGCCCGCGTTGGCTTCGTTGGGGCTCTTGGCGAGCACCGTGTAGACCAGCACCACCTCGACCTGGTTCTTGCGCCAGGTCTTGGTGATCTCGTGGCCGGCGCCGAGAAAAGCACTCTTGTCGAGGGGTTTTTCTTCACTGGTGGTGGGCTCGCCGAAGCTCTTCACGAACTGCTTCTCGATGTCGAGATAGTCGATCCGGTACTCGACGGTGATGCGAGCCAGCCGGCCGTTGAACGGGCTGAACCAGTAGTCGACGCGGCTGTGCGCGTTGCCGTAGCCATTGGGCACCTTCTCGACGATGCGCAAGCACGGCTGCTTGGGGGCCGTCGGGCAATCTTGAAGGTCGGGCAGCTCGAACGCCTGGCTGCTCTTCGGGATCTCCTTTCGTACCTGATCCGCCGTGTCCTCGAGCTTGACGGTGAGGAAGCCCTGCGGGAACGCGACGGCGGCGGTTCCCGGTGCGGCCGAGGCCGCCTGTCCGTCGGCGGCGGCGGCGCGCCCGCCCGGCCCACCGCCGAGCAGCGCGAGGGCCGCGAGCCCGGTCGCGAGCGCCCGCGGCGCGGAGTCAGCCCTGCTCAGCTGCAGCACCGATCCGGCCATCTTCGTCCTCGGCAAGATTCCCTCCCGGGAGTGCTCACGCTTTTCCCGGCCCGGGGAAGTTGTACGAGATCCAGCCGTCGCAGACAACCGCGAGTTCCAGTAGAATCCGTTTCTCGGCCATCGATCCAGCCTGACCCGAACCTCGCCCGATGACCAAGCTCCACTCCGCCGCAGAAGAACGGCCGCAGCGCTTTCTCATCCGCTACCAGTGCGGCGCCGGTGGAGACATGGAAGCCCAGGCGGACCAGCTGAGCGAGAAGGGGCTCTTCATCCACACCGAGTCGGCCTCGCCGGTGAACTCGCTGGTGACGCTGCAGCTCACCCTTCCCGGTTCCACTGGACTGCCGATCCGCGCCACCGCCACGGTGGTCTACTCGAATCCGTTCCGGCCGTTCGTTCCCTCGGCGCTCCCCCCGGGCATGGGGGTCAAGTTCACGGTTCTCACCGACAACGATCGCGAGCGAATCTTCGGGTACGTGAATGCGCTGCAGCCCGGCGGGCAGGAGTTGATCAAGGTGGACCTGGGAAATCGGCCGCAGCGCCGGGTCGCCGCGCCACCCGAGCACGCGGCGGCTCCCGTGGACGCCTTCAACGCCGCCGCGGAAGCCGCGCTGGGTGGCGGCGACTCGAAGGACCGACCGAGCAAGGCCAAATCCGCCAGGGGAGCGAAGCCCTCGCGCGCCGGCGAAGCCGTCGACGACCCGCTCTGGCAGCGTTTGTGGAAGCGGCTCAATCAGCCGGTGGGGGCGAACCCGGCCTCGAGCACCAAGGAGAAGGGCGCGAAGTCATCGAAGCCGAGCCGTCCGAAAGGGAAATCCTGACATGAAGCGAGCGCTCGAGAACCTCACTCGTACCGGCGCCTCGGCGCTGCTGGGTGCCGTGCTTCTGGGGAGCCCCGCCGCGCTCCTCGCGCGCCATGCGTCCGCCGCCACCGAACCGGACGCCGAGACTGCGCCAGCGTCGGAGGCCGGCACCGCCGCGAGCGCCGTCCCTCCCGCCACGCCGGACGACGAGACGACCTACCGCATCGTCCCGGGAGACTTGATCGAGATCAAATCGATCGTCGACTCGAACCTGAGCGAGACCGTTCGCGTCGGGCCTGACGGCAAGGTCACCCACCCGCTCACTGGGTACTTTCGCGCCGAGGGCCTGACACCAGAGGAGCTCTCGGCGGAGTTCACGAGGCTCCTGTCCCGCACCGTGCGCGATCCGAGCGTCACGGTCTTCGTGCGAGAGTACGCGGGGCGGGTGGTGTACGTGGGTGGCGAGGTCTTCCACCCCCGCGACGTGCAGATCCTGGGCAAGATGACCGCGATGAGCGCGATCCTCGCCGCGGGCGGCTACACGCCCGCCGGGAACCTCTCGAAGGTGGTGCTGCTGCATCGCGAGCTCGGCGGGGGCGCGAGCTCGAAGATCGTGGATCTGGCGAACCTCGCCGACGGTGACACGTCGAAGGGCCCCGATCCGGCGCTGGCGCCGTTCGACATCGTGATCGTGCCGCCCACCACGATCACCGAGATCGACCGCTTCGTCGAGCAATACATCACCCGCGTCGTCCCCGGAAACCTGAGCGCGGGCTTCACCTACGTCCTGGGCCAGCAGAAAATCGCACCGTAGCGCGCGGAAGGGTCGGAGTCAGGACCCAGCCGAGGCGGCCTAGCGGACCGCGTGGCCGATGCGGCCCAGACGCTCGAACGAAGGAAGCCAGTTGTCCGGCTCCTTCGACCAGTAGATCCGCACCGCGCGCCCCAGGATCTTCTCGGCGTCGACGATGCCCCAGAAGCGGCTGTCGAGGCTGTGCTGCCGGTTGTCGCCCATCATGAAGTAGCTGTGCTCGGGGACGTGGAAGGGCGGCATGTAGTCGGTCTTCGACTGGAAAGGCCCGCAGTCGGCGCCCGGTGTCTCGATGAGCTGCCCGTCCGGGCACTTCCCCCAGGCATCGACGAGCGCCTCGCCGTTGATGAACACCCGGCGGTTCCGCACCTCGATGGTGTCCCCGGGCAAGCCGATGATGCGCTTGATGTAGTCGTCGCACTCGTCCTTGGGGAACCGGAACACCACGATGTCGCCGCGCTGCGGGTCGCGAAGCCCCATCCA
>CAZYWA010000413.1:0-7408 GCA_964650975.1 uncultured bacterium
GAGCTCGAGCAAGGCGCTGGCCGCACGCGCGTGACGCGGCGATGTGCTGGACGATTCCCCTGGCGCTCGCGCTGGCGAGCGGTTCCGCTTGCAAGACCGCGACGCCCGCGGCGCCGCACATGCCGGCGCTTCCGGTCACGGTGAGCCGCCCGGTCGAGCGGCCGGTGCGCGAATGGTTCGAGACCACCGGGCGTGTCGAGGCCGTCGAGCAGGTCGAGGTGCGGCCGCGGGTGGCTGGATACCTGGTCGCCGTGAACGTGGAAGACGGCGCGGAGGTGAAAGCGGGCGACGTGCTCTTCGAGATCGATCCGCGGCCTTACGAGGCGGCCGCGCACAGCGCCGAGGCCGACGTCGCGCGGCTCGAGGCCACTCTCAAGAAGTCGCAGTCGGACGTGGACCGAAATCGGAAGCTCAGGCCCGAGGGAGCGGCGAGCGAACGGGACCTGGAGAACGCCGTGTGGGGAGCGGAGAGCGCGGAGGCCGAGCTCAAGGCGGCTCGCGCGCGGCTCGAGCAGGCGCAAATCGATCTCGGCTACACCAAGGTCAAGGCCGCGGTCACGGGGCGAGTGAGCCGGCGCAACATCACCGTGGGCAACCTGGTGCAGGCCGGAACCAACGACTCGAACCTGCTCACGGTGCTGGTGAGCGTCGACCCGATGTACGTGAGCTTCCACGTCGACGAGCCGGTGATGCTCCGTTACCAGGAGTACTACCGCCGCACCCGCCCCGACGTGCCGCCGGCGGAGGTGAAGCAGCTCGCGATCCCGGTCGAGATCGGCCTCGCCAACGAGACCGGTTACTCGCACACCGGAATCGTCGATTTCGTCGACAATCGCGTCGATTCCTCGACCGGCACCATTCGCGCCCGCGCGGTGTTCGCGAACCCGGACCGGATACTCACGCCCGGCCTCTTCGTGCGAGTCCGCGTGCCGTTCGGCGATCCGCAGCCGTCGCTGCTGGTGCCGGAGGTCGCGATCGGCAGCGACCAGGCCACCAAGTTCGTGATGGTCGCGAATCCTGAGAACGTGGTCGAGATGAAGACCGTCGACCTGGGCCCGACCACCGACGACGGATTGCGCGTGGTGCGCAAGGGCCTCGAGGCCGGCGATCGCGTGATCGTGAACGGCCTCTTGCGCGCGCGTCCGGGGGCGCCGGTCGCTCCCCACGAAGAAGGTCAGCCGCCCGGTCCGCCGGCGGGTCCGCCGCCCGCGGCCGGCGCCGCGCCCAAGACCTGAACGCACCGTTCGGCGATCTCATCCGACGCATTCCATTCCCGGGGAACCGCCGTGTTCGCACGCTTCTTCATCGATCGCCCGATCCTCTCGACGGTGCTGTCGCTGGTGATCGTGATCGTGGGCGCGGTGTCGCTCGACGGTCTGCCGATCGCGCAGTACCCGAACGTGGTGCCGCCCACCATCCAGATCTCGGCCGCCTATCCGGGCGCCAGCGCCAAGGTGGTCGCGGACACGGTGGCGCTGCCGCTCGCGCAAGAGGTCAACGGCGTCGAGAACATGCTCTACATGTCGTCGAGCTCGTCGAACGACGGCTCGATGGGCTTGAACGTGGTGTTCAAGCTGGGGACGCCGCTCGACCAGGCGCAGGTGCTGACCCAGAACCGGGTCGCGGTGGCGGAGCCCAAGCTGCCCGAGGACGTGCGGCGGCTCGGGATCACCACCAAGAAGCGCTCGCCCAGCATGCTGATGGTGGTCAACCTGATCTCGCCGGACGGCAGCCGGGACGATCTCTACGTCGGCAACTACGCCGCCATCCAGGTGCGCGACGAGCTGGCGCGCATCGACGGCGTGGGCGACGTGCTGGTGTTCGGCGCGCGCGATTACAGCATGCGGGTGTGGCTCGATCCGCAGAAGCTCGCGTCGCGAAGCCTGTCCGCCAGCGACGTGGTGCAGTCGCTCCGCGAGCAGAACGTGCAGGTGGCGGCGGGACGGATCGGCCAGCCACCGGTGCCGACCGGCACGCCTTTCCAGTACCCGATCAACGCGCTCGGCCGGCTGGTGAACGCCGAGCAGTTCGGCGACGTGATCCTGAAGACCGGCTCGACCGGTGAGACCGTGAAGCTCCGCGACGTGGCGCGGGTCGAGCTGGGATCCCGGAACTCGGATCTCGCGGGCTACATCGACAACGTGCCCTCGGTGGCGATGGGCATCTTCCAGCTCCCCGGCTCGAACGCACTCTCCACGGCGCAGCGCGTCCGCGACGCGATGGAGCGTCTCAAGACGCGCTTCCCGTCCGGCGTCGATTACCGGATCGGCTACGACACCACGGTGTTCGTGGCGGAGTCGGTGCGCGAGGTGTGGAAGACGCTCGCCGAGGCGTTCACCCTGGTGTTCATCGTGGTGCTGATCTTCCTGCAGGACTGGAGGCCCACGCTCTTGCCGATGATCGACGTGCCGGTGTCGCTGATCGGCACGTTCGCGGTCATGGCGGCGCTCGGCTTCTCGCTCAACAACCTGTCGCTTTTCGGGCTGGTGCTGGCGATCGGCATCGTGGTCGACGACGCGATCGTGGTGGTCGAGAACATCGAGCGCTGGATGCGGAAGGGCTACGAGCCGCGCGAGGCGACCCAGCGCGCGATGCAGGAGATCACCGGCCCGGTGCTCGCGATCACGTTGGTGCTGGCCTCGGTGTTCATTCCCACCGCGTTCCTGTCGGGAATCAGCGGCCAGTTCTACCGGCAGTTCGCGCTCACCATCGCATCGGCGACACTGATCTCCGCGGTCAACGCGCTCACCATGGCGCCGTCGCGCGCGGTGCAGATCATTCGCGTCAACACCACCGGCGAGGGCGAGCACCGCGAGGCATTGCCACGCGCCGGTTACGTGATCCTGGTCGGGGGGGTGGCCGCGCTGTTCCTGGCGCCGCTCGCGGTGCGCGGACTGGGAGGCGCGCCGGCTGGGGCGGAGGGCGGTCCGGTGCCCGGCACGCCGGGCTTGGTCTGGGGAGCGCGCGCGCTGGCGGTGCTGCTCGGCGGCGCGGCGGGTTTCGCGCTGGCGCCGCTCGCGAACCGCGCGCTGTCGCGCTTCTTCGCGGCGTTCAACCGCGCGTTCACGAGCTTCACCAACGGCTACGGCGCGCTGGTGTCGCGGGTCGGGCGCTGGGCCGCGGCGATGATGGTGCTCTACGGGCTGCTTCTCGGTCTGGGCTACGTGGGATTTCGGGTGGTGCCGTCGGGCTTCATCCCGCAGCAGGACAAGGGTTACGTGATCACCGTGATCCAGCTCCCCGACGGCGCGAGCCTGGAGCGCACCACCTCCGTGGTGCACCGGGCCACCGACATCGCACGCGCCACGCCCGGGATTTCCCACGTGGTCGGCTTCCCCGGCTTCTCGATCCTCTCGGGAGGCACGCTCTCCAACTCCGCCGTGATGTTCGTGGTGCTCGACCCGTTCGACAAGCGGGTTCGCGAGGGCCGCGACATCAACAAGGTGCTGGGCGACTTGCAGGGCCGTTACATGGCGATCGAGGACGCAGTGGTGTTCGCGGTCGGGGCGCCGGTGATCGACGGGCTGGGGACCCTGGGCGGATTCAAGATGCAGATCCAGGACCGCGGCGACCGCGGAGCCGCCGCGCTCGAGGCCGACGTCGGGAAGGTGATCGCGCGCGCCAGCAAGGAGCCGGGCCTGGTCAAGCTCTTCAGCTCGTTCCGCGCCGGCCAGCCGCAGCTCCTGGCGGAGGTGGACCGCGACAAGGTCAAGTCGCTCGGCATACCGCTGAGTGACGTGTTCGACACGCTGCAGATCGAGCTGGGCTCGCTCTACGCCAACGACTTCACCCGCTTCGGCCGCAACTGGCAGGTGCTGGTGCAGGCCGACCAGCAGTTCCGCACTCGGCCCGAGGACATCCAGCGCCTCCAGGTGCGGAACAACGCGGGCGATATGGTGCCCCTCGGCACGGTCGTGGACGTGAAGAACGTGACCGGCCCGGCGGTGGTGAATCACTACAACCTGTTCCCGTCCGCCGATCTCACCGGTTCGACGCTGCCTGGCGTCAGTACTCGCCAGGCCATCGAGAAGATGGAGCGGATTGCCCACGAGGAGCTGCCCGCCGACGCCACCTTCGAGTGGACCGAGCTCTCGCTCCAGGAAATCCTCGAGAAGAACACCGCGCCGTTCGCGTTCGCGCTCGGCACCTTGTTCGTGTTCCTGGTGCTGGCGGCGCTCTACGAGAGCTGGTCGCTGCCGATCTCGATCGTGCTGATCGTGCCCATGTGCCTGGTGGCGGCCATCGGCAGTCTCTTCGTGATGCACATGACCAACGACATCTTCGCGCAGATCGGTTTCGTGGTGCTGATCGGCCTCGCCGCCAAGAACGCGATCCTGATCGTCATGTTCGCGCGCGAGCAGGAGGAGGAGGGCAAGAGCCGGATCGAGGCCGCGGTCGAGGCGGCGCGGGTGCGGCTGCGCCCGATTCTCATGACCTCGCTGGCGTTCGCGCTCGGCGTCTTGCCTCTCGTCACGTCGCGGGGCGCCGGCTCCGAGATGCGCCGCTCCCTCGGTGTCGCGGTGTTCGGCGGCATGCTGGGTGTGACGGCGTTCGGTCTGATCTTCACGCCGGTCTTCTACGTGGTGATCCGCGGCATCGCGGCGCGGGTCTCTGGACCGCCGAAGCCGCGACCGGTGGTGTCTCCGGCGTAGCGCGGGGGCGCGTCCCCGCCGGACGCCGGCCAGCGAAAGGCCCGCGAGTCACGAGACCGTCGACCGGTCGAAAGCTCGTTAGACTCGCGGCTCCACCTGCGAGCCCTTCGACATGCGCGAGCTCTTCGACACCCTCCGGCCCTACTTCGAGCGCGAGAAGCGGCTCTTCGCGGTCGGCGGGCTGTTGCTGGCGTTCACCAACCTGTCGTCGCTGGCCACGCCGCTCATCCTGAAGACCGCGATCGACGACCTGCGCTCCGGTCGCGGCACCGCTCGGCTGGCGACGCTCGCCGGCTGGGTCGCGGGGCTGGCCGTGCTGGCGGCGGTGATGCGGGTGTGCTCGCGGTTCGCGGTGTTCGGTGCGGGCCGGAACGTCGAGTATCGACTCCGGAACGACGTCTTCCAGCACCTCGAGACGCTCACACCCGCGTTCTTCGATCGCATCACCACCGGCGACGTCATGTCGCGGGTGGTGAACGATCTGGCGAGCGTGCGCATGGTGCTCGGGCCGGGCCTCCTCAACGCGCTCAACTCGATCGTGGTCTACGTCGCGACCGTGATCGCGATGCTGTCGCTCTCGCCGGTGCTGACGCTCCTGACGCTGTTGCCGTTTCCGCTCCTCGGCCTGGCGGCGCGGCGTTTCGTGGGGCGGCTCTACGACAAGAGCCGCGACACCCAGGAGCGGCTCGGTGCTCTCACGGAGGCGATCCAGGAGAACCTCGCGGGCCGGGAGGTAGTGCGGGCGTTCGTGCAGGAGGAAGCGGAGATCCGTCGCTTCGAGGAGGCCAATCGCGCCCACTTCGACGCCAGCGTCGGCTACATCCGCGCCCAGGGTGTCCTGTTCCCGCTCATGGCCACGGTCGGCGGGCTGGGCACGCTGCTGGTGCTGGTGGGCGGCGGCTGGCAGGTCATCCACCAGCGCCTCTCGCTCGGCAGCCTGGTGGCCTTCGCGGGCTACGTCGGCATGCTGATCTGGCCCACCTTCGCGCTGGGCTGGATGCTCAGCATCTTCCAGCGTGGCCGCAGCGCCATGGTGCGGATCCGCGAGCTGCTCGACGCGCGCCCCGAGGTGGTGTCGCCGTCCCAGCCGCTGCCGCTTCCGCCGACCGCGGGCTCGATCGAGTTCCGCGATCTCATCTTTCGCTATCCGGGTGCCAGCGAGCCGGCGCTGGTGGGGCTCAACCTGCAGGTCGCGGCGGGCGAGCGAGTCGCGATCGTCGGACCGACGGGCGCGGGCAAGTCGACGCTGCTCAGGCTCCTGGTCCGGCTCTTCGAGGTCCCGGGCGGCACCGTGTTCGTCGACGGCGTCGACGTGACGCTCGCCGCTCCCCACGAGGTGCGCGAGCGCTTCGGTTTCGCGCCTCAGGAGCCGTTCCTGTTCTCGGCGTCGATCCACGAGAACGTCGAGCTCGGCCGCTCTCCCGACGGGCGCGAGCGGCTCGACGCGCTGATCGGCACGGTCGGCTTCGCCGGCGATCTGGCGCGCATGCCCGAGGGCTACGAGACGCGGGTCGGCGAGCGCGGCGTTCAGCTCTCGGTGGGCCAGCGGCAGCGCCTGGCGATCGCGCGCGCGCTGGCCGGGACCCCGCCCGCGCTGCTGCTCGACGACCCATTTTCCGCGGTCGACGCGGGCACCGAGGACGAGATCCTGGGCGGCCTCGAGCGCGAGCTCGCCGGCCGCACGGTGCTGCTCGTGACCCATCGTCTGGAGGCGATCCGCGGCGTCGACCGGATCGTGGTGCTCGATCGCGGGACCCTCGTGGAGCAGGGGAGCTACGCCCAGCTGGTGGCCGCCAACGGTCTCTTCGCGGAGCTGCTCCGGAAGGGCCGGCTGGAGCGGGAGCTGGCGGAGATCACATGACCGATCCCGCGATCCTCGAGGAGCCCGACGACCGCGCCGTCGCCGCCTACGACGGGCGGCTGGTGCGACGTCTCTGGGACTTCGTCTACCCGCACCGGAAGACGCTGGTGCTGACCACGGCGCTCTTGCCGGTGATCACCGCGTTCGAGCTGGCGCAGCCGCTCCTGGTTCGCGCCGCCATCGACCACGCGATCGTGCCGCGCCATTTGACCGGCCTCTTGGCGCTGGCGGGCGCTTTCCTGGTGGTCCTGGTGATCGAGATGGGGGCTCGCTACCTGCAGACCATCACGATGCAGGAGACCGGCCAGCTGGTGGTGCGCGATCTGCGCTCGGCGCTCTTCCGCAAGGTTCAGGGCTTGCCGTCGAGCTACTTCGACCGCAATCCGCTGGGCCGCACCCTGGCGCGCATCACCAACGACGTCGAGGGCGTGCAGGAGATGTTCGGCGCCGGTGTGTTCGCGCTGATCGGCGACGTGGTGACGCTGGTCGGGATCATGACCGTGATGGTGGCGCTCGACTGGAAGATGGCGCTCATCACGTTCGCGATCGTGCCGTGCTTCGTCCCCGCGGTGCTGCTGCTGCGCTCGCGGCTGCGAACGGCCTACCGGACCATCCGTCGCTCGCTCGCGCATCTCGCGGGATACGTGAGCGAGACCCTCTCGGGCCTGGCGATCACCCAGGCCTTCAATCAAGAGGAGCGGCGCTTCAAAGGCTTCGACGAGCTGAACGGCCGCTATCGCGCGGCGGCGCTGGGTGCGATCCAGGCGGACGCGGTGCTCTTCTCGCTGGTGGAGATGGTGGGAACCCTGGCGGGTGCGGCGCTGCTCTGGTTCGGCGGCGTGGGGATCGCCAAGGGCTTCGCGACCTTCGGGACGCTGGTGGCCTTCCTCGATTT
>CAZYWA010000414.1:0-7404 GCA_964650975.1 uncultured bacterium
AACTCTTGGGCCTGACGAATTCGACCCGCAACCGCCGATTTTCAGCAGCCTGCTAGGCAGGCGCGCTGCGGAGCGGGCCGGCGAGCGAGGCGGCGAGCCCGCCGTACTCGGAGCGGCGCAACGTGAGCGTGAGGTCGTGGAGCAGCGCGACACGCTGGACGATGCTGAGGCCCAAGCCTTGGCCGCTCGGCGCGCGAGTGCGCGCTTCGTCGCCGCGGTAGCCACGCTCGGTGAGACGCTTGAGCTCGGCTTCGGCGATGCCGGGGCCGTCGTCGATGACGCGCAGCCGGAAACGCTGGGCGCCGTCCTGGTCGAGAATCACCGCGACGTGGCCACCGGCGCGGTTGTGCCGGACGGCGTTGTAGACGAGGTTGCTCACCGCTTGCTCGAGCAGCGTGGTATCGGCGGTCACCACCACGGGCTCGGGCGGCGTCGCGCCCTCGAGCGCCACGTCGAGCTGCCGCGCCACGGGCCGGTGCCGGCCGATCGCGCGGCCGACGAGCAGTCCCAGGTCGACCGGTCCGAACTCCACGCGCGGCTCGGCACTGTCGAGCCGCGCGATCGCCGCCAGGTTCTGGAGCAACGAGGTCATGTAGTGGGCCTCGTCCATGGCAGCGACCACACGGGCGCGGTCGGCGGGGTCCTCGATCGTGGTGCTCGCATTCAGGGCCGCCAGGAGCCCC
Organism: uncultured bacterium; assembly: GCA_964650975.1. Taxonomy (GTDB): domain Bacteria; phylum JADJOY01; class JADJOY01; order JADJOY01; family JADJOY01; genus CAZYWA01. The sequence continues at coordinate 684 of CAZYWA010000414.1, forward strand.
TCGAGCACCGTGACCGGGATCATGACGTCGTGGGTGGTGTTGGCGAGGAACTCGCGCAGCGCCCGCTCCCTCCGCTCACGCTCGGCGAACTGGATGCGGACGTCGCGTGCGGCCGCGTCGAACGCGCGCGCCAGCGCCGCGATCTCGTCGGTCCCCGCAGTACCCTCGATCGGCACCGACACCGAGTATCCCGACGCCGACGAGCGCTGCACGGCCTTGGTCAGCGTCACGATCCGTCGCACCGCGGGGCCGATCGCGACCAGCACCGCCGCGAAGAGGACCAGCGCCGGAGTGAGCCAGACCCACGTCGACGGCAGGATTCCGCCCAGCCAGGGCATAGTGTCGCCGCTCGCCAGGACGAACGCGCACGCGCTCTCGGGCCATGGAGTGCGAACCAGCACACGGATCTCGGAGACTAGCCACGACGCGGATATCGCCTCCGGTACGCCCACGGCCTGGCTCGCGGCGAACACACCGTCGAGCTCGGGCGCCGCGGGAGCATGCGGGTGGAGCTTCGCGTCGTACGTGAAGAACCGCGGCGGCGAGCGGGGCAGGAGTCTCGCGCGATGCAAGAAGAAGCGCGACGGACGCTCGGGGAGGCCGTCGCCGCGAACGCCGGGCCAGATGGGGTGATTGCCGCCGGGCGGCGGGATCGGCGGCGGCGGCCCGTCGGCGGGTGCCCGAGCGCCGCGCTCGGGAATGCTGAGCCCGATGCCGCCGGCGAAGCGCGGGAACGCGTTCTCCCAGTCCCCGGGCGCGGACTCGCAGCGCGCCTGCTCGCCAGGCGCGTCGAGGCGCATGAGCAAGAGATCCGCGAGGGCGCGCTGGGCGGCGCGGCGCTGAGCCGCGACGTCGAGCGCCACCAGGGCCGCGACCAGCGGCACCGTTCCGCCGAGGGTCGTGAGAACGATGCGCGTGCGCAGCTTCATCCACTGCGTTCCGTGGACAGGCGGTAGCCGATCCCCCACACGGTTTCGATGAGCGCCGGGTCGCCGAGCTTCTTGCGCATGCGCGAGACGTAGACGTCGAGGGATCGAGCCGAGCTTTCCGGCTCGGCATCGAGCACGTGCTCGGCGAGCCAATCTCGGGTCACCGGCGCGCCCGGCCGCCGCGCCAGCGCCGCCAAGAGCTCGCATTCGAGCCGAGTCAGGCCGATGCGGCGGCCATCCAGCGTGACCTCGTGGCTCGCGAGGTCGAGGCAGAGCGCGCCCGCGCGCAGCGTGTTGGCGCGCACCATCACGGGCCTTCGGAGGCGAGCACGCACCCGCTCGATCAGCTCCTCGGGCCAGAACGGTTTGGTGAGGTAGTCGTCCGCGCCCAGCTTCAGCGCTCGGACCTTGTCGGAGGTGTCGTTGCGGGCGCTCAGCACCAGCACCGGCACCTCCGAGCTCGCGCGCAGCACCTTGAGCAAGTCGAGCCCGTAGACGCCCGGGAGCATGAGGTCGAGGACCACCAGCGCCACCTCGGGCGGGGCGCCCTTGATCATGGCGCTCCCATCCGTCCACCACGTCGGCTCGTAGCCCGCCCCGCGCAAGTGGTCGACGACCTGCGCGCCGAGCGCGCGGTCGTCTTCGACGACGAGGATCCGGTCGGTCACGGGAGATTCCTTGACCGGCAAGCCTGACGAAAGTCTTACGGAGATCCGGTCGCGCCCCGCGAAGAGCATGCGGTCGAAGAACAACGCCGTCGATCGACTTCATCGTTCTTCACATTCGCGACACACACGAGCACGGCGCGCGGCCACGTCGCGCGCGCCGCTCGGAGACGTAGGACTTCCGTAAGACTCGCCCCACATTCTTCGTGACCGTGGGCTGGCACCGAAATCGGCGAATGAGCCACGCGAGAACCGCGGAGGCGAGATGAGCGGAGAGACCGCCGCGACGCTCCACGGCCGCTTGCACATCGTGGGCTCGGTGCGCAGCGGCACCAGCCTCATGCACCAGCTCGTCTCCACTTGCTTCGAGATCGGCGCGGCGTGCGAGCACGAGATGTCGATCTTCGACGCGCCGCCTGAGTGCGGCGGCCTGTTCGTGAGCAAGCACCCGGGCGACGTCGCGGTGCTGCATCGGATCCTGGACGCCAGCGCGAACCTCCACGTGGTGATCCTGGACCGCGACCCGCGCGGCGTGGTCACCAGCATCCATCCCGGTTGGCCGCGCTCGTATTACGCCGACTTCCGCGTCTGGTCGGCGGCGCATCGCGCCGCGAAGCCGCTCCTCGACCACCCGCGGGTGATGCGCGTTCGCTACGAGACGCTGGTCGCCCGTCCCGACGTGGTCCAGCAGTCGATGATGACGCGGTTTCCGTTTCTCTCGGCTCGGCACCCGTTCTCCGACTACCACCGGTTCGCGCGCGTCTCGGCGGCCGCGGTGCGAGCGATGAACGGCTTGCGCGCGATCGATCCGTCGCGGATCGATTCGTGGCGGGAGCACCTGCCACGGCTGCGCGCGCAAGTGCTCGAGCATCCGGCGCTCGTCGAGGCAGTTCTCGATCGTTACGACGACGATCCGGAGTGGGTGCGATCGCTGACGCAGGTGGCGCCGCTCTGGGCCGTGTCGCACCGCACCGGCCGGTCTTCGCCGCTGCGTCGCGTGGAGCGGGCGATCCGTCTCAGACGCAATGTCGCGCGCTATCTGCGAAGCCGGCCGTGCTCGGCCGCGCGGTCATCGACGGATGAGCGGCGTGCAGCGTCGCGCGTGCTCGTGCCTCGCGTCGGCTGGAGTGAGCCCACGCGATGGCCAGGAGTGGCCTGATGCCTTTCGGGTAACACCCGTGTCGCTGGCGCCGGACGGACCACCCCGGATCCCCTCCCTGAGTCCTCCCGGCGCCAGCGCACGCTTTCATCCCATCATGCGACGAGGCCGTCCTGCACGAGTCCAGGCGGACACGAGAGGAGCGCCACGATGTCCGAAAGCCGGTTTCGAGCTCGTGGCCGAACGGTCGTGGCCGCCCTGCTCATCGCGAGGGGTGCTGCCGGCCCGGCGATGGCCCGAACGGGTGCGGCTGCCTATCGACTCGAGCACCGCGCCGAGTCGGCGCCGAGCACGGCGCCGGCCGCGGCGTCACCGAAGCTCGCGCTTCGGCTCGCCGACGCGGCCGCTCGGGTGCGCCTCGGCGGGCCGTCGGCGCTCGACGGCGCGGCGCGGCGACTGGTGCGTGCCGACGAGCTGGGGCGCGTTCAGTGCTACGTGTGGCTTCACTTGTTCGACGCGAACCAGCGCACGGCGCTCGAATCGCTCGGGGCGACGGTCGAGCTGGTGAGCTCGTCGCTCGGGGTGGTACAGGCTTGGATCCCCGCCGAGCGCGTCGACCAGGTCGCGGCGCTCGATTTCGTGGAACGGGTGACGCCGCCTTCCTACGGCGTCGCGCGGGCCGGCACCCGGACCACCCAGGGCGACACGATCCTTCGCGCCTCGGAGCTGCGTGCGCTCGGCTTCTCGGGGCAAGGTGCCAAGGTCGGTGTGATTTCGGACGGCGCCACCGATCGCGCGGTCGCGGCGCTGCTCGGCGATCTGCCGGTCGGCGTGACGGTGTTCGGCTCTTGCAACCCGGTCCTCTCGGGATCGACGTGCAACGAGGGCACCGCGATGCTCGAGATCGTCCACGATCTGGCGCCCAGCGCGTCGCTCGCGGTGTGCTCGGCCAACACCTCGGCCGAATTCATCCAGTGCGTGAGCGATCTCGAGAACACCTTCGCGGCGAACGTGATCGTCGACGATCTGCTGTTCTTCGACGAGCCCTTCTACGAGGACGGCGCCGTCGCGCAAGCGGCCGACGCGGCGGCGCAGACGGGCGTGGTGTTCGTCTCCGCGGCCGGAAACGAAGGGAGCGCGCAGCAGAGCGCGCACTACGCGGCGGACTTCGGGGGCGTCACGGGACTCCTGCAGGACTCCCAAGGCCAGCCGGTGCCGACTCACGACTTCGGCGCGGCCGCTGGCGGCACCAGCGACCCGACCATGCGGCTCACGGTGAAGAACGGGGGCTCGTTCACCGCGGTGCTTGAGTGGGGCGATCCGTTCGGCGCCGCCGCCGACGACTACGACCTGCTGGTCGTCGACGACGCCGAGCAGGCCATCCTCGCGAGCAGCGAGGATGTGCAAGACGGCACACAAGACCCGGTCGAGATGACGAGCTGGGGGAACGGCGGATTCGGCGACGCGCACGTGCGCATCGTCATCGCGAAAGCGTCGGGCGAGCCGAAGCCGGTGCAGCTCCTGGTCGACGGCGACGTGGTGGTCGAGGACTTCAGCGTCGCGGCGGGCAGTGTCGTGGGTCATCCGGCGGCGACCAACGTTCTGGCCGTGGGAGCCATCTCCGCTGACGATCCCGGGAACGACGACATCGAGCCCTTCAGCTCGCAGGGACCGACCCAGATCCTCTTTCCCGCCAAGCAGAGCCGCCTCAAGCCCGATCTGACCGGCATCGACGGCGTCGCGGTGACGGGTGTCGGCGGGTTCGGCTCGCCGTTCTTTGGCACCTCGGCGTCGGCGCCGCACGTGGCGGGTGTGGCGGCGCTGTTGCTCGCGGGCTTCCCGGCGAGCGACGCGCGCGCGGTGCGGTCAGCGCTCGCCTCCGGCGCGGTCGACCTCGGCGCGGTGGGAGACGACCCGGTCTTCGGCGCCGGACGGGTCGACGCGGTCGCCTCGGCGCAGAAGCTCGACGTGCCCCCGATCGGCGCGATCATCGCTCCCACCGGCAACCAGACCATCCATCCCGGCGACAACGTCACGTTCGCCGGGACTTGCACGAGCACCACCGCCGACACGAGCTTCACCGCGCACTGGACCTTCGGCGACGGCATCGCCGACTCGAGCGGTCTCTCGCCGGGCGCGGTGACCTTTCCAACCGCCGGTACCCACCGCGTCACCCTGATCTGCACGGACGGGCTCGGGGTCGCGGACGCGAATCCGCCGTCTATCACGGTGTCGGTGACGAGCCCGCACACGGGTGGCGGTGGTTGCAACGTAGCCCCGGGCACGAGCGACGAGTCCGCCCCACCCGCCGCCCTCGTGGCGGTAGCGGCGCTGGCCTGGGCGTTGCGACGAACCAGCGCTCGGTCGAGACGTCGCGGGCGCGAGGGTGGCGACGCGCCTCGAGACGACCGAGCCGCCGCAGAAGACACTGTCACGATGTCGGCCCCGTCCTCCGGATGCTCCCCTCGGCGGGTCCCGAGGTCCGCATGATTGCGCGCCTTCTCGACGCTTACCGGATCATGCGGAGCGAGCTCGGACTCGGCCTTCGGCCCATTGGCACCGGAATCCTGTTCCTCACCTTGCGGCTGGTCGTGGGGCTCGGATCGCTGCTCGATCCCTGGTTCTTCCCCGCGCTCAGGCGCACCCGGGTTCGGCGCCCGATCGTGCTGGTCGGTAATCCACGGACGGGCACCACGTTCTTGCAGCGGTTCCTCGCCGATCAGGGCGTCGGTGCCGGGCTCGAGCTGTGGCGCATGCTTTACCCGTCGCTCACCGTGCAGGCGATGATCCGGCCGGTGTTGCCGATTCTCGAGCGCCTGAGCCCGGGCGCCACCACTCGTCGGCGGCTCACGAAACCAGTCTCACATCCGTCGAGACCGACGACGTGTCGTTCTTGTTTCGGTTCTTCGACGGAATGTTTCTCTACGGCTTGGTGCTCGCGTTCGACGTGACGGACCGCATTGATACGGTCGATCCACGACGTCGAGACTCGACCGGACGCGATCTCGACTGGCTCGACGCGCTGTGGCGTCGCGGCCTGGTGGCGCACCGCAGCGATCGTGTCGTGGCCAAGCTGTTCTCGCTCTCTGCTTGGCTACCCAGGTTCTTGAAGCGGTTTCCCGACACCCGCGTTCTCTACATGCTGCGTGACCCGATCGAAGTCCTGCCCTCGGCCTTGAGCCTCACGACGGGTGTGCTCGACCAAGCGGTGGGGTTCTGGAACCGGCCGAGGATCTCCGCCGGCGCTACGTCGAGCGGATGGTAGCGGGTTACACGCTGCTACTCAGGCGTTTCCACGACGACTACGTGTCCGGTGTGATTCCTAAAGGAAAACCTCCACATCGTCCGCTACGACCGACTGATGCGTGAATTCGACGTCGTGATGGGGGAGATCCTCGCCTTCACCGGCACCGCCATGAGCGACCCGATGCGCAACGCGATCGCGGCGCAGGCCGAAAGGCAACGCAGCCACCAAAGCAGGCACGCTTACAGCCTGGCCCGGTTCGGCCTGGACGAGACGACGATCCGGCGCGACTGCGCCTTCTTGTACGAAACGTTCGACTTGTAACGCCGCGGGCCGCGATCGCGAAGCCGTCCGCAAGGTCTCGGTAAGGTTCGGGGCGTACGGTCACTTGCACTTGCCGCGTCGAGGCTGGGAACCGTCACGTCGGTCGATCTCAGCTCGTCCGCGATCGACGTCGAAGCCGACCATACGTGCCATACGCTCTCGACGAATCCGGTGTCATGCGGGCCCAAGTCGACTTGGGCGAATCGTTCATGGGCCGCTGCAACCTCGCCGAGACGCCTCTTCTCAAGCTCATCGGCGAGCTGCGATGGCATCACATCGCACAGATTGCCGGAGTGGATAGCAAGAACATCCAGGATGCGAGTGGCAACCGACTCTATGCGACATTTTTTTACGTCGACCTGGTGTTTCCAGAACAGTCGCCGATGGCAGCGTTCGGCGAGAACGACCGTGTGACGGTGGCCGGCGATCTGGCGAGCTTCGACAATCACCGGATGCTCGA
>CAZYWA010000415.1:0-7398 GCA_964650975.1 uncultured bacterium
CTCCTGCATCGCGGCCGGTGTCGAGGACCGCGTCCCAGATCTCGCCGGCCTTCTGTGCGTCGCAGAAGAGCTCGAAGCCGTCCTCGCCGGTGTAGCCGGTGCGCGCGATGCGCATCGCGTGTCCGGCCACCGTCGCGTCGGCCACGCCGAAGTAGGGGACCGAGCCGAGGTCGAGGCTGGTGAGACGGCCCAGGATCTCGGCGGCTCGCGGTCCCTGGAGCGCGAGCAGCGCGATGTCATCGCGGGCCACGGGACGCGCGCCGCCGGCCGGGACGTGGCTCGACATCCAGTCGAAGTCCTTGGCGCGGTTCGAGGCGTTGACCACCACCCAGAAGAGCTCGTCGCCGGCGCGGTAGATGATGAGATCGTCCAGAATTCCGCCGTCGTCCTGGCAGAGCAGGGTGTAGTGCGCTCGGCCCACCTCGAGCTTGGCGACGTGGTTGGTGGTGAGCCAGTCGAGCGTCTTCGCGGCTCCCGGCCCCGCGATTTCGACCACGCCCATGTGCGCGATGTCGAAGAGCCCGGCCGCGGCCCGCACCGCCTTGTGCTCCTCGATGATGCCGGTGTACTGGACCGGCATCTCGTAGCCCGCGAACGGCACCATCCGGCCGCCGAGGGCCACGTGGCGCGAGGTGAGGGGAGTGCGCTTCAGCACCTCGGTGGTCTCGGTCATGAGCGGTTCTCCGCCGCGCTCGCGGCGTGCACGGCGCGCGCGGCCTCGAGCGTGTTGTGGAGCAGCATGGCGATGGTCATCGGGCCCACGCCGCCCGGAACCGGCGTGATGTGCGAGGCGCGCTCGCGGGCGGCGGCGAACTCCACGTCGCCCACCAGCTTGCCGCTCTCGAGGCGGTTCATGCCGACGTCGATCACCACCGCTCCCTCGCGGATCCACGAGCCGCGAACGATTTCGGGCTTCCCCACCGCCGCCACCAGCACCTCGGCGCGGCTCACGGTGGCGGCCAGGTCGCGAGTTCGCGAGTGGCAGATCGTGACCGTGGCGTGGCGCTCGAGGAGCAAGATCGCGACCGGCTTTCCTACGATCTCGCTGCGCCCGACGACCACCGCCTCCTTCCCCGCGAGCGAGACGCCGGCGGAGTCGAGGAGCCGCATGACCCCGTGAGGAGTGCAGGGGAGGAAGCGCGGGCGGCCCTGGACCAGGAGCCCCACGTTGTCGGGATGGAACCCGTCGACGTCCTTCCGCGGCGAGACGCGGTCGAGCACCACGGTGGCGCGGATCTGCTTGGGCAGCGGCAGCTGCACCAGGATGCCGTGCACGGCGGGATCGGCATTGAGCCGGTCGAGCAGCGCGAGCAGCTCGTCCTCGCGGGTGCTCTCGTCGAGGTGGTGCTCGACCGCCGCGATGCCGACCGCCTCGGAAGCGGTTCGCTTGCCGCGCACGTAGATGGCGCTGGCCGGGTCTTCGCCCACCCGCACGACGGTCAAGCCGGGACGAGGCCCGCCGGCCGCGATCAGCTCCGCGACGCCGCGCTCCACCTCGGAGCGCACGTGCGCGGCGAGTGCCTTGCCGTCGAGGATTTCACCCATGTGCGGAACCGCGCGCCGGACGCGGGGCGCGCCAACATAAGGGAGCCCCCTCCACGCGTAAAGGGAGGTCCGGCCGTCGCTGCCCTCCAACCGGAATCACAGAGATGCCGTTTGGAGCGCGCGCGGTCCCGCGCGCGCGAGGCCGAAACGGGGACAGTACCCGGGCCTCTCGCCCACCGCAGCGGACCCGAGCAAGGCCTCCCACAATGCGATCGACCTCGATCGCCGTGGCCGTGGCCGATCCAGGCGGCGTCAGGCGCTGGCGGTGGTGTTGCTCGACGAGGAGGCCTTGGTCGAGGGCTTGCAGTCGCCCGAGCCTTCCTTCTTCGAGGTGCCGGTCTTGCTGTCGGCCGAGTCGCTGCTCTTCGTGGATCCCTCGCTCTTCGAGGAGCTCTCCTTGGAGCCGCCTTCCTTCGAGCCGCTTTCCTTGGACGAAGACTCGGGGGATTTTCCCTTGCGGGCGTAGTCGGTCACGTACCAGCCGGAGCCCTTGAGCACGAACGACGTGTTCGAGATGAGGCGCTGGACCTTGCGGCCCCCGCACTCGGGGCACGTCTTGATCGGATTGGCGGTGATCGACTGCTGCTTCTCGAAGTTCGCACCGCAGCTGGGACAGGCGTACTCGTAAACCGGCATTTGCAACCTCCACCACGGCGTCGCCCGTGAGACTCGGAGCGCGCGTGGCGAATATAACGGCGGGTTTTCCTGGGTCAACTGAGTCTCCCGGGGGTCTGTTCCAGCCCCCCGCCCCGTCCGGGGTGAATCCGGCCGGGGCCCCACCCCGAGTCGGCTCGCTGCGCTCGCCGCGCGCCTGCGGCGCGGTGCTTCTGCATCGACCCACCGCCGCGACGGGCGCGAGAGAGGGCCACGTTTGTGTATTCGAACGGGCTCGAGCCCCCGAGCACGGCCACCGGTCGGCCGGCGCCCCAGCCGGCTCAGCCGGCGGAGAGCCAGGTCTCGAGGTGCTGCGGGTCGATCCCCGTGACCCGCACCAGCTTGTGGCGGGAGTGGGCGCCCCGCACGATCTGGACCGAAGTCCGGCCGACTCCCAGCTCCTTGGCGACGAACCGGATCAGCTCGTCGTTGGCCGCGTCGTCGACCGGCGGTGCCGCGATCCGGACTTCCAGCGTTCCCTCGTGCCGGCTCACGATCTCGGTGCGAGCGGCCCGCGGGCGGACTTTGACCGAGAAATCGGCGTGAAGCGGTGCGCTCGGGCCGTCGCGACGGCTCATCGCAGCTCGCTGGCGGCTCTCAGCAGCGAGTTACCGGCGACCGACTGCACGAGCTGGATGGCGAGCAGCAAGGCCCACGGGGAGAAATCGATGCCGCCCTGGACCAGGAATGGAGCATGGCGCCGCAGGGTGCGCAGCACCGGCTCGACCAGTGCGTCGATCGCTCGCACCACCGGATGTCCCCGGCCGATGGGCAGCCAGGAGAGAATCACGGAGGCGATCACCACCGTCGAATAGACGTGCGAGACCAGCTCGACGAAGAGCCCGCAAGTCCACAGGAAGTTGCCGAGCAGGAAGGTCATCGCAAGTCAGCTGCCCAGCTCGCGGCTGCGCCGCGTGGCGGCGCGCACCGCCTCGAAGACCGCGCTGCGCACCGCGCCACGCTCGAGCTCGGCCAGGCCCGCGATCGTGGTTCCGCCCGGCGACGTCACCTGGCTGCGCAGCGCGGCGAATCCGGATGCCGCGCCTTGCGCCATGCGCGCCGAGCCGAGCACGGTCTGGGTCGCGAGCTCGTCCGCGAGATCGCGCGGCAGTCCCTCGCGGACTCCAGCGTCGGAGAGCGCTTCGAGGAACAGGAACACGTAGGCCGGACCGGATCCGGAGAGGCCGGTCACGGCGTCGAGCAGCGCTTCGTTCGAGACCTGGCGTTCGCGGCCCACCGCGGCGAACACCTGGGCCACGAGCTCTGCGTCGCGCGGATCGATGGCGCCGCGCGCGCACCACACCGTGATCCCTTCGCCGATGAGCGCGGGTGTGTTGGGCATCGCTCGGACCAGGCGCGCCGCCGCGACACGCTCGCCCAGGCCTCGTTCGAGGCGCGCGAGCGTCACGCCGGCCGCGATCGAGATCACCAGATGCTCGGGTGTGATCACCTGCGCGAGGTCGGCGAGCACGGCGTCCATCACCTGCGGTTTCACCGCCAGCACCAGCGTGCTCGCTTCCGCCGCGACGACGCGATTGCCCGCGTGGGCGCGGACACCGTGCTCGGCCGAGATGCGCTCGCGCGCGGCCGGATCGGCGTCGCTCGCGACGATCTCGCCCGGCTCGCGAACGTGCGAGCGGACCAGCCCGCCGATCATCGCGCGAGCCATGTTGCCCGCTCCGATGAAGCCCAAGGTGCGCGGCGTGCTCATGGATGCCTCATGCATCGGGCCGGGGCGCGCGCGGTCCGAAGATCGCGGTTCCTACCCGAACTCGGGTCGCGCCTTCCGCGATCGCCACGGTGAAATCGTGGCTCATGCCCATGGAGAGTACCGGCGCGGCGGGGAGAAGGCCACGGCCGGCCAGGTCTCTCGCCAGCGTGGCCAGGGCGCGGAACCACGGCCGCGACGCCTCGGGATCCTCCGCCTCGGGCGGGATCGCCATGAGCCCGCCCACCGCGAGCGAGCGCTGCTGGCTCAGACGCGCGAGCAGCTCGTGCACCGAGTCCGGATCGCAACCCGACTTCTGCGGCTCGCGACCGACGTTCACCTGGACCAGCACCGGAAGCACGATCCCGGCCGCCTCCGCGCGCTTGGCGAGGGCATCGCCGAGATCGGCCCGATCCACCGACTCGACCTCGTCGAACGTCCCCGGAACGTACTTGGCCTTGTTGGTCTGGAGCGGGCCGATCACGTGCCAGCGAGCCCGGTGATCGGGAAGCAGCGCGGCGACCTCGGGGATCTTGCGGCGCGCCTCCTGGACGTAGTTCTCGCCCAGCAGCCGCGCGCCGCCGCGAATGGCCAGGGCGATCTCCTCGGGCGACCGGGTCTTCGACACCACCACCAGCTCGATCGATTCGGGATCTCGACCCACGGCCAGGGCGGCGCGAGCGATCTCGTCCGTCACCGCCGCGAGCCGGTCCGCGATCGAGCCGCTCAAGACGCAACCTCGCACGGCGCGATCACGCCCGCGTCGAGGAGCGCGGCCAACACCTCGACCAGCGGCAGACCGACGACGTTGGTGTAGGAGCCGCGGATCGCGCGCACGAAGAGCGCCCCTTGCCCCTGGATTCCGTAAGCGCCCGCCTTGTCGAGGGGCTCGCCGGTGGCGGCGTAGAGGCTCGCTTCGGCGTGCGTCAGCGGACGGAACTCGACCTCGGTGCGGCTCACGTCCGACGTGAGGAGCACGCCGTCTCGGGCCAGCGCCCAGCCGGTCAACACCTCGTGGGTGCGGCCCGCCAGCGAGAGCAGCATGCGGACCGCCTCGGCTCCGTCCCGCGGCTTGCCGAGGATTTCGCCGTCCACCACCACGATGGTGTCGGCGCCGAGCGCCACCGCACCGGGGTCGATGCTCGACGCCGCGAGCGCCTTGTCGCGGGCAAGGCGAAGCGCGTGCTCGTGTGGACCTTCACCGTCGCGTGCATCCTCGGGAACGCCGGTCGCGCGCACCGTGAGCTCGATCCCGGCGAGCGCCAAGAGCTCGCGTCGCCGCGGCGATCCCGATCCCAGCACGATTCGTCCCCGGGCTCGGTACACGTCCGCTCCTCGAAGCGGCGCAGTGTATGCGCTCCGCCGCGGATCGGCGCGGCGCGCGTTTGACGGGGTGGGAGCAGCGTGGTAGCTCGCGCCCTCGTCACCCCTCGCGAGCAACATCGAATGCGTCTCGGCCCCACCTGGGTCCGAGATGTCCTCGCCACGCGTCCGCACCCTCCCCATGCGCGTCATCCTCTACACGGGCAAGGGCGGGGTGGGGAAAACCAGCCTCTCCGCCGCCACCGGCGTGCGCACGGCCGAGCTCGGCTATCGCACCTTGGTGATGAGCACCGATGCGGCGCACAGCCTGGGCGACAGCCTGGGCCGCCCGGTCGGCGCCGAGCCGGTCGAGATCGGCGAGAACCTCGACGCGGTCGAGATCGACGTCAACCACGAGCTCGCCACCCACTGGGCCGCGATCCAGGACTACCTGAGCCGCTTCCTCGCGTCGCAGGGTTACGACGCGGTGGTGGCCGAGGAGCTCGGCATCCCTCCCGGCATGGACGAGCTCTTCTCGCTGATGCGGATCGGCGATTTCCAGATCGAGGGACGCTACGAGGTGCTGGTGGTCGACTGCGCTCCCACCGGCGGGACGATGCGCATGCTGGGGCTCACCGAGCTGCTCGAGTGGTACATGGACAAGTTCTTCGAGGTCGAGCGGCGCGTGGTGCGCGCGGTGCGCCCGGTAGCCGAACGGCTCATCTCGACGCCGCTGCCGTCCGACGAGGTCTACGCCGCGATCGGCCGTTTTTACTCGCGGATCCGCGGCGTGCGCGCGCTGCTCATGGACCCCAAGCGCACCTCGATCCGGATCGTGTCGGTGCCCGAGCGCATGGTGATCCAGGAGTCGCAGCGGGCGTTCACGTACCTCGGCCTCTTCGGCTTTCCGGTCGACGCGGTGATCGCGAACCGCGTGCTGCCCCCCGAGGCGAAGGGCACGTACTTCGCCCGCTGGCGCAAGATCCAGGAGGAGCAGCTCGGGGTGCTCGACCAGGCGTTCCGGCCGCTGCCGATCTTCCCGGTGCAGCTCTTCGACCGGGAGGTCGTGGGGCTCGAGGCGCTGCACCGGCTGGCGCGAGCGGTGTTCGGCACCAAGGATCCGGCGAAGGTCTTCTACAAGGGGAAGTCGCTCGAGATTCGCGCCGGCTCGCCTGGCTACGACCTCTCGCTGCCGCTGCCGCACGCCAAGAAGGACGAGGTCAAGGCGTGGACCAAGGGCGAGGAGCTGATCGTCAGCGTCGGGAATTTCCGGCGCAACCTGGTGCTGCCGCGTAGCCTCGCAGGTCTCGAGGTGACGCGCGCGCGGCTCGACAACGGAGTCTTCCGTGTCCACTTCGAGTAGCGCCGGAGCGTCCGCGCGCGGCCCCGCCGAGCCCGAGGCCGCGAGCCGCTTCGGGAAGGCGCGCGAGCATCTCGCGGTGGCGCAGCTCGAGCTGGTGAAGGCGCTGCGCTCGGCGCTGGCGGCGGTCGAGGGGGCCGAGGGAGGAACCGCGGCAGCGCGAGCTGAGGGCGCTGAGCTGGCTGGCGGAGCGATCGGCACGCTGCTGGGAGTGGTGATGCGATACGCCGAGCGCGTCGCGCGCCGCCGCGAGTCGGACGCCAGGCTCAAGACGATGCGAACGATCCGCGACGTGCTCGCCACCGAACGGCGTCTGGTGGCCCAGTCCGAGGGCGCATCGTCGCCGACGCTGCGTGGTTTCGATGCGGTGATCCGGGTGCTCGATCGCGAGGTCGGGGCTTCGGCGGGGTCCACGCCGGGCTCGCGGCGGCGGTCTCCGGCATCGCGCGCTCACGTTCGCGCAGTCCCGGTCGACTGAGCTTCTCGGGGTTTTTTTCAAGCCCCCCGCCCCGTCCGGAGTGAATCCGGCCCGGGGGCCCACCCCTGAGTCGGCTCGGTGCGCGCTCGCCGGCGCGCCTCCGGGGCGCGCTGGCAGGTTGAGGGGTCACCACCCCGGCGCACGAGTGCGCGTGTAACGCGGGGGCTTGTCCCCTGCAGCGCCTCGAGCGACTGCTTCACAAACTCTGAGAGGGTGTAGACGAAAGAAATTCAGCCGCTTGGATCAGCGGCATACGTGGCGGCAAACTGCTCGAGCGTCTGCACCTGTTCGCCTGTGGGCTGCGGTCCCTCGCAGCCGCAGACGTCCATCTTGGTTCAGACGCTGCGGACG
>CAZYWA010000416.1:0-7382 GCA_964650975.1 uncultured bacterium
TTCCATCCAGACCCGGGAGCGGACCATATCGTTGAACTGCGCAGCCACCTCGACGATTTCGGACGGGCCGTCCCCCAGCACCTGGGTTGTCAGATCGCCCGCCGCCACTTGGGATGCCGCGAGCGCCAGCCCGCGAATGGGACGCTCGATCCGGCGACCGAGCAGCACGGCAGCCGCGGACGCGAGGCTGACGCTCGCCAGACTCGCGAGCAAGCCGCGCGCGGCCGTGGCACGAAGCGGCGCCAACGCGCCGGCTGCCGACACCGATGCATAGACGTGCCACGGTGTTCCCTCGATTTCGACCGAGCCGTAGATCCGCTGAACGCCGTCCGGCCCGCGTGCTTCGCCCCGATCGGTCCGTTGACTCAAGATCCGCCGCACCACTTCGCTCGTGGCGATGTTTTGTCCGACCCATCGTTGGCAGTCGCTCGACCGGGCGACGACGGTTCCCCCGTCGTCCACGATCGTGATGTGCCCTCCCGGGGGGAGCGACACGTCCACGAGGGCCGTTTGGAGCTGTGCGACGTCGATAGCGATCGCGATGACGCCACGCCCGGATCCCGGCGATCGCGCAAACGAAGCGGCAAGCACCGAAGTCCACCGACGGGTATTGGGATCGACGACCGAGTCGACCGTCGGGTCACCCACCGCAAAGCCGCCCGGATCGGTCGCGGTCCGGAACCAGGGGCGGTCGGCCAGAGAGCTCGGAGCCGAACGTCCATCCTGGCGCGCACTGCAGACGATGTGGCCCGCTTCATCGAGTACGAAGAGGTTCAGCGACCGCCGGTCGAGCCCCACCCACTCGCCTAGGATCGGATCGCACCGACTGGGGTCGAGCGCTCGGACGAGGGGGCGCTCCGAAAGACGAAGAAGCGTGGCCCGGGTTTCCCGGATCAGCTGTTCGACATGGTTTGAGGACAGCTCCGCCAGATTGAGCGCTGACTGACGTGCGGTACGTGCGCGGGCTAGGCCTTCGACCGAATAGGACCATCCAAGCACCACCACCAGGGGGGTCGCCGCGGCAACCACCAAGAAGGCGAGCTGGTAGCGAATGGGACTTCTCCGCCACACGCCTACCTCGCCACCCCGGGTCGCGATTTCGATCCGTGCCGAGGAATCGCCCCCGGACCGTCAAGGGCCACACGTCGAGGGGTAGGAGCGCGAGTGCCCGCGGATCCGTGCCGGCTCAAGCGAAGAACCAAGGCGACCGTCTCGCGATTGTGGGTTCGCGATGAATTCGGGCCGGCTTACGGCAAGCAGTGATTCGCTGGATCGTTCGGACAAGGATCGCACGCATCACCGATGAAGTCCCCGTCCACATCCGACTGCGAGGGATTGGCGACCGTCAGGCAGTTATCGCAGAGGTCCCCGACGCCATCGCGGTCTGCATCGGCTTGGTCCGGGTTGGGAACCACCAGACAGTTATCCACGGCGTCACAGATGCCGTCGCCGTCCGTGTCTACACAGGAAGCCACTGCCATCAGCGGTGTGATTAGCAACCCGATGGAAATGAGCGCAAGCAGGCAGAAGCCCAAGCAATGGGCGCGGCGCTCGATTGGCAACCGAGACAACGCCACTTCACGCTCGATGATGCTCACGTTCCGCCCTCTCGCGCGAGGTCGTCCGCGCCGGCTCGCAGCCCTCATCACCCGCCACGTAAACTGCACCCTCTCTTACGAGAAACTCTCTAACGCTCGTAACACGCGTTGGGCGCTTGGCGCAAGCGGATCATCCCAACCCGCGAGGACGCAAACTCAACCTGGCGATCGCGCCCGCCGTGTGCACTTGGGGAGCGACGGCGATTGGAGTGAGGACGAGGGAAGAGGTTTTCAGCACCCCATTTCGCCATTTCTCCGCTTGAACTCGTTCCCGTGCCGATGGCACCTCATTCTCAGCATGAGCACCTCACTGGTTCACTTGAGGTCAACGAGACAGGTTCGGCATCCCCTGCCTTCCACACGCCGCAGGTCGAAGCCGAACATCAATCCGGGAAGACCGAAATCCCGGGAAACGGGAAGGACGACGACTGCAATCCGGCGACACCCGGAGGTTGCTCGCAGCCGTAGCGTCCTCACCTTCGGTCGAAGTCCAGCTTGACCGGTACGTCCGCTGGTTTTTCTCTTCTCCGCCCAAAGGGACGGCTCCGCGGTGGTTCGGGGGATCCCGGGCGCCTCCGAACTCCAGCGGCCGAGCTGGTTGTCGCCACATCTTGCACGGCGAGCAGGAGGGGGGCCGATGGTAGCCGAGGGCGGGCTGGTTCGCCCTAGGAACTTACCGACCCTCCGACACGCCCCCCCAAGGAGTCTGAACACAGACGGCGTGTCCACGACTTGGACGTGAGCAGGTCACCCCGCTTCACGCGACCGAGCCGTGCCGCGGTGCGAGAACCATCGAAGGTAGAGACACTTGCCGCGGCGATGCGCCGTCGCTTGGACGGCGAAGCCACCTTACATCGGATCAAGGTTCGTTCGCGCGACCCCGGGCGCCCCGTACTGCAAGCGGACGCCCGAGGGATCGTCGAACCCGTCCGCACAAACCTAGAGAACCTGGGCACGCGTGCCCGCGAGCACATGTCGCTCGGTCTCGATCGTCACACGGCAATCCGCTCGCATTGTGGCGCGGTCACCACCAGGCGTACCCCAGGCCAGGGTGATCGACCGTCACGAAGGCGTCCGCATCGCAACCTCGGAAGGCTCCCCCGCACCAAGGGTACCGCGGAGGTCTGCCGGAAGTCCCTCACGCAACCGATCGAGCACACGAGCCGCCACGCGGCGCTGCCACGCACCGAAGGGCAACCACCCCACTTCGTCGAGAGAGGCCTTCGGCGCCGCACGCCACAGAACCAGCTTGGCGTCGGTCAACGGTGTTGCGAGCCGACTTCGCCGACGGAGCGAACGGGGACGCAGCGGAAGGCCCGGCGTCTCCCCGGAAGCGATCGACCACGTTTCGAGCCACGTCGCTCCGTGAGCTCGCTCGCAGTCGACGATGCGCCGACCGGTGAGGTCGAGGGTCGTTGGAATCGAGATCCAGCCGCCGGGCCAATCCGGGTCCGTCAGCACCCGCACCGCGAGATCAGACGCAGCATGGAGATCGGCGCTCCCACGGTAACCCTCGGCGTCGAGAACCCAGGCCCCGGAAGCGTCCGGTATCCAAATCGGCGCCAGCCGGCGGCGATCGTCGCTCGGAAGCGCCGCGAGCGCGTCCGCCACGCTGACGCAATAGAGATCGCGCGGGTCCGGCTCGGCGGCCGCTGCGCGGGCCCTCATCAGTCGGTGGCGTGCCTCCGCAAGTCGGTCGGACCAGTAGCTGCGGTGCGCCAAGAACGCGGCCGGGCTCACGGCCGAGCAGCGCAGCGCGGGCTCGGCCGTCCGCGAGTTCCAACGCGCGGGCCCGAGCTCCGGGAACCACCGCAATTGAATCCCGTGCAGGTTGCACGCTTCCCAGACCTTTCCCCGAAGCCCGGACGCGGCTTGCAAACTGAGGCGGCGGTTGAACCGCCGCGGCTCACACTGATCCGGTGCGTCCGAGCTGCGGTCGACGAGAACCACCACCGGGCAGGGTGCCGTCCGGTGCTCATGGCGCCGATCGAACCCGAGCGCTCGCGAGACCAACTCACTCGCCAGCGCTCGCTCGCGGGCCTTCCGGAGTCGCACCGCGGCGGCTCGGATCCGAGCCCCTCGACGACTCGCACCCTCGCCCGCACCCGGGATCCCAGCACGGAGGTCCTCCGGGCGCGGCCGCATCGAAAAGCGACCATCCAATCGCCAGAGCCGCCGCATCGTCTCGATCCGGCGCAGGGAGAGACCTCCGACGTCCCGGATCTCGGGCGCACGAGACCGAGGGAGAATCCACCGACGCAGCCACCGCAGATATCCAGGCCATTCGGCGTCCTCCCGATACCATCGGTCCCGCCACCACCGAGCGAGTGCCGACCGGGTCCCGGCTTCATGGGGGTCGGTCAGATGACGCGCGACACCAGCCAATCTCTCTTCGAAACGGCGGCGCGACTCGGCTCGGGTGGCTGGCCGGTCGTCAGCCGCCTCGCCCGAAGCCCATGCACCAAGTGGCTCGATTCGGTGCGACCACGCCGCACGCGCCTCCTCATCGATCCACCGTTCGTCGACCACGCGTTCATACCAACGAGTGAGGCCTGCCACCACACGCTCCGCCCCCACCTGAGCCGACACTTCGTCAACCGCCTCGAGAGACCGAGGGATCTGTCGCTCGCCTGATGGGAGTGCCACCTCGTCCGCGAGGCCGAAGGCGATCCGAGCACTGTCGCCGTGACGACGGAGCGCCTCCTCGG
This sequence comes from uncultured bacterium, assembly GCA_964650975.1. Taxonomy (GTDB): domain Bacteria; phylum JADJOY01; class JADJOY01; order JADJOY01; family JADJOY01; genus CAZYWA01. Next base: position 4,307 of record CAZYWA010000416.1, read on the forward strand.
CACGGCGAAGAGCATGCGCCATCAGTTCTGCAACCGAGCGGCGCGGAACGACCGGCGACCGGAAGCCAACCGCCTGCGTGAAGTCCCGAACTGCCGCGAGCTCCGCAGGACTTGCTTTGCGCACGTCGCGCTTGGGATCGTCGCCGGGTAACCGAATCACAAACTCTCGCTCGAGTCGGGCCCACGGCGCCGGATGAGGCGAGCCGTCGGGCAACCGATCCGCCCCAACGCGGCGCAGCACCACCTTTCGACCTTCGTGCTCGTGGGACCCGTGGAATGCGTCGCCGGTCGGCGCCTGGACACCCGCGCGGCGGCAGAGATCGTCCAAGTCGGCTGGTGCGAGCGCTTCCCAGACCGCGCACGCGAGTGTGCCGTCTCGCCGCAGGTGCGCCGCGAGAACACGAAGACCGGGCAGGCGACTCAGTAGCAAACGCGCCTGACCGCGGCGCCTCTGGTTCACCGCCGCATGCGGCAAGTGGGTCGGGTCGGCGCTCAGGCCGTGCGGGAGGGCGTACCGCATCCACGGGCCGTCGGGGGTGAGCTCGACCGACAAATCGAGACGCCACACGAGACGATCCCGCATCCCGCGCGCCGTGTCGTCCCACCTCCCTCCCAATGCTTCGACGCAGCGACCCATCCGTGCCAGCGCCGACCGAGGTGCCATGAGCCGCGCGGGCCAGATCGCTCGATCGAACAGCCCGACGACGTCGACCACATCCGCATCGGTCGCACCGCTGGCGGCTCGGCCAAGACGCGTGACGCGAGGAACAGGAACCGCGGCGGCGTTCGCGGGTGACCCCGAGAGCAGTTCGCGCGCCACTCGCTTCGACTGCCAGCGCAGCGGTGTTCGTACCACGTCCACACCGTTCCAGAGACCGAGCGCCAGCGCTTGCGGGTCGGACAGCCATTGCGCGGGCGCCGACGCCTCAGAACGTGGCCTCGCTGACCGCGCCGGTTTCCTTTGCGTGTCGCGTTGCCTTCGGTGGATCGCGAATTCGATCTTCCACCGCGATCTCCCAAAGTCGACGAACACGGGGTGGAAGAAGGGATCCGGATGGACGTACACCGGAGCCTTGCACCGCCGAGCCCGAGCCGCCGCATCTCGCGCGGCCACGTAGCTCTCGAGCACAGCCGCACTCGTACCCTCTTTCCCGCGCCACACACTCTCGGCACCCTCCTCCGCGAGCGATTCGAAGAGGAAGTGGTCGCCATACTTTCGAATCGCGGGATCCGACTGGCCGGCGCGGACGACGCGGACGCGGTCTCCGACCGAGCGGCACCCGGGTCTCGCCCACGCGGTCACGATCTCGCGCCAACCACCCAGCGCACGGGGGCGGATTTCGTGCTCATCGAGGACGCCCAGGTCACACCCGCGCCGGAGCCGATACGCGTCGAGCCAGGCAGAGGCAGACGCTGGAATCGGCACGCGGGGCAAATGGGCGATCCACGCGGAACGATCGCGCTCGGCACGCTTCACCTTTGTGTGATGGGCGGCCAGTCGCCGCGCCGCGAGATCGAAGATCACCACATACGGGTTGAGCCGCGACGGCGTCCGCGCTCCTCGCTTCCACCGGTAGGGGATGCCACAGGCGGCTTCGACATGCGCGAGCAGTGCATCGGCTGTAGCGCGGTGGCCCTTCCGGTCGCATTTCTCGCGGCAGGACTGGGCGTCGAGCACGGCGCGAAGCGCCAGCCGATCGAGATCGTCGCGTTCGATGACCGGGAGGCTCGCGAGGCGCGGAATCTCCTGCCGCTGGGTCGCGCTGCGATGGTTGCCGGCGAGGAGAATCGTCCGAACCGCGTCCGGTGTCGCGTCGACTCCCAGCGCCGAGGTCAGTTGGCTCATCGCTTCCTGCCCGTCGACGCCGGGTGCCGCCTGCTCAGCCCACTGCGCGATCCGAGCGTACCGATCGGCAAGCCGCGCGAAGTCGACACCAGGCCCCGTTCCGAACCGTGCGCTGAGCCACGCCCTCGCCTTCTGCACCAAGGCCGGCTCGCCGCGCAGTTCAACGTGGCCCTCCTCGTTGGCCGCCGGTGCGAAGTAGCCGTCGACGCCGCCAAACACCCAGCCGACAAGGTCCCACACGTCGGCGGCAGAGATCGGCGACTCCTGGAAAAGGTCTGCGAACGCGGCGGCTCGATTGACCCAGCACCCGTCCCGCCGAATCTCTGCCGTGAGCGCGGGGCGACAATCCGAGAGCCAGCTCGCGACCTCCGGCGCTCCCACACCGCGGGCCACGAGGATGCGCTCGAGCACGTGGAGGGTCTGCCACGACGAAGCTCGATTCGTTGTTGCTGCCCGTACGTGCGCGACGATGTACCGAGCGGGAGCGCCACGGGCATCCTCCACCGTGAGCCACGAGCGGGCAACCAGCACCCGGCGACGCGCGCGCTCGGTGGAGTCCGGGTATTCCGAGAGGCGAGGATCGATCCCGCCGCGCAGCGTGAGCCACCGCTCCGCCAGCGCCCGCGTACCCCGGTTCACGGCCTCGTGCGTCTGCCACGCGGCACGTCGCCAGGCAGGATCTGCCGAGACGCCGTCAACCGGTGCGGCAGTGTCTGGACCGTCGCACAGACGGACCGAATAGGCCCGTCGTACGGGTTGAACGGCGCGCTCGCGCGCAAGGTCACTCGCTCGCAACCGCTACCACCAACAGGGCCGCATTCGCGGCAAATGCGTTCGCACGCCGGACGTACCTACGCAGTAGCACCATGCTCCGGTGTCCGGTCTAGTTGGCGATGGCGTGCTCGGAAGCAGCGCTGGTGCGCGGCCGTAGTCACGGTCTTGAGCCACCGCGCGATCGCGCGCGCCGGCAGGATTGCCGGCATCCGATCGTGGAGCCATCGACGTCCTCGCGCGCGGCCCGCGTCACAATCGCGAACCGGTAGTCGCGCTCACCGAGCTCGTTCTCGAACACGTCCCAAAGCCCTGCGAGCGGCAGAAGGCCGCCCTCGGGACGGTGCGCCAAGTACGGCTGCTTGCCGTCCTCCTCGCGCCACTCGAGCCAGCCGTCGGCGAGCACCACGCAGCAGCCGCGGCTCGCGAGCGAGCGCAGCGTCGGCTTCTTCGCGATCG
>CAZYWA010000417.1:0-7342 GCA_964650975.1 uncultured bacterium
CGTCCTCGATGAACTTCAGGTACGCGTCGAAGCTCAGCACCTGGTGGTCGATGAAGCCGTCTTTCGCGTACGGGCTGATCACGAGGCCCGGCACGCGGAGTCCGTAGCCGTTGCCGTCCACCTTGGGTGGAGCCAGGTGGTCGTAGAAGCCGCCCCAGTCGTCCCAGGAGACGAAGATGGCGCTGGTGTCCCAGGCGTTCGACTGCATCACGGTGTTGATGAGGCCCGTGACGTAAGCCTCGCCCTTGCTCACCTTGTCGGGCGGGTGCTCGCTCACTTCGCGCGACGGCACGATCCACGCGACCGCGGGCAGGTCGCCGGCGGCCGCGTCGACGTAGAAGCGATCGAGCGGCACGACGTTCCCGATCTCGCCGTCCTGCTTCACGGTGGTGAACTCGGGAAGCGGGTTCCAGATGCCGGGCACGCGCGCGAGCTGCGGGACCGGCGGGCAATCCATCGCGTCGTCCTCGCAGTCGGGCTCGGTGCCCTCGGCGAGGTAGTACTTCCAGCTGACACCGTGCGCGTGGAGGAGATAGGTGAGGTCGGTCCACGCGTTGGGCCCGAGGCCGAAGCCGCGCAGGTCGTCGTCGTTCGTGCAGTGCGCCGACCATTCGGAGACCAGGAACAGGTGCGCGGGGAGGCTCCACGCGGCGTCGGGCTCGAACAGGTGGTCTTGCAGCACGAACTGGCGCGCGTAGCTCCAGTAGTTCGGGATCTCGCGATCGTCGTGGTAGCCCATCACGTCGTCGCCGTCGCCGCCGTTGCAGGTCGGGTCGAGCGGGTCGATGCAGTGCTTGAGCGCTTTCTTCTGGCTCGCGACGAAGCCGTCCATCTTGCCGCCGTCGATGTCGGCCATGGCGGCCTCCACTTGATGGGGGCCGCCCGAGTTCATGTCCGCGCCGTCGTGAAAGGGCGCCACGCACGCGCCGGTATCCGGGTCGGGGGAGCACACGGTGGGGAGTCCGGCGTCGTCGACGGGGATTCCGTCGGCGCCCGGGAAGGTCCCGAAGTAGTGATCGAAGGAGCGGTTTTCCTGCATCACGATGATGAGGTGATCGAGCTTCGCGAGCCCCGAGCGGGTCGTGGGGCTGGCACCGGCTCCACAGCCGGCCGGCGCGATGCAGCACACCAGTGCCGCACAGCCGCGTAGACCGCGGGCGAAACGTGTGATGGCCATGGTCGAGGGAGCTCCGGCGTCGAGCACGTCGCAAGATCGTTGCCGTTGCCGCAACCCCGCCTGCGGACTCGGCCACGCGGAAGCGCGACCCTTCAACCCCACCCGTCGAAGCGCCACATGTGGCGCCGCACCACATGGGTCGAGGAGCCCGGAGTAGAACATCCTGCTACGCTCGTTCGTCTGAGGCCTCGGGCAGGATCGATCGGAACGGGAACATGGATACGGCAGCACTCTTCTCGACCTGGCGGCGCGTGAACCCGGTGGGCTGGTTGCTCGCGGCGCGCCGCGCGATCACGGCGCGGGTCCGCGACGGACGGGAGCTCGCGAGCGGCCACTCCGCCGTCGCTCGACCCACCGAGGTGGGCCGCGTGGTGTCGATCGCCCGGAAGCACGCGCATCGCGCACCGATGGAGCTCCTCGAGGAAGGCCAGATCACCGCGGAGCGCGGGCTCGAAGGCAACGTTTCCGGCCGGCCCGGACGGCGTCAGATCACGGTGGTCGCTCGCGAAGGCTGGGCCGACGCGTGCCGCGATCTGGGCCGCGACGTGCCGTGGACCACGCGCCGCGCGAACTTGCTGGTCGAAGGTCTCGGCGTGGCGCGGCGGGTGGGCGCGCGCCTCGAGATGGGCCAGGTGCTGCTCGAGATCACCGGCGAAACCACGCCTTGCACCCGCATGGAAGAGCAGGTCGCCGGGCTCGCCGCGGCGCTCGAGCGCGACTGGCGCGCCGGAGTCACGTGCCGCGTGCTGCGCGGCGGCACGGTTCGCGTGGGAGACGTCGCACGGCTCGCGGAACCGGCGGACTGAGAATCGACATGGGATCGGCCGACGAGCACGAGCAGAACCTCTACCAGTCCTTTCCCGAGGGCATGTCGCCGCCGGGATCGGGCAATGGAAACGGCATGGAGCCGGGCGACCCGAGCGCCTTTCCGCACACCATCCTCGGGTCTGGGTCACCGAATGCCGCTGCGGAGGCGCGGGCCTCACGACGCTTCCGGTGGATCGCGGTGCTGGTGGGCTATGGCTCGGACTACCTGCTCACCGAGGTGCTGGACCGCGTGTTCTGGCTGTTGCTCGGACTCCACGTCGCGAGCCACGGTGGCGCCGAGCCGAGTCAGACGATGGTGCTCGCATGGATCTCGTTTCTGGGCTCGTCGAGCAGCGTGTTCGGGGGCTTCGTGTGCGGGCTGGTCGCCAAGCACTCGGAGGTCAGGCACGGCTTCGTGCAGGCGGCGCTCGGATTCACGATTTTCCTGCTGCAAGTGTGGCGCTCCGCGGATCGCTGGGGTCTTCCCACCTGGTATTACGTCGTCACGATTCCGGCGGTGACGATCGCGACGCTGAGCGGGGCGTGGCTCGCCGGCGAGAGGCGCCGCAAGCTCGAGCTGCGGCACGCGTGAGCACCACGCCGGAGCACTCCAACCCGAACCCGTATCAGTCGTTCGGCGACTCATCCGCGGAGCCACCGCCGCCGGCGGTGCCGGAATCGCCGCCGTCACGGTTTCGATGGTTCGCGGTGCTGATCGGTGTGGCCGCCGACGTGGTCGTCTTCATCGGAACGGCCATGGTCATCGCGTGGTTGGTGCTGGTGCCCGCGAGCGGCGGCGATCTGAACGCCGCGCTGGACGCGGCCTTTCGCCGTCCGTGGGTGCCGGTGCTGCTGGTGCTGGGGTCGCTCTTGGGTCACGTCACGGGCGGTTTCGCGGCCGGGCGAATCGCGGGCGGGCGAGCGATGATCCACGGCCTCGCGGTGGCCGCGGGGTTCACCGGTGTCGTGACGCTGCTTGCGTTCGGCACGGAGGTCGAGCCGACGCCGGCCTTCCCCGAGTGGCTGAGCACGCTCGAGCTGGTGACGAGGTGGCCCTGCGCGGTCGGTGGCGCGGCCTTGGGCGTCGCCAGCGCCGGGGCGCGCTTCGGGTTGCCGCGCGTTCGGCGATGAGCTTCCCTGGATGACGATGGAGACACCGCCTCGCGATCCCCCGGCGCCGCCACTGCCCGGGCACCCGCCGGCTGAGACCGCGGCGGCAAGTCCGCTGGCGGTCATCGTGGGCGCCGCGGTGGATCTCCTTTCGACCACGGCGTTCCAGTTCATCTACGACGTCATGCTCGCGATGCGGCTCGGCGACGGCGGTGCCTTCGACCAGGAGCAGGTGGAGCGGACCCTCGGGCTCTTGCCCCACCGGCTCACGCTCTACGCGGCCGGCGGTGGCATGAGCGTCCTGGGAGGATTCGTCGCAGGACGGATCGCGCGGCGAAACGAGCTCTGGCACGGTGTCGCCGCGGGCTTCCTCTCGGTGCTGATCGGCAAGATCCTGAGCAGCTCGACCCCTGCCGTCGTGTCTCTCGACGCGGCCGACAAGGTGATGAACGCGCTCGCGACCCCGCTCACGATCGCGTCCGCCGCGCTCGGCGGCTTCCTGGCAGTCCGGTACAGGCGGCGGTAGCGCCGCAGCTCGCGGTTGCGAGTTGCCCGGAGGGCGGCGGTCCCTCGCCGCCGGGCGCTTGCATCGCCATCGAACGCTGCGGACGCGACGGAGCGCGTCCCTCCGATTTTTCAGAAGCTACTCAAAGCAGGTGCGCGGCTTTGACGCGGAGGTACTCGTTGATGAGGCGCGCGTCGAGCTCGGCCGGCGGCACGTCGAGGCACAGGACGCCGCTCGCGCGCAGGCCGTCGATCGAGTGCTTTCTCCACAACAGGATCTCGGCGGCCGCGGCTTTCCGGTAGAGCTCCTCGTCGGTCGCGGTCTCGCCGTGCGCCAGCGCTTCCAGCGACTTGTCGCGCAGGAAGATCACCAGCGGCAGGTGGCGGCCGCGCATCGGCCGCAGGTGCTTCTCGATGGCGCCCAGGCTCGCGTCGTCGACGACCTGCGTCGCGAGCACCAGAAGGCTGCGCTTGCGTAGCCGCTTTTGCAGGAACTGGAAGGCCGCCTCGTAATTGGACGCGACCAGGCGCGGGAACTTGTCGTGCCCGAGATGGATCAAGCGATTGAGCTGCTCGGCGCCGCCCCGCGGCGGGAGGTAACCGTCGAGCCGGTCCGAGAACACCAGCATGCCGACCGCGTCCTGATACGAGAGCGCGATCTGCGACAGCATGAGACTCGCCTGCAGCGCGTGATCGAGGTGCGAGGGCGGGCCGCCCGGGTCGCGCATCATGCGGCCGCAGTCGAGCAGGAACACCACCGACTGGTTCTGGGTCTGCTGGAAGGTCTTCGAGATGAGCCGGTCGCGCTTCGCGGTGGCCTTCCACGCAACGTGGCGGAACTCGTCGTCGGGCTGGTACTCGCGGAGCCGCTCGAACTCGGTGTCGCCGCCCGCGCGCTTGATGCGCTGGATGCCGAGCAGGCTCACCAGGTTGCGGCGCGCCAGCAGCCGGTACTCGGCGAGCGCGCGCAGATCCGGATAGACCCGGACGCTGGTCTCGCACGGGACGCGCAGGATGCGCTCCCAGAGGCCGAGCGCGCTCGACACCCGCACGAACACCGTCGAGAGCCGCGTTTCGCCGCGCTCGTCGAGCTTCAATGCGTACTCGATCTTGGTGCGCGATCGCTCGGGCAGGTGCAGGTGGACCGGCAGCTCGCGGACCTCGCTGGCGCTCGGGAGATCGTCGGTCACGTCGACCGCCAGCGCTCGCGCGAGGCGGTTGGTGAGCGTGATCGAGGCGGCGTGGAAACGGCGCACCGACACCACGTGCGGCACGGATCGCTCGGCCGCGACGTCGCCGAGGCGCGGCAGCGAGACCAGGTCGTAGAGCAGCACCGCGACCAGCACGCTGTCGAGGAGCAAGAGTGCCAGCTTCGTCTCGGGGACGAAGAGCACCGCGAGCGAGAGCAGCGCGGGTGCCAGCGCGATGCGAACGGTGAGCCGACTCGGGGTCAATGTTTTCTCGGGGGGCTTTCCAAGCCCCCCGCCCCGCAAAAAGCGCGGTTTTTGCGGGGCCCCACCCCCAAATCCGGCGCGACTCCGCGCCGACCGGGAGCTCGAGTGACGGGGCGCAGCATAGTTCGCCGATGGTTTTCCACGCCGTCAGCTCATCGCGTTCACCGCGAGCGAGGGACCTCGACGGAGTCGCGGACCGAGTCGAGGACCGCGTCGACGTCGCGGCCTTCGACCTCGGCTTCGGGGGCCAGGATCACGCGGTGGCGGAGCGCGGGCTGGAAGAGGGCCTGGACGTCGTCGGGCACCACGTAATCGCGGGCGTCGAGCAGCGCCAGTACCCTGGCACCTTTGAGGAGCGCGATGCCGGCGCGGCTCGACGCACCCTGGATCAGGTCCGGCCAGGTGCGGCTGGCGCGGATCAGCTCGGTGGCGTACTGGACCAGCGGCGGCTCGACGGTGACGCGGCCGGCGAGACCGCGCAGCTCGAGGAGCCCCGCCGGGTCGAACACCGGCTTCAGCTGCTCGAGCGCCTCCTCGGGAGAGCCGCCGGGCGTGATGGCGCGCGTCAGCACGTCCTGCTCGTGACCCTGCGGCAGGTAGCCGACGATCAGCTTGAACATGAACCGGTCGAGCTGCGCCGCGGGCAGCGCGTAGGTCCCTTCGGACTCGATCGGGTTCTGGGTGGCGAGCGTGAAGAACGGCCAGTCGAGCACGAACGTGGTGCGGTCCACCGTCACGTGGCGCTCCTGCATCACCTCGAGCAGCGCCGCGTGGGTCTTGGCGGGCGCCCGGTTGATCTCGTCGGCGAGCAGCACGTTGGCGAACACCGGGCCCGGGTGGAAGTCGAACTCGCGGGTCTGCATGTTGAAGACGTGGCCGCCGGTCACGTCCGACGGCATCAGGTCGGGCGTGAACTGGATGCGGCTGAACTTGGCGTCGATGAGCTTGCTCACGGCGCGCGCGAGCAGCGTCTTACCGAGCCCCGGTACTCCTTCGATGAGCACGTGGCCGTCGGCGAGCAGCGCCGCGAGCACGCCTCGCACCGCTTCCTGCTGTCCGACCACGACCTTCGCGAGCTCGGTCTCGAAGGCCGAGATCCGCTCGGCAAAGCGCTGGATCGAATCCTGTGTGGTTTCCATCGTTCCTCGGCTGGTGGGGGAGTCGTGCGAGCGGATCGGTCGGCGAGCTACCGGGAGCGGGACGAACGCAGCGCCGCGGCCTCGGCCAGCAGCTCGTCGGCATAGCGGCGGTCGCCGGTACGCTCGAGGAGCTTGCCGTAGGCGCGCACGTGCTGCGTGAACGGCGCGCCAGCGTCGTCGGAGTCCCCGCGCGGGCGGCCGAAGATCGGCGCCTTGTAGGCCAGATAGATCAGTGCCGCGATCAAGAGGTGCAGGAACACCCAGCCGAGCGGCGGCTGAATGAGGTGGGTGAGCGGATTCGGCTGATAAGGCAGGAAGTGGCGGCCCGGAAACCAGGATCGCGTGAGCCCGCCGCGGGCTGGTTCCAGGAACGCGATCTGCTGCTTGGTGCCGAGCAGATCCGCGAGCCGCGCGGCGAGAGTGCGATGCGCGGGATCGAGGACGGCGTAGTTGAGCAGGAACGAGCCGTTGTGAACCAGCATCACGCGGCTGCGTGCTCCGCCGGCGATGCCGAAGCTGCGCTCGAGCACCAGCGGCGTTCCGTCGGCGGACGCGAGCTGCACCACGTCGGCGCCGGGCTCGATGCGATTGCGCAGCTCGGCCATGCGCTTGCTGCCGGGCGGCTCCGAGTCGGCCTTCTCGCCCTTCTCGCCGCCGTCGCTTTCCACCGTTTCGTCGGCGACGGGATGTGCGTGCACCGTGATGGGTGAGTCGCCTTCGGGGGGCATCGGCACGGGCTCGAAGGGCTCGGGCTCGCCGGGCGACACCTCGCCCGGTGCCGGCTTGGGTGCGGGCGGCTCGTCGATGCTCGGGTGGCGGCTCACGAACACGCGGCCATGGGCGCCGAGATCGTGCGCGAGCGGCGATCCGGGCTCGAGGTCGGCCGCGAGCGACGGAGCGGGCAATGCGTCGCTCCACGCGAACGGGTAGAGGGCCATCCCGCCGGTCGAGCCGGACGAATCGCGCTGGCGCTCGAGCTTGTCGGACGCCTTGGCCTCGTAAGCGCGAGCCCGCACCTCGAGATCCGGAGGACCGGCTTCGTGAAAGTGGTCGGCGAGATCGCCCCACAGGTGCACGTCGGCGTCGAAGTCGTTCGCGACGTAGAGCAGGATCCGGCCCGGTCGGGCTTCGAGCCACTGCGCCGCGTCCTC
>CAZYWA010000418.1:0-7327 GCA_964650975.1 uncultured bacterium
TCTTGCCGTGGCCGCGCAGCTCGAGGATGTGAATGTCGGCGCCGAAGAACGCCATGTTCTTCACGAACTCGCCCGCGGTCCACGCGTGGCGGTTCTGCGAGAAGCCGTGCACCAGGAGGAACGGCACGCCCGCGAGCGGCTGGTCGAACGCGTGCTTCTTGGGCTTGTAACGCGTGACCACCAGCGTCCAGTGGTCCTGCGTCTCGACCGGATACTCCTCTTCCTCGCAGAGATCCTCGAGCGAGTACCGGTCGACGTTGGGATGCACGGTGTTGGGCATGGAGTCCTCGCGGTCGGCGCGCCGATTATAGCGCCCCGCGTGATACTCTCCGCCCTCGACTCGCGGATTCAGCTGATTTCATGGCCTCGCCGGACGCCGATCCTCGCAGTCGCCTGCGCGACTTGCTGCTCGAGCACAGTGTGCGCTGGGGCGAGTTCACGCTCGCCTCGGGGAAGAAGAGCGATCTCTACGTCGACGCGCGGGTCACGCTGATGCTCGCCGAGGGCGCGAGCCTCGCGGGGCGGCTGCTGCTCGAAGCGCTCGACGCACGCTTCACACCGGCGGACGTCGACGCGGTGGGCGGCATGGCGGTCGGTGCCGTGCCGCTCGTGAGCGCGGTCCTGGTCCACGCCGCGGCGCATCCGCGCTGGCGCGGGCTACGAGGCTTCTTCGTCCGGAAGGAAGCCAAGGGCCACGGCCTCGGCAAGCAAGTCGAGGGTGCCTTCCGCAAAGGCGACAACGTGGTGCTGCTCGAGGACGTCGTCACCACCGGCGGCTCGTCGCGCGTCGCCGCGGATGCCGTGCGCGACGCCGGCGGCACGATCCGCCAGGTGCTCGCCGTGCTCGACCGCGACGAAGGCGGCGCCACAGCGCTCGCCGACTGCGGCCTCACCGCCCTCTTCCACCGCGCGGATCTCGTCGTGCGCGCCTGAGAGGGAGCGGTCCCCGAATGCGATCGATCGACCGGAGAGACGCGGTCCCTCGCGTCCGTGTTGCTTCGGGGGCTTTCCAAGCCCCCGCCCCGAAAAGAGTGCGATTTTTTCGGGGCTCCTCCCCAAGTCCGGCGCGACAACGCGCCGACATGCATCTCGCTCCGAGCGGACCTGAACGAACCCGTCGGAGGGACGCGGTCTCTCGCGTCCGTGTTGCTTCGGGGGCTTTCCAAGCCCCCGCCCCGAAAAAAGTGCGATTTTTTCGGGGCCCCACCCCAAATCCGGCGCGACAACGCGCCGACATGCATCTCGCTGCGAACCGACCCGAACGGACCTGTCGGAGGGACGCGGTCCCCCGCGTCCGCAGCGCTCGATCGGGATGTGACGCTGCGGCGGCGAGGGACCGCCGCCCTCCGACCCGAGTGCGATCTGGGCATTTCGCCACCGGACCATCGACATGAGCCCATCGTTGCGATTCGGGATCCTCGGGGCGGCGCGCATCGCGCCGATGGCGCTGGTTCGGCCGGCGCGCGCGGTGGAAGGCGTCGAGATCGTCGCCGTCGCGGCTCGCGACGAGGCGCGCGCGAGGAAGTTCGCTCGCGCCCAGCGCATCCCCCGGGTCCACCCGTCCTACGCAGCGCTGCTCACCGATCCCGAGATCGACGCCGTCTACGTGCCGTTGCCGAACTCGCTGCACGCGGAATGGACCATCCGCGCGCTCGAAGCGGGAAAGCACGTGCTGTGCGAGAAACCGCTCGCCTCGAACGCGGCCGAAGCGGCGCGCATGGTCGAGGCCGCGGAGCGCTCCGGCCGCGTGCTGGTCGAAGCCTTCCACTGGCGCCACCATCCGCTCGCGGCGCGGATGCGCGCGATCGTCGCGAGCGGCGAGCTGGGCGAGATCCGGCACGTCGAAGCCACGATGTGCATTCCGCTGCCGATTCCCGGAGACATCCGCTACCGCCTCGACCTGGCCGGCGGCGCCACGATGGACACCGGCTGCTACACGCTCGACGTCGTGCGCTTCCTCGCCGCCGCCGAGCCCCAGGTCGTCTCCGCAGAGGCGCGGCTCTCGTCGCCGCGCGTCGACCGCTGGATGCGCGCCGACCTCCGCTTCGCCGGCGGCCGGACCGGCCGCATCACGTGCGCTCTTTTCTCGAGCACGCTGCTCGACATCAGCGCGCGCGTCGTCGGCTCGCGCGGCGAGCTGCGCGTCTTCAACCCCATCGGACCGCACATCTACCACCGGCTGCGCGTGATCACGGGCGGCTCGTCGCGCCGCGAACGCATCCCCGGCGACGCCACCTACACGCACCAGCTCCGCGACTTCATCGCCACCGTGCGCGGCACGCGCCCAGCCGATCCGTCGCTCGCCGACTCGCTCGGCAACATGCGCGCCATCGACGCGGTCTACGCCGCGTCCGGCCTCGCCACGCGCGGCTCCTGATCGCGCGCCCAACCGCCAACCCGCGATTCCGGCTGGAGGGCCACCGGTCCCCGGTGGCTAGCCGCAAAACCGAGCGAAGCCCCCGAAAACGCCCCGTTTCAAGCCCTTTTCCGCCCACCCGGGCCTGAATTGGGTCCTCAGACATCCATTTGGCAATATGAAATCTTCCGTTCTGGCAACCTAAAATTAACCATTTTGGTAATCACATAGTCACCATCTTGGTAGCCGTTCATCTTCCACACCGCAGACCTCGACGACGGCGGGGCAACACCCCCAGGCGTTCACTTCGTCCGCGACCATGCCCCCGTGCCGCCCGACTCGAAGCCGTCCGCGAAGATCGGCTGCGCCGACACTCCGCGGAAGAAGAGCACCTCGCCGCCCGTAGCGTTGAACGATGCCACGAAGGCGTCGAGATCTCCGTCGCCGTCGATGTCGGCGAAGGCCAGGCCCGCGACCTCGCCCAGCACTTCGCGATCGAGGCCGAGCACGTCGACGGCGGGCACCGCGAAGCGGGGGCTCGCGGCCGTTCCGGTGTTCTCGAAGAACACGATGCCGCCGTCCGGTTGGCCCACGAAGAGATCGAGGTCGCCGTCGCGGTCGATGTCGACGAAGGCCGGTTTGCCGAACGCTGCGACGGGTGCGAGCCCGAATGGGTTCTCGGTTGGGGCTGCGAAGGCGAAGGTCGTGGCCGATCCGGTGTTTTCGAGGAACGTCAGATCGCCCGTCGACTCGGCCGTCAGCACGTCCACGTCGCCGTCCGCGTCGATGTCGGCGAACGCGCTCACGGCACCCGGGTCGGGTGGAAAGATGCCGAGCGGGGGCGCGAAATTGGGGCTCGTGGGGATACCGACGTTGTTGAAGACATGGTTGCCGACGAAGGCGTCGAGGTCGCCGTCGCCGTCGAAGTCGATGAAGGTGACGCCGCCGCTCGGAGGAAAACCGAAGGGGTTCGAAGCCGGTCCGAACACCGCGCTCAGCGCGTTGCCGACGTTCTTCCGGAGGTAACCGCCATTGAAAGCGTCGAGGTCGCCGTCGCCGTCGATGTCCGCGAAGGCGACCGGACCGCCCGAGAGCCCGAACGGGTTTTCCGCGGGAAAGGCGGGGCTCGCGGCCGTGCCGGTGTTCGGGAGCCAGACCAGATGGCCGTTGGTGTAGCCCGAGAGCAGCCCGTCGAGATCCCCGTCGCCGTCGATGTCGGCGAAGGCCACCTGCTGGTCGAACTGCGCGAACGGCAACGGGAGACGCACGAGCGGGGCGAAGGCGGGGCTGGTCGCGGATCCCGAGTTCCGGACGAGGTACAAGTCGGACTCGTAGCCGTCGAGCAGATCGAGGTCCCCGTCGCCGTCCATGTCGGCGAGGGTCGGGCTCCCGGCGGGCCACTTGCAGCAGCCCAGGCCGAATGGGCGCCACGACTGGGTCGCGAAGGCCGGGCTCGCCGGGCTTCCCGTGTTCGCGAAGAACGCGATGTTGCCGCCGTAGAGCCAGGTGACGAAGACGTCGAGATCGCCGTCGCCGTCGATGTCCCCGAGAAGCGGCTGGGAGTAGATCCCGCCCCACGGCGGGTCGTCGACCGTGAGCCCGAACGGATTCTCGATCGGAGCCGCGAACGCCGGATGGCTCGCGGATCCCGTGTTCGAGAAGAAGAGAATCGGCCCTGCGTCGGTTCCGACCAGGAGATCGAGATCTCCGTCGCCATCCAGGTCCCCGAAGGCCGGAGACGACGCGAAACCGGACGCGACGAGCCCGAAGGGATTCGCGGACACCACGCCGAACGCGGGCGCCTCGGCGGTACCGGTGTTCGGGGCGAAGATCGGCGCGTTGCCTTTGCCGTTGCTCCAGCCCAGGACGTCGAGATCGCCATCCCCGTCGAGGTCGGCCAATACGGGCTGCAGGCTGGGAAATGCGCCGAGGTCCACCCACGGACCCTGGAAAGCCACGACCGGCGGCGGCCCGGCCGTCGCCCGGCGCGAGGAAGCGATCGGCAGCGCCAGCGTGAGCCAGGCCCCGAGCACCCACCGCGCCGCGAGCGCTGGTCTGGCGATTTCGTTCGAGTCTGACATTCGCGCCCGAGCGCTCATCCTAGAAGGTGTGGACAAAATCGGATCGTGCTGTTTGGAGGGACGCGGTCCCTCGCGTCCGCAGCGTCTGAACCAAGATGGACCGCTGCAGCTGCGAGGGACCGCAGCCCTCCGACCAGCAGGCGCAGACGCTCGAGCAAGTTCCCGCCACGCAGGCCGCTGATCCAAGCAGCTGAATTTCCTTCGTATACACCCTTAGACCGCTCTACGGGAGAAGCGCTCGGTCGGCCGGCCGCGACGTGGACGGGTCCATTTTGGTGCGTTCGAACCATGGCTCGCCCTGGGAAGGGGTCGGTAAAGTCGAAGGTCGGTAAAGTTGAGCCTAACCAGCGCGAACGGCCGCGCATTTCGGCCATACGAGGTCTCGCCATGCGCTCGCTTCGAAGACCGCGATCCTCCACTCCTTGGTTCGCTCTCGTAGCGGGGGCGCTCGCCATGCTCCTCGGCAGGCCGCACCCGGCCGCGGCCGACGGCACGCCCGCGCTCCGGCATGCGTTCGCGACCTCCGTCACGGGCAGTGGCGACCTCTCGACCTGGGCCGACGTGAGCGGGCTTTCGCTCACCGGCGTGGCCGCCGGCGACGCGATCTGTCAGGCGCGGGCCACCGCCGCGAGCCTGACCGGCACCTACGTCGCGTGGCTGTCGACGGGCTCCAACGACGCCTACTGCCATGTCCAGGGTCTGACCGGCACTCAGGTCGACGGCTGCAGCGGCGCCGTCACGTTGCCGGGTGCCGGCCCGTGGGTGCGCACCGACGGCACGCCGTGGTCGGGAACGCTCGACGAGATCGTCACCGCGAACGTGCTCTTCACTCCGCTCGTGACCGACGAGTCCGGAACGATCGACATCTCCAATGCGCAAGCGCGCTGGACCGGCACGCATCCCGACGGAACGCCGACCGGCGGCGACTGCGACGGCTGGACCAACTCGGCGGCCGTGGGCCTCGCGGACGCGGGACGTGGCCCCACCACGGCGGATAGCTGGACCCTCGATCAGTCGGCGCTCTGCAACGCGACCAACCTGCGGCTGATCTGCCTCGAGACCGGTCCCGGGTTGCCGCCGGCAAAGCCCAGGGATCCCGGCGCCCTCGTGTTCGTGTCCTCGATCGATGGAGACGGTGATCTCAGTACCTGGCCGGGCGCGGGAGGGCTGACCGAGATCGCCGCTGGCGACAGCGTCTGCCAGTCCCTCGCGTCAACCGCGGGTCTGCCCGACCCGCAAACGTTCGTGGCCTGGCTATCCGACGGAAGGGGCATCAACGCCACCGACCGGATCACCACCGACGGGCCGTGGAAGCGCGTCGACGGCATTCCGATCGCCAACTCGAAGGCCGACCTCCTCGATGCGGCGCTCTTCACCTCGATCAGCCAGGACGAGACCGGTGCCTATCCGGGCAAGGCGGGAGTCTGGACCGCTTCCGATCCGTCCGGGATCGCCGGGATCTATCACTGCAACGAGTGGAGGAACTCCAGCAACGCCGGAACCGGGCTCACCGGTGCGCTGAACAGCGTCCGCGCGAGCTGGACCGACGGCAACGACAACTCGTGCGACATGATCAATCGCATCTACTGCTTCTCGAACGTGGTCTCGGTGTTTTTCGACAACTTCGAAGGCGGCGACACGAGCCGTTGGGACGTCACCGTCTCCCAGTGATCGAATGATCGAATCCGGTCGAGCTCGCCGACCTCGGCCCCGCATGGTCAGGGCGCGCTACACCCACCGGGCGTCGCCGGGTTGCAGTCGTCGTCCTTCCCGTTTCCGGGGATCTCGGTCTTGCCCGGGTTGATGTTCGGGTCCGCGTCGTTGCAGTCGAGCTGCGGGTGCGGGCATGCAGTCGACGCCGGGTTGCCGTAACCATCCGCGTCGAGATCCTTGCAGTCGCTCGTGGCTGGATTGCAGTCGTCGTCGAGCCCGTTTCCGGGAATTTCGGTCCTGCCCGGGTTCACGTTCGCGTTCGAATCGAGACAGTCCGTGTGGTCCTCGACGTATCCCGCCGGCGCGCTGCACGCCTGCACGGAGACGGCGGGGTTGCCGTACCCGTCCCCGTCCGCGTCCTGGTAGAACGCGAGCGTGACTCCCTCGTCGACGGTGCCGTTGCAGTTGTCGTCGATGCCGTTGCAGACCTCCGCGGCGCCGGGGTGCACGGTGGCCAGGGAGTCGTTGCAGTCGGTGTGGTCCACGACGTAGCCCGCCGGTGCGGAGCAGGCTTGGATCGGCACCGCCGGGTCGCCGAACGTGTCGCCGTCCGCATCGCGGTAGAACGTGCTCGTGACTCCTTCATCGATCTGACCGTTGCAGTTGTCGTCGATGCCGTTGCACACCTCGGTTGCGCCTGGGTGCACGCTCGCCAGCGAATCGTTGCAGTCCGTGCTGTTCGAGACGTAGCCCGCAGGCGCCGAGCACGCCTGAACGGTGACCGCCAGGTTCCCGAAGGTGTCCCCGTCCGCATCGCGATAGAACGTGGTGGTCACACCCTCGTCGATCTGACCATCGCAGTTGTCGTCGATGCCGTTGCACACTTCGGTGGCACCGGGGTGGACCGCGGAACTGTGGTCGTTGCAGTCCGCCTGCGGCCCCTTGGGACATCCCGCGGCGCCCGGGCTCCCGTAGCCGTCGCCGTCGGCGTCGGTGCAGAGATCGCAAGCGTCACCGATCCCGTCGCCGTCGCTGTCCTCTTGATCCGGATTGGCTGCGACCGGGCAATTGTCGAACGTGTCGGTCGTCCCATCACCGTCGGTGTCGATCGGCAGATCGTACATGTAGGTCCCGCCCTGAAGGCTCGCCGAGCCCTGTGCGCCGACCGCCAGCGTCGAGCTGGCGATCGAGAGAGCGGATCCGAAACCCCCATTCGTCGTGACGTCCGGAGCGGTCG
>CAZYWA010000419.1:0-7305 GCA_964650975.1 uncultured bacterium
ACAGCGCCGCTCCCGACGATACCCACCACATGACCCCGCAAGAGCGCGAGGTGTTGAAGGCGCTCGGCTACGCGGGATGACCTCGCAGTCATCCGGACGGGCCTCTCCCTCGGTCAACGCGTCGGATGCCGGCACCGAGTCAAGCTCCAACTGCCCGGGGCAGTAGCAGGTATGAGCAGATCAGCCCCTTTCTCAAGCTGACGGTCTCCTCGGTCGAATCAAGCTACTTCGATGACCGCGCCCATCTTTCCCGCCGGCTCCATCGAGCTCGACTGTGCGTTGCTCATGCGCGACGTTCAGCACGAGTGGCTTGCCGCGCGGACCTCTGTGGAACACATTTTGCCGCACCGAACTCGGCGCTGCCGCAAACGGCACCCGGGGTGCGCTCTCGGTGACGCCGTGGTGGCCCGGGGCCGCTGCTGAGCTCTGCGTTCGCCACGCCTTGACGAGGGGCCCTCTTCGCGGCCTTCGGCCCTGTTTGACGGGCCCGTCCGAGCATACGTACGCTATACGTATGCAGAAGAAACTGACGATCACGGTAGACGAGCGCGTGTACGCTGGGCTTCACCAGGTCGTCGGCCGACACCGGATCAGTCGCTTCATCGAGTCGCTCGTGCGTCCACACGTCGTGGACCAGGACCTCGTTGCCGCGTATCGCGAGATGGCAGCGGACGAGGCTCGCGAAGCCGAGGCAAGGGACTGGGCGGAGGCCACGATCGGGGACATCGCCGATGAAACGCGGTGAGGTTTGGTGGGTGAACTTCGATCCGTCCGTCGGCGGTGAGGTGAAGAAAAAACGGCCTGCCGTCATCGTGAGCAACGACGCCTCGAACCAGTTCCTCAATCGGGTTCAGGTCGTTCCCATCACCTCGAACGTTCAGCGTCTTTACCCGAGCGAGGCGTACGTCGCCGTTCGGAGCCACCGCCGCAAGGCGATGGCAGATCAGCTCACCACCGTCAGCAAGAGCCGGCTCTCCGGTAAGCTCGGCACTCTCAGCCGTCTCGACCTTCAGGGCGTCGAACACGCCATTCAGGTCCAGCTCGGTCTCGCGCAGGGTGTGTCGAACTGAAGAGCTAGCGCATGTCGAGGGACCAGAGCAGCGCGTGCAACGCGCGCTTCGCGAGAGGCGAGCGCGACGAGCGCTCCATCAGGAAGAAAATCAGCGACTGGACCGGGTCGATCGCGCGCGAGGTGCCGATCGCGGTGAGCAGATCCTCGTCGCGGGCGGCGGGAGAAAGCGTGGCGCCCCGCGAGCCGCGCAGCACACAGCGCCGGCAATAGAGCTGCGGGTTCCTCGAGTTCACCCGGCGGCGCAGCTTGCGGTAGCGGCGTCCGTTCCAGATCTCCGCGAACGACTCGGTCTTGAGATCGCCCAGCACCTGATCGGAGACGCAGCACGGGTGGACCAGGCCCTTCTCGTCGATGCTCACCGAGGTCCACGGATGGACGCAGTCGGGGCGCGCCGGGACTTCGAGCTTCACCTTGCTGTTGGTCTGCATCGCCGGGACTTCCAGCACCTCGGGCGTGATGAGCGTCAGGCGCGCGCCCTCGGCCATCCGCCGGCATTCCTCGAACACCCGGTTCGCCTCGCTGCGGTGGTAGACGAGCGACTGGTAGCGCTGCGCCTCGGTCTGCGGGATCAGGTTCGAGATCCGGACACCGTCGAGGCCGAGGTCGAGAGCGAAGCGCACCACCGCCGGCATCTCGTCGAGGTTGTCGCGGAACACCGTGGGCGAGACCCACACCTGGGCGCCGGTTTCCGCGTGGCGCGCGCGCGCCTCGACCGCGCCGCGCACGCTGGCCATGAGCGCCTCGTAACCGCGGCCGCGGATCTTCTTGTGGCCGCGCTCGGTGGCGGCGTCCATCGAGAAATCGATCACCGCGCCGGCGCTCGCCAGGCGGGCGATCTGCTCGGCGGAGAGCAGCGTGCCGTTGGTGATGATCCAGGGCCTGAGCCCGGGACGCTGGATGCGCTGGTAGAAGTCGTCGAAGTTCCGCGCCAGCACCGGCTCGCCGTTGTTGTTGCCTCCGATCTTGACGGTGGCGAGTCCCGGGACGACCTCGCGCGCGATGTGATCGAGCACCGCCGCGTCCATGTCGGGCGTCTCCTCGCCCACCTTGGGGACGCTGCGGATCGGGCAGTGGGTGCAGTAGAGATTGCAGCGCCCGGTGGGCGTGATCCACGCGAAGACCGGCGGCAGCGGCGCGATCTCCGCGCGCCGGTTCATCGCCTCGACCGCCGCGGCGCTGGGCTCGGGAAACGGATAACTCATCACATCCAGGTTGCCACACCCCGAAAAACGCGGCCAACGAGCCGCGCCGACGACCCCGGGGTGGAAGCGCTCCATGGAGGGCTGCGGTCCCTCGCAGCCGCGGCGTCACACCGCGATCGATCACCGCGGACGCCAGGGACCGCATCCCTCCAGCCTCCGGCTCCTCCGCTCACGCGTGCTGCGAAATGTCGATCCAGGGTGGGGCGCCGGTCGCGGTGGCGACGGTCCATTCGCGCTCGGCGACCAGCGGCTCCGATCGCACCGGGCAGTCGCCGAGCGAGCAAAACGAGCAGCAGCGCGGCATGCAGGGGTCGAGATGGACGATCGCCTCGCCGGACTCGCCGATCCGGTCGAGGATCTCGTCGCCGAGCCGCCGCTCGAGCGCGTGCGCCTCTTCCACCGACCAGAATCGCGGCACCACCAGGTGGAGATCGATGTGGTGGTGGCGTCCCTGGCGAAGCACGCGCAGCCGGTGCGGCTCGAGCAGCCCGGGACGACGCGCGTCGCGCAGCGCGTCCAGGATCCGCACCACCAGGTCGGGATCGGCCTCGTCCATCAGGCGCCCCACCGAGCGCCGCACGATCCTGACACCCGACACCAAAATCTGCACCGCTACCACCGACGCCGCGAGCGGATCGATCCAGCGCCGCCCGGTGAGCCGCACCAGCAACAGGCCGGTCACCACCGCCGCGGTGGTCACGACGTCGGTGAGCAGGTGCTGGCCGTCCGCCACCAGCGCGGACGACTGGGTCGCCCGGCCGCGCCGGACCAGGAACATCCCCACGCCGAGGTTGACCACGCCCGCCAGCACCACGATCGCGAGACCGCGGTCGAGATTCGAGATCGGAGGCGGATCGCCGATCGCCGGCAGCGCCTTCACCAGGATCAGCACGCCGGCCACCACGATCAGCGCGCCCTCGACGCCTGCCGAGAACTCCTCCGCCTTGCCGTGTCCGTACGGGTGATCGTGGTCGGCGGGACGTGCGCCCACGATCAGCGTGTAGAGCGCCAGGCTCGACGCGACCACGTTGACGATGCTCTCGAGCGCGTCCGAGAGCACCGCCGTGGAGCCGGTGATCCCGAAGGCGGCGAGCTTGGCGCCGAGCAGCACCACGCTCACCACCACCGACAGCACGCCGGCGCGCGTCCGTCCGTCGTCGGTGGCCTCGGGCACGATCGCTCTCCGTTCGGGCGCGCGGCTGTTGCCAGCCGGCTCCGGGCAAGGCTATCCCCACGCGGCTGTGGCGGCACGCGCCGTCGCGCGATCACCACGGCACCCAAACGACGGCACCGGAGAGCGCGTGAGCGAGTTGCAGGACCGGCTGCTGTTCGTGATCGGCTCGCCGCGCTCCGGCTCGACGCTGCTCGAGCGGATGCTGTCGTCGCACACCCAGATCGCGGGCGGCCCCGAGCCGCACCTCATCACGCCGCTCGCGCACCTGGGCTTCTACGAGACGGTCGAGAAGGCTCCCTACGACCACCTGCGCGCGGTGGATGCGATCCGCGGCTTCGTCGCCGATCTCCCGGGCGGCGAGGCGGATTACCTCGACGCCTGCCGCGCCTACAGCGACATTCTCTACGGCCGCGCCCTCGCCAAGAGCGGGAAAGAGCAGCTCCTCGACAAGACGCCCGCTTACGCGCTGGTGCTGCCGTTCCTCGCCAAGCTCTATCCGCGCGCCCGCTACGTGGTACTCACCAGGCACCCGGCGGCGATCTTCTGCTCGTTCGCGGAGAGCTTCTTCGAGGGCGATTTCGAGGCCGCGAACCGCTTCAATCCGATCCTCGACCGCTACGTGCCGGCGATCGCGCGCTTCATCCGCGAGCGCCCGGTGCCGCTCATCCACGTGCGCTACGAGGATCTGGTGGCCGATCCCGAGCGCTGGATGCGCGAGGTGTTCGCGTTCCTGGGTGTGGCCTTCGAGGCCGACGCCATCGACTACGGAAAGCACGAGCGCGTCCAGAAAGGCCTCGGCGATCCGACCGGCGTCGCCAAGCACTCGCGCCCGTCGACCGACTCGGTCGAGAAGTGGGCGCGACAGCTGGCCGGCGACGAGCGCCACTACCGGTTCGTGCGCTCGCTCACCGACCGGCTCGAGCCGGCCGACCTCGCGACCTGGGGCTTCGACGCCAGGACGCTCTACGCGCCGATCGAGGAAGGCCGCGTCCCGGGAATGAAGCCGCGCAAGAAGAAGCTCTCGGACCGCCTCAACCGCCACACCCTCGAGCGATCGTTGCTGCTCGCGTTGAGGCGCAACATCCACCACAACGCCTTCGGACGGCTGGTCGCCAGGATCCGGTTCGCATGCGACGTGCTGCTTCGCTGAACCCGTTGCGCGCTGGCCACCGAGGGACCGGTGGCCCTCCAACCCGGTATCGAAGGGATGCCGTTTGGAGCGCGCGCGGTCCCTCGCGCGCCAGGCCAAACTGAGGCAACACCCGGAACGGGCCCACGCCCAGGAGGTTCACGCATGTCCCGAGCTCCGCGCCGCTGGCGCTTCACCTCCGTGGCTCTCCTCACCCTGGCGAGCGCTGGATTGCTCTCCGGTTGCGGGCGCACCCTGTCTCGCTGGGGCCTGGGCGCCCAGAGGGTTCACGCGCCGGCCGGTGCGCAGCAGGTGCTCGGCATCTCGTTCCACGAAGTCGGCACCAGCACCATCAAGGACATCACGTTCGTGATGGACGATTGCACGGTGCTGGCGAAGGAATACAAGGACATCTCGCCCTTCGAAGGCGAGCTCACGATCCTCGACCACGACGGCAAGCCGTTTCACCAGGCGGGCTGTATCCCGCGTTCCGCGGGCCATTGAGTCTGTGTCTGGCTGTCGGAGGGCTGCGGTCCCTCCAAACGGCATGAGCTCGGCAGTGCTCCGATTTTGTCCACGCCTTCTGAGCTCTCTCGCAGGGCTGTTCCAGCCCCGAGGCGATCGCTGCGCTCGCGGGCGCCCCTCGGGGCCCGCACAAGATTCGGGCGACCGACAAGGAATTCCTCACACTCTCCTCCGGAGGTCTGAATCATGCGAATCGGATGGACGCTTCCCCAGCACGGAGCCGTGGCGGGTCCGGGCAATCTCAACCGGTTCACCGAGCGCGCCGAGTCGCTCGCCATCGACAGCCTGTGGGTGTGCGAACGGCTGCTGTGGCCGATCGCGCCCAAGGCGCCCTACCCGGCGAGCGCCGACGGCAAGCTGCCGATCCAGTTCCAGCGCGAGCTCGACCCGATCGAGACGCTCACGTTCGTCGCGGCGCGCACCAAGCGCGCACGCCTCGGCACCAGCGTCATCAACCTGCCCTACTACAACCCGGTGATCCTGGCGCGGCGCATCGCGACGCTCGACGTGCTCTCGGAGGGCCGCGCCGTGATCGGCTTCGGCAACGGCTGGTCGCCGGACGAGTTCGAGGCGGTCGGCGTGCCGATGAAGGATCGGGTGAGCCGCTCCGCGGAATACCTGGACGTGCTGAAGGCGATGTGGACTACCGATCCGGTCGAGCACCAGGGCGCCCACGTGACGCTGCCGCGCTCCGCGGTGCCGCTCAAGCCGGTGCAGAAGCCGCACCCGCCGGTTTTCTTCGCGGCTTACACCGAGAAGGCGATCGAGCTGGTGGCGCGGCACGCGGACGGATGGAATCCGGCGGGCGTGCCCGTCGAGGGAATGCGCGCGATGTGGGGAGCGATCCGCGCTCGCGCCACCGCGGCGGGTCGCGACGCCGACAAGCTCGAGCTGGTGGTGCGCGCCAACCTCTACGTGACGCCTTCGCCACTCGATAGCGGCCAGCGCGCGATCTTCGTCGGCAGCATCGACCAGATCCGCGCCGACCTCGCCGCGACCCGCGATCTCGGCGCCCACGAGGTGCTCCTCGAGGCCCAGTTCACGACCAGCGTCGACGCCCTCGAGCCGCAGCTCGAGCTGCTCGAGAAGCTCACGAGCCTGGCACGGGCCGGCTGAACGCGGTCGATCGCTTGCGCGCGAGGGACCGCACGCGGTCCAAACAGCGGCCCTGGAGGCCCACCGGTCCCTCGGTGGGCAGCGCTCGAGTGCCGGTCAGCTCGCGGCCTGGCTCGGCTCTTCCACTCGCGGCAGGCTCGGCTCCTTGTGCTGGTGTTTGAGCGCGTAGTCGGCGAGGTTCTTGATGTCGTAGCAGATCTGGCGGATGTCGTGGCCCATCGTGAGGTCGATGTGGCTGTTGCCCTTCACGGGACGCCAGAGCAGGTAGTTGCTGCGCGCGTTCTTGTAGATGCTGCCGGTCGAGCGGAGATCGGCCACGCGATCCTGATCGCCGAACACGATCGCCACCGGGATCTCGATCTTGTCGAAGTTCTTCTTGAAGTCGTAGTTGAGCTTGTAGCACTTGAGCTCGTCGTTCCGGATCCAGCGCGCGAACTGGCGCACCACCGCGCGCGGCTCCGGCCCGCCGCCGATGTTGAGCAGCGCCTTGATGCGCTCGGGGTTGGCGCGCTCCGGGTTCCACATGAGCGGGATGTACTTGGGCAGCGACCCGAGCAGCGTCCCGGGACGGTTGAAGAAGCGCTGCACCGCGCGCAGCAGCACGTCGATCGGCACCACGTCGAACTTGACCGGGTCGGGCTCGCCCTCGGGCGCCATCCGCTCGGCCATCGCCTCGGGCACGATCGGCAGCGCTTCGAGAAGATCGGCGATCCGCTTCCGTGAGCGGTGGCCGAGGCGGCGCGCCGCGTTCACCTCCCAGAGCACCGCGTCGAGCGCCGGCATGCCGATCAGGTCGACGTAGGAGAGCAGCCAGAGCAGCGGAAATCCGCGCCCGATGTCGCTCGGCGCGCCGATCGTGACCAGCCCCAGCAAGTCCTCCTGCTGCCACGACGCCAGCCCGTAGCCCAGCATGCCGCCCATGCTGTGGCCGACGTAGAGCATCTTGCGGCGCCCGGTCTTGCGCTTCACCTCGCGGATCGCCGCGGGCAGATCGAACATGAAGTAGCTGTCGACGTCCCAGCCCCACTGGATGTCGCCGGGCAGCGGACGGCCGTCGCGACGGTGGCGCCGCCACTGGAGCGCCGTC
>CAZYWA010000420.1:0-7264 GCA_964650975.1 uncultured bacterium
GGGCTCGCTGCACACCATCCGCCTCCTGGTCGCCAACAAGCCGGGCGTCCTGGTGCGCGTGGCGCTGGTGTTCGCGCGGCGCGGCTACAACATCGAGTCGCTGGTGGTCTCGCCGGCCGTCACCGGCGCCTCGGCCGACGGCGACCTGGGCGACTTCTCGCGCATGACCATCACCTGCACGGGCGATCCCGAGACCCTCGAGCAGATCATCAAGCAGCTCGAGAAGCTGATCGACGTGGTGCACGCGATCGATCACACCGGCCAGGCGGTGATCGAGACCGAGGTGGCGCTGGTCAAGCTCAAGGTGAGCCTCGAAGCGCGCACCACCGTGCTGCAGGTGGCCGAGCACTACCACGCCAAGGTGGTGGACTACGCTCCCGACTCGCTGATCATGCGGGTGGTCGGCGAGAGCGCCAAGCTCGACGCCCTCATCGGCCTGGTGAAGCCCTACGGCATCATCGAGCTGGTGCGCTCGGGCAAGATCATCATGACGCGCGGGCTCGCGGAGACGTAGTTTCCCGGCGATCTTTCAATGTTTCGCGGGGGGCTTTTCAAGCCCCCGCCCCATGAAAAATGCGATTTTCATGGGGCCCCACCCCGAGTCGGCTCACTGCGTTCGCCGGGCGCCTCTTGGCGCCGGCACGAGATCCGCGCGAGCAGTCGGTTCGGGGATGACGGCGGGCCTCCAGGGGGATCGATTGGTGGAGCGCGCGCGGTCCCTCGCGCGCGGGGCGTTCGATCCCGTTCAGCCGCCGGGGGCGTTCGATCCCGTTCAGCCGCCGGGGGCGTCGGCGGTTCCGTCGCCGCCCGGATCGGACTTGCCGCAGCTCGGGCAGGTCCCGTCTTCGCTCACTTGCATGGGCGGAGCGCTGCCGCCCTGCTGCGGAACGAACCGGACGTTGCCCATCGACTTCAGATCGTTCAGCATCTCGTGCTGGGAGCGGGCCACCGACGCGCGGAAGGTGCTCATCACGCGGTCGGTCTTGCGGCTGCCGCACTGCTTGCACTTCACGCGCAACCAGTGAAACTGGTCGAGCTTCTCCAGGTAGCCGGATACCGAACCACACTTCTGACAACGGTATTCGTAGAGGGGCACGTCTCGTCTCCTGCTCGGTTGCTCGGTTCCCGAATGCGCGGGAAGGCTCGTCGAGTATAGCGATCGGCCGCGCGCCCCCTCAAACCAGCCGCACTCACCTGCCGTGAAACGTGCCACGCTTTCCTCGCTCGAGGTCGAGGCCATGAGCTACGACGACCTCGACGAGGTCCTCGCGGTGGAGGCCCGGACCCTGGGACGCACCTGGTCGCGCAGCCACTTCTTGGTCGAGATCGAAAGCCCCTCCTCGCTGTGCTTCGTGGCGCGTACCCTCGACGCTCGCGGCAGCAAGGTGGTGGGCTTCGCGATCGCGCGGGTGGTGAGCGACGAGGCCGAGCTGCTCACCATCGCGGTCGAGCCGAGCGTCCGGCGTCGCGGCGTCGGCGCGGCGCTCCTGGCCCGCGCCCGGGACGACTCCCGCGAGCGAGGTGCCGCTTCGATGCACCTCGAGGTGCGCGCCGGCAACACGATCGCGCAACGGCTCTACGCCCGCGCCGGTTTCACCGAGCAGGGGCGCAGACCGCGCTACTACACCGCGCCGGTGGAGGATGCCGTGCTGATGACCGGCGACCTCCAGGTGGCGCCCGAGAGCTAGCCAGCTAGCGAGAGGGTTGGGCGGAGCGCCGGGACCCGTCCTTGCGTCGGCGCAGGCGCAAGAACGGCAGCGGAGCGACCGCGTAGCCGAGGCCGCCGATCGAGCTGCAACCCACGGGCGGCGGGTTGGCGCCCGCCTCGGTCGCGGTGGGGCTCGTGCAGTCCGGGTCCGCCAGATCGACGAGTCCGTCGCCGTCGTTGTCGAGGCCGTCGTCGCAGGTGAGATCGACCGAGTGCTCGGAGGTGTCGCCGCTCGAGGCGCACCCGGGATCGGCCTCGTCGATGAGACCGTCGCCGTCGTCGTCGATGCCGTTCGAGCACTGGTTGGGCGAGGCGCCGAGGGTCGGACGATCGAATGGCGCCTGCCCCGCGGCCACGCGCGGGTCCGTGAGGCCGTTCTGGAGGAAATCGACCAGCGCCGGCACCAGGTTGGGCGGCACCTGGATCTGCTGCACCAGCGGGTCCTGGTTGTCGGCGAACTGAACCTGGCCGTTGGCGTGCAGATAGAAGTCCACGACCTGCTGCATCGAGCGCAGGCCGCCGGTGTGCATGTGCTCGGTCTTGAGTCCCGCGTTGCGCAGCGTCGGGACCTTGAACTTGCCACGATCCGCTGCGTTTCCGGTGACTCCCTGGCGGCCCCGGTCCTCCTCGACCGGACGGAGCCCGATGTTGCGGAACGTGCCGTCCGCAAAGAGCGGCGGCCGGTGGCAGACGGTGCACGTGGTGTTCGCGAAGGCCTGGAGACCGGACTGCTGGTTCGGCGTCAGCGCATTGCGGTTGCCGGCGTTGAACGCGTCCCACGGAGTCTGGTTCGGCACGAGGGTGCGCTCGTAGGTGGCGATGGCGAATGCGACGCGGGTGGCGGTGATCGCCGAGTCGCCGAACGCGGATGCAAAGAGCGCCGGATAGGTCGGGTGCGCCGCGATCGCCGCGGACACGTCGGAGGGCAGGTTGCGCGCCAGCGCGAGCGGCTTGGCGGTCGCGAGATTCGCGACGATCTCGTTCCAGTCGCGCATCTCGTGCGCCATCTCGACGTCGTTGACCGGCGGCGCCACCGATTGCTGCTCGAGCGCGCCGCCCTGGGCGATCGCCGTGGCGCCGGTCAGCGGATCGACGAAGCTCGGGCCCGCGCGTCCATCCCAGAACAGCAACCCCGACCACTGGCTGCCGATCACGGCCGGCGCCGAGCGCGTGCCGACTTGCGGATTCAGCCCGAAGACCGGATCGGCGAAGTAATGGTTCGACGAGTCCGAGCGGATGATGCCGAGGGAGCCCTGATCGTCGTCGGGCGTGCCGAAGATCTGATCGAGCCCCGGGTTCACCGCCGGTCGCGGATCGGTGCCGGAGAAGGTCGGCGCGTGGCAGGTACCGCAGGCCACCGTGTGATCGCTCGACAGTTGCTCTTCCCAGAACAAGATCTTGCCGAGGACTCGCTTGGGCTCCGTGATCGGGTTCTCGGCCGGCACCGGCACGGGCGGCAGAGGTGGAGGAGGGGGTGGAGGCGCCTGTGCTCCCGCGCTGGTCACACCCAGGTAAGCAACCAGCGCCAGCATCGTGAGATACGTGGTGCGCGATCGAAGCGGCATCGTGTCCCCTCCAGGGAAAGCCGGTTTGGTCGCCGGCCAAACGCAACGCACGTGCCGCATCGCTCCGCGCCGTCCTGGTGCTCGAGCACCGCGAACGGTCGCGTGTTTCGCGGCCCGCGCCCGCGGGCCTGCTGCGCGCCCTCCCGGTGCCACTGCGGAATCCGCAGCCCGTTGTGCCGATCTCGCAGCCTGGCGCCGGCCTTTGCGCGCTGTACCTTCGCGATTCCCGGCGGTGCGGCCGGCGCGCCGTTTGCTCGAGCTTCTCGGCAGCCGCTCCGCATCGAGGGACGAACGGCCGGCGCGGCCGAGGAGAAGGAACATGAGCGTGATCGATCGAAGCCGCCCCGGCGGCCACCGGCATTCTCGACACGGGTTCGTGGTCACGCTCGCGGGCGCCGCGGTGCTGCTCGGCGCGGCCCGGGCGCCGGCGATGGGGCCGCCGGGGCCTCCCGGCCCGCCGCCCTTCGATCTCGAGCGCCGCATCGAGACGCTCGATCTCGACGAGGCGAAGCGCGATGAGATCCTCGCCGTGCTCGATGCCAAGGAAGGGGAGCGGCGCTCGACCCGCCGCGCGCTCGACCGCGCCCATCGCGAGATGCAGTCGCTGCTCGCCGCTCCGGCCAGCACCGCCGACCAGATCCGCGCCGAGGCCAAGAAGCTCGACGAGCTCGAGCACACCGCGCGTTCGCAGCACACCGAGCTCCTGCTGGCGGTGCGCGCGCTCTTGCCCGCCGAGCTGCGTGGGCGGCTCGCTCCGCCGCCGCCCCGCGATGGGGAGCTCGAGGGCGCCACGTGCGCCCACGTCGACGGCGCGAAGCGAGGCGCCGGTGGACCGCAAGGCCGCGGCGAGAGCGGAGCGCCAGCGACCGTCGATCGAGATCCCGGCGGACAGCCGGAGTGAATCCGCGTGCGATCCGCCGATGGTCGGACGCTGGGGCCACGGAGCTGACCGAGAACCGCTGAAGCACCTTGGTGAGCGATGTGGGCTTGGCGGGGGACGAGCCCCCGCGCTACGACAGCCGCGGTCCCTGATCGCACCACCCCGCGATGCGCGAGCTCACCGCCCCGGTCGCAGCGTCCCGGCGCGCCGCGCGCTGGATCTCGCCGCTGGTGGTGGCGGTGGTGGTCGCAACGCTCGTCGCCACCACCGCCGTCGCGTACACCAGCATCGTGCGCGCCTCGACGACCGTGGCGCTCGGCGAGGGCGACGCGATGCTGCGCAATCTCCTGCGCCTCGGCGGCCCGGGACGCCCGCCGTCTCCCGAGGACCTCGCTGGCTTCCTCGACGATCATCGCGACGAGGGACTGCGGTGGGTGGCGGTCTTGGGCGCGGACGATCAGGTCGAGAGCGAGGCCGGCTCCGCCGCCGCGTCGGGCGGCGACCGAACCAGCGAGCTTCACCGGCTCCGCCCGGGAATACCGGTCGAGGTGGGCTCGCGGATGAGACTGGTGTCGCGTCCGCCGCCCGGTCCGCGTCCGCCCTCGCCCGAAGGCGGACCCTGGGGTGGTCGCGATCGTCCGCTCGGTCCGCCCACCTTCGTCATCGAGTTCGAGCCGGTGGTGGCGAACCGGTTGCATCTCGAAGCGGGCGCCACGCTCGCGTCGGGAATCGTCGCGGCGCTGGCGTTGATCGGCGGCAGTGTGCTCCTGGGACGGCGCTGGGCGCGCGAGGAGGAGCTCGAGCGGAGGCTGGAGCAGGATCGCCGCCTCGCGAGCCTGGGCGAGATGTCGGCGGTGCTGGCCCACGAGATCCGCAATCCACTCGCGTCGCTCAAGGGGCACGCGCAGCTCCTGGTCGAGTCGTTGCCCGATGCCGCGCCGTCGCACGCCAAGGCCGAGCGGGTGGTGAACGAGACGCTACGGCTCGAGACGCTCGCCACCGATCTGCTGGAGTTCGTGCGCGTGGGGAAGATCGAGCGGCGCGCGACCGGCCCGGTGGCGCTGTTGCGCGACGCCGCGCATGCCGTGGATCCGGAGCGGATCCAGCTCGACCTCGCGCGCGCGCCCGCGACGTGGCCGCTCGACGCGGCGAGGATTCGCCAGGTGCTCGTCAACTTGCTGCGAAACGCGGTCCAGGCGTCGCCCGAGGGTGCCATCGTCGAGGCGTCGGCGAGCACCGACGGCGCGCGGCTCGCGTTCACGGTGCGCGATCACGGCGCGGGCCTGCCGCCCGGCGATCCCGCGCTGCTCTTCGAGCCGTTCCACACCACACGAGTCCACGGCACCGGCCTGGGGCTCACCGTGGCCCGGCGGCTGGTCGAGCTTCACGGCGGCACGATCATCGCTTCCAACCACGAGCGCGGCGGAGCGATCTTCCGCATCGAGCTGCCAGGTGTGAAATGAGTCGAGCGGGCTGACATGGCGCGAATCCTGGTGGCCGACGACGAGGAGGGAGTGCGCTCCTTTCTCGCCGAGGCGCTCGCCGCCGACGGCCACGACGTGACCGAGAGCCCGGACGGGCGCGACGCGTCGGCGCTCCTCGATCGTCACGCCTTCGACGTGGTGGTGACCGATCTCAAGATGCCGGGTGTCGACGGCATGGAGCTGGTGCGCAAGGTTCGCGCCGAGCAACCCGAGGTGGAGGTGATCGTGCTCACCGCCCACGGCAGCGTCGAGAGCGCGGTGGAGGCGATGAAGCTCGGCGCGTTCGACTACCTGCGAAAACCCATCTCCGGTCCGGCCGAGCTGCGCATCCTGGTGAAGCGCGCCGCCGAGCGACGCACGCTCCGGACGCTCGCCGATCGCGCCAGTCTCGGCGACGGCGAGGAGCCCCCGCTTACCTACGGCGATCCAACGATGGCGGCCGTCGCGGACGCGATCGCCAGGGTGGCGCGCACCGGTGCCACGGTGCTCTTGACCGGCGAGAGCGGCACCGGCAAGGAGGTGGCGGCGCGCGCGATCCACCGCGGCAGCGAGCGCGCCGCCGGGCCGTTCAGCGCGATCAATTGCGCCGCGCTCTCCGAGCATCTGCTCGAGGCCGAGCTCTTCGGCCACGAGCGCGGTGCCTTCACCGGCGCCCACGAACGGCGTCGCGGGCGGCTCGAGCTCGCCGCGGGGGGCACCTTCTTCCTCGACGAGGTGGGCGAGCTCCGGCCGGACCTGCAGGCGAAGCTGCTTCGGGTCCTGCAGGAAAGGCAGTTCGAGCGCGTCGGCGGTACGCGCACGATCGCGGCCGACGTGCGCTGGATCGCGGCCACCAACCGCGACCTCGGCGCGGCGATGCGCGCCGGATCGTTTCGCGAGGACCTCTACCACCGGCTCGCGGTCTTCCCGATCCGTCTTCCGCCGCTTCGCGAGCGCCGCGCCGATCTGGTGCCGATCGCGCGAGCGCTGCTGGAGCGCATCCGTCGCGACCTGAAGCGTCCTCGGCTGGCGCTCGACGAGGCGGCCTGTGCGCGGCTCCGGGAAGCGTCGTGGCCCGGCAACGTGCGGCAGCTCGCCAACGCACTGGAGCGCGCGGCGATCCTCGCGTCGGGCGAGGTGATCGGCGTCGCCGAGCTCGACCTGGCCAGCACCGTGGGCGCGGCGATGGCAGCGGCCTCCTCACCGGTGCCGGTCACGCTCGACGACATCGAACGCGACGCCATCACCCGCGCCCTGACCGCGGTCGACGGCAACCGCCGCCTCGCCGCGGAACGCCTCGGCATCGGCCTGCGCACGCTCTACGACAAGCTCAAGCGCTACGACCTGGGCTGAGAAGGCGGGCTCGCGCGATCGGGATGCGTCGTTGCTCGTTCGGTCATCTCTCCAGCGATCGACGCGGACGCGAGGGACCGCGTCCCTCCGCCTGCGAATCGACTTCGATCGCTACCCGCCGGGGACCGGCGAGCCTCCAGGCCGGGCCGGGCGGGCGCGGTTGCTGTTTTGGAGGGCTGCGGTCCCTCGCAGCCGCCGCGCTCGATCGCGTTCCCCTCGTGCGCCATTGCGGCTGTGGGTCGACGCAGAAGCACCGCGCCGCAGGCTCGCGGCGAGCGAAGCGAGCCGACTTGGG
>CAZYWA010000421.1:0-7236 GCA_964650975.1 uncultured bacterium
TCGGTGGCGTGGGTGATCGCGGGCGGATTGGCGAACGGGAAGCACTCGGCGCGCGCCGCGCGGCTCAGGCTCGCGCCGATGAGCGGCGCCACCGCGAGCACCAGCAAGCGTCGTCCGCTGCCGCGTCCGCGGCGCACGTGATTCAGGGGGGCACGGCGCGTCCTCATCGGTTCCTCATCGAGTGGCCTCGTTGGTCGTTTTCGTCGCGTGTGCGACGAGAACGAAAAGCATACGACAGCGGCCACATCGCGCCCAAGCCCTCACGACGAAAAGCAACCGTTCGACTTGGATTCTGACGATCCGCGACCAAGGCGCGCCGATGGAGACAATCGTCGAGATGCCGCGTGATCCCGATCGAGGGCCGCGTCGGCGAGGGACCAGCGGCAGTCGGAGGGACGCGGTCGCTCGCGTCCGCCGGCGTTCGACCCGCCTAATACTGCTGCGGCGACTGGAACAGGGTGTTGGCGATCGAGCCGGCGGCCGCCTGTTGCTGCTGTGGCGTCGGCTGCGGCTGTTGCTGGATGAGGATCATCAACGTGCCGGTGGCATGCGGAACACCGCCGATCACCACCGTGCCGCGCGGGTTGGAGGTGGCCGAGAGCTCGATCGGCCGGGCCAGGCTCGCCGGGACCAGACGGATCTGCATGCGCATCCGCTGTCCGGCGAAGCCGGTCGGCATGATCTCGATCGAGCCGCCGTTGTTGGGAAGCATCACCTCGCCTCTCTCGTTGACCGCGAGGGCGTAGGTGACGTTCTGGAGCAGGGCGAAATGCCGGTACGGAAACCGGGTGAGCTTGGTGCGGAGCAGCGCCAGCGTCGGATCGCCGGGCTCGTGCCACACGTCGAGCCACGCTTCCTGGCCGAGCCAGTTGGGCGACGCGTGCAGGACCCGTGTGTGCACCAGCCGGCGCTGCTCGGCTTCCTGGGCCCACGCGACCGACGCGGCGGCCACCAGCGCCACCGGGATCAGCCACAGCGAGCGGAGCGCGCGGCGAGGGGAAATCATGGAGGCGGTTCCGAACCGATCCAGACCACCTTCCAGTCGGGGTCCGCGGAATCGACGACGCGAACGATGGGACCGTCGGCCGGATCGGCTTGCTGACCGACCTGGTTCGACGCGAGCTCGATCTCGACGGGCGGTCCCTCGCCGGCTGCTTCAGCCGCGTCTTGCGCGGGCTGCGTGGGCTGAGGGGTCTGCACGGTCTGCGCCGTCTCGACGGGCTCCGACGTGCCGAGGTTGCGGCTCATCCACAGGAACGACGCCACCAGCACGAAGCCCGCGACGGCCGCGGCCATCGCGAGCTGCCAGGGCCTGAGCTCCGGCAGCGGCGGCACCACGGCCTGCCGGTCACGGCGCGCCGCGGACTCCGGGCGCGACGCCGGCAAGCTCGCCATGATCCGCCGCGTGAGCTCGTCACCGGCGATGGGCGGCGCGACGTCGGCCAGCCCTTCCTTCAGGATCGAGCCCAGCTCCTCGAGCTCGGCGAACCGTGCG
The DNA here is from genome assembly GCA_964650975.1 of uncultured bacterium. Classification (GTDB taxonomy): domain Bacteria; phylum JADJOY01; class JADJOY01; order JADJOY01; family JADJOY01; genus CAZYWA01. The sequence continues at coordinate 1,496 of CAZYWA010000421.1, forward strand.
TGACAGGTGCCGCAGAGCTCCAGATGGCGCCGGGCATCACGCAGCGCGTCACCAGCCAGGTCACCATCCCGCAACCGCTCGATCCAGATCTCCAGGTCCTCGCACGGATGTTTCACGCACCACCTCGGCTGGGCGCCGCCGTGTTCCCCCACACGCTGGGCGCCTCTCGTTGAGCACCCCTTGGACGCCCGCGACACCCGAAAAATTCGAGGCGTGGATGCTGGTTGGCCGGGGGTGTCACAGGTCCTTGAGGAGCCGCTGCAGCTTGTGCCGCGCGTAGTGGAGCCGGCTCATCACCGTGCCCTTCGAGCACTGCAGTACATCCGCGATTTCCTTGTAGGAAAGGCCCTGAACCTCGCGAAGCAGGATGGCTGCGCGCTGCTCCTCCGGCAATGTTTCCACGGCCTTCAAGATGGCGTCCTTGATCTCCGAGCGGCGCGCCCCGCTGTCCGGGCTCGGTAACCGTCCGAGCGGCGGGTCGGCGCGCGACGAGGTCTCGTCGAGCTTGAGCCCGTCCTCGTAGCTCACCGTCCGATCGCGCTGCTCCCGGCGCATGAAGTCGATCGCCGAGTTCACCGTGATCCGGTAGAGCCAGGTGTAGAAGTTCGAGCGGCCCACGAAGCTCCCGATCGAGAGATACGCCTTGACGAAGGCTTCCTGGGTGACGTCGAGGGCGTGCTCCGAGTCGGAGACCATGCCGTACGCCACCGCGTACACACGCTTCTGGTAGCGCTGCACGAGCACCTCGAACGCCGCTCGCTCGCCCTCCTGGGCGAGGCGAATCAGCGTGGCCTCTTCTTCCTGGCGTAGGTCCTGGGGCATGCGGGCAAACCTGGGCTGAGACCTGGGCGGAGGTGAAGCGGAACAAGCTAACAGAACTAAAGTGAACCACTTGTAGCGGCCGCTCCGTGCCGCTCGTTTCTCAGCTCGATCCCAGGAGCCGCGCCGCCTCGCGCGCGTGGTAGGTGAGGATCAGGTCGGCGCCCGCGCGCTTGATGGCGGTCAGGTTTTCCATCATCACCCGGTCGCCGTCGACCCAGCCGCGCTCGGCCGCCGCCTTGATCATCGCGTATTCGCCGCTCACGTTGTAGGCCACCACCGGCACCGTGACCCGCTCACGCACGGCGCGGATCACGTCGAGGTAGGCGAGCGCCGGCTTCACCATCACCATGTCGGCGCCCTCGGCGATGTCGAGGTCCACCTCGCGCAGCGCCTCGCGGGCGTTCGCTGGGTCCATCTGGTAACTGCGGCGGTCGCCGAAGCTGGGCGTGCTCTCGGCGGCCTCCCGGAACGGGCCGTAGTAGCCCGACGCGTACTTGGCGGCGTAGGAGAGGATCGGCAGGCTCGCGAAGCCCGCGCCGTCGAGCGCCGCGCGGATCGCGCCCACGCGCCCGTCCATCATGTCGGAGGGCGCGATCACGTCGGCGCCGGCGCGGGCGTGACAGAGCGCCTCGCGCGCCAGCACCTCGAGCGTGGGGTCGTTGTCGACCTCCTCGCCGGCCAGAACGCCGCAGTGGCCGTGATCGGTGTACTCGCACAGGCACACGTCGGTCATGACCACCAGCTCGGGCAGCTTCTCCTTGAGCGCGCGAACGGCGCTGGGCACCACCCCCTGATCGTCGTAAGCCGAGCTGCCGCGCGCGTCCTTCTTGTCCGGGATGCCGAACAGGATCACCGAGCCGACGCCCTCGCGCAGCGCGCCCGCCGCCTCTCCGACCACGGTGTCCACCGAGTACCGGAACACACCCGGCATCGACGGCACCGCCTCCTCGACGCCGCGCCCGTGCTGCACGAAGAGCGGATACACGAAATCCGCGGGATCGAGCTCGGTCTCGCGCACCAGGCGACGCAGCGCCGCGGTCTTGCGCAGCCGCCGCGGACGGTCGATGGGAAACGCCATGCCTGCCTCCGGCCACTCGCGTGGCAGTCGTATGGGATAACGCGCGAGGGGCCCTCGCGACTACTTCACGCTCGAATCGGAACCCCATCGCGATCGAACGCAGCCGACGCGAGGGACCGCGTCCAGACCGCGTCCCTCCCACGAGAGCGATCGCGAGGCCCCGGTGAAGGGCGGCGGTCCCTCGCCGCCGAGCGTTCCATCGCGACCCAAAGCCGTGTGACGCACGGTCGACGGCAGGTGACGACGATCACTCCTCCAGGCATCCTGCGGTGTTTGCGCTTCGCTCCCGTCCTCGGTTTCCCGCTCTTTTTGCCATGACCAAGCTGCTCGAACGCGTTCCCTATGCCTGCTTGAACGGCGCCTACGCGGTGCGCGTGCTCGACGGGTGCACGGCGGCCTGCGCCTTCTGCTACCGACGCGGCCACGGTTCCGATGCGCCGCCCAGCACCGTGACGCTGGCCGAGAACGTGATCGATCGCATCACCGACGAGCTGGCCGCGCGCCCGCGCACCGCCGCCCGCGTGAGCCACGTGGTGATCGACAGCGAGGTCGACGGCCTGCCCAGCGATCTCCAGGTGCAGGACACGCTCTTCCGTCTTTTCCGGACGCTGCTCGACCGCAAGATCGGCCTCAGCTTCTTCACCAAGGGCGTCATCACGCGGCGCTTCGTGGATCTCTTCGCCACCAATCGCGGCCGGATCCGCGCGCGGGTCGGCCTCGCCGCCCACGATCCCGCGCTCGCCGCGCTGCTCGAACCCAGCGCCGCTCCGCCCGTGGAGCGCCTGACCACGATCGACACGCTCGCCGGCCTCGAAGCGCTGAGCGACGTGCGCATCGACCCGATCCTCCCCGGCCTCACCGACACCGACGAGGCGATCACCCGCGCGCTCGGCGCCCTCGCCCAGGCCGGCGCGCGACGCGCCGTGCTCAGCTACGTGCACCTGCGCCCGGCGATCCGCGAGCTGCTCGACCGCGTGGTGCCCGCCGACGCGCGCCGCCTGCTCGACGACACCTATCGCACCCAGCCGTGGGTGGGCGTCGGCGCCGCCACCGAGGTGAAGCTCCTGCCGCGCACTTACCGCGAAGAGGGCTATCTGCGCTTCCGCCAGCTCGCGCAGCGTTTCGGCGTCGAGATCGCGATCTGCCAGTGCAAGAACCCCGACCTCTCGGGCGACTCGTGCGGCACCGGCGAAGCACGGCTCTTCACCGCCGAAGCGCGGCACATCGCCCACGAACCGACCCAGCCCGCGCTCTTTCCGTGCTGACGTGGAAGGACGCAGGCCGCGGAGCACGAAGGATGCGCCACTCGGACGGCATGAGCGGATCCGATCGCGCATGGCGAGGCTCGCGACCGCGGCGCGCGCGTCTCGTCACGATGCTGCTCGCGGTCGCGGCCGTGTCTCGTCTCGCGGGATGCGCGTGCGCACACGCGGCCGCACCCGAAGACGGCGACGTGCGCCGCACCCTCACCGTGGGAGACCGGGAGCGCAGCTACGAGCTTCACCTGCCGCGAACCTTCGACGCGACCCAGGCCACGGCACTGGTAGTGGTGCTGCACGGCGGCGGCGGAAACGCCGCGAGCGCGGGGAAACAGACCGGCTTTTCCGCCGTGGCCGATCGGGAGGGATTCATCGTCGCCTACCCGAACGGCAGCGGCCGCTTGGGCGAGCGGCTCTTGACCTGGAACGCGGGCACCTGCTGCGGCTACGCCGTGTCCCACCAGGTCGACGACGTCGCGTTCGTCCGCGCGATGGTCGCGCAAATCGAAGCCGAGCATCGCATCGACCCGAAGCGGGTCTACGCGACCGGCATCTCGAACGGCGGGATGATGAGCTATCGCCTCGCTTGCGAGGCGAGCGATGTGTTCGCGGCGATCGGTCCGGTCTCGGCGGTGCAGATCGCGCCGTCGTGCGTGCCCACGGCGCCGGTCTCCGTGCTCCACGTTCACGGCACCGCGGATCGAAACGTGCCGCTCGATGGCGGCGTCGGCTCGAGGGCGCTCAACCGCGACCGGCGGCCGCCGGTCCACGAGTCGGTCGATTTCTGGGTCCACGCCGATCGCTGCTCTCCCGAGCCCGCCGTCGACCAGAGCGGCACCGTCCGGCACGAGCGGTGGACCGGGTGCGCTCCGGGAACCGAGGTCGACTTCTACACGATCACCGGCGGCGGCCATGCCTGGCCTGGCGGAGAGCGGATGCTCGCCGTTCTCGACCAGCCGAGCGATGCGATCTCGGCGACACCCCTCCTCTGGAAGTTCTTCGCCGAGCACCCGAAGCCCTGACCGCCGGCACCCCGAGGCGCCGAGGTCTGACGCAGCGCCGACTCGCGAGGGGTCGATGGGCGATGCGCGTTCGATCGCTGCCCACCGAGCGACCGGTGGGCCTCCAGCGTGACGGGTGGCGCCAACGGGGATCGCGAGACCGCCGTTTGGAGCGCGCGCGGTCCCTCGCGCGCGGGGCCGAACCGAGGTGCCACCACTTACCAATCTGGAAGTTTATGTATTACCAGACTGGAAGTCCTGAGGTTACCAAATTGGTCATTTTCATATTGCCAACATGGAATATTTTCTATTACCAAAACGGCGCCAAGGGCTCGGATCGGGCGTAGAATCGCGCTGAATCGGGCTGTTTTCGTGTGTTTCGAGCCCATCAGGCTCCGCCCGCCGCGAGCGGCAGCCGGAAGGCCGCCATCTCCTCGCCGTTTCGGACCAGGAGCACGCTCCCGCTCAGCACCGGGTGATTCCAGGTCTTGCCGTGGAGCGCCGGGAAGCGCGCGAGCTCGGTGAACGCGTCGGCGTTCGCCGGCACCAGCGCCAGCTCGCCGTGCTCCGAGAGCACCAGCAGCAAGTGCTGATCGGCGAGCAGCACCAGCTGGCCGTAGCCATACCGGCCGCCCTTCCACTTGCGGGTGCCGTCGGCGAGATCGATGCACGAGAGGATGCTGCCGTCGAAGCCGAAGGCGCGGCCCTGATCGATCACGAAGTCGTTGTAGTAGGGCTTGAGCTCGGCCGACGTCCAGCGCTCCTCGGCGCTCCAGCCCGCGGGTCCGTGCGCGACCGCAACGCGGCGCACGCCCTGCGCGCCGTTGAGCCCGGAGCCGTTGCTGATGAGCACGTCGCTGCCCGCGAGCACCGCGGGCTGCACGATGCCGTCGCTCTCCCACGCGTGGCTCCAGAGCAGAGCGCCGTCGGCGGGCGCGACGCCGACCGCGCCTGCGCCGTTGAGCAGCACGATCTGCTCGACTCCGCCGATCGTCGCGAGCTGCGGCGAGCTGTAGCCCCACCCGCCCGCTGGACCGATCCAGCGCGGCTCTCCGGTCGCGAGATCGTACGCGGCGAGCACTCCCGCGGTCGCGACCACCAGCGTGTCGCCCACCACCAGCGGCGAGCTCGCGAAGCCCCAGCCGGGGATTTTCCGGTGCGTGTCCGACGACGCGTTCCGCGACCAGACCACCGAGCCGTCGCGCGCATCGAGCGCGTTCAGGATGCCGGTGGCACCGAGAGCGTAAACGCGGCCGTTCTCGACGCTCGGCGTGGCGCTCGGACCGGGGCCGCCGTTCGACTCGTAGAACCGCGCCGCGTCCGCGTGCACCCACACCGGCGCACCGGTGCCGCGCTCGTAGCAGGTGACCAGCTCGTCGTCACCGCGCTGCTCCTGCGTGTAGAAGCGATCGCCGACCACCGCGAACGACGACCAGCCCGGACCGATCGGCCGCCGCCACAGCTCGACCATTGCGTACAGCGGCCGGCCGATGACGCCCGAGTCGCTAAATTACTTCACCTTGCCCCACAGCGACGGCATCCGAACTTCATGCCCGACGCCCAGCAAGCGACCCCGCGCGC
>CAZYWA010000422.1:0-7211 GCA_964650975.1 uncultured bacterium
CGTCGCGAGCGGGGCGGATGAGAACCGGGAGATCGAGCGGATGGTGGTCGGCAACTGGGTCGAGGTGGTCCGGACCTGCAATTTGCAGCCGGAAAAGCGCATGGACGTGGTGAGCAAGTGGCTCATCATCACCCGCGCTTGCGTGTTTGCGATCACCATTCTCTCCGCCGCGATCGGCGGCCTGCTCGCGGCCAACGACGGCCACTTCCTGCTCGGCCGCTTCGTGCTGGTCACGCTGGCGCTGGTGGTGGCGCACGCCGCCAACAACATGGTCAACGACCTCTTCGACGTGATCCACGGCGTCGACACCAAGGACTACCACCGTGCCAACTACGCGCCGCACCCGATCCTGGGCGGCCTGATCACCAAGCAGGGGCTGATCGCGGCGATCGCGGTGTGCAACGCCATCGATCTCGCCGTCGCGCTCTACCTGGCCACGGTGTGCGGCTGGACCGTGATGCTGTTCGCGGTGGTGGGACTCGCGACCAGCGTTTTCTACGTCGCGCCGCCGCTCAAGCTCAAGCACCGCGGCCTGGGCGAGCCGGCGATCTTCCTGATCTGGGGACCGCTCATGATCGGCGGCACGTATTTCGTGATGGCGGGACACGTGCCCGAGAAGATCTGGCTCGCGTCCATTCCGTACGGGCTCGCGATCACCGCGGCGCTCATGGGGAAGCACCTCGACAAGGCGGAGAAGGATCGCGCCAAGGGAGTGCGCACCTTGCCGGTGGTGCTCGGTGACGTGCGCGGCCGCAAGGTCACCCAGCTCATGGTCTGGGGCTTCTATTTGCTAGTGACCGGGCTCGCCGCCGGCGGGTTCCTGCCCAAGTGGTCGCTGCTGACGTTGGCGACGCTTCCCGCCGCGAGCCGCTTCATCGAGACGCTGGGCGCCACCGCGCCGGCCACGCCTCAGGAAGCATTCGCGCGCGCCTCCGACGTGATCCCCGCCGACCTGCGCGCCCGGGTGCGCCTCGATGCACCCAACTCGGCCTACCCGCTCTGGCCGCTCTGGTACGTCGCGTGGGGCATGTGGTGGGGGCGATACGCGGGAGCGGCGTTCGTGCTGGGGCTGGTGATCGCGGTCTTCACGCGCGCCTGAACGCGCGCGCCGCGAGCCGATCGTTCGCTCGCGCGCGCGAGGGACCGCGCGCGCCACCCGCCCCTGGAGGCCCACCGGTCCCTCGGTGGGCAGCGGCTCGATCGTGGGCCGTGCGCCCTACTACGCGCGAGTCAGCTCGAGCAGCGTGATCTCGGACGGAGCGCCGAGACGTAGCGGCGGCCCCCAGTAGCCGGTGCCGCGGCTCACGTAGAGCCACATCGTGCCGACGCGGAAGAGCCCCGCGAGATACGGCGTGACCAGGCGCACCACCAGGTGCCACGGAAAGAACTGGCCGCCGTGAGTGTGGCCGGAGAGCTGCAGATGGAAGCCGAGCCGGGCGGCGGCCTCGCTCGACGACGGTTGATGCGCGAGCATGAGCCGCACGTCGCACTGCGGTGCGCCGGCGACCGCGGCGTCGGGATCGGAGCGGTGTCCCGGCACGGCGCGTCCGGCGAGAGCGTCGGTAACGCCCGCCACCAGCAGCTTGGCGCCGCCGCGCTCGATCACCCGGTGCTGATTCACGAGCGGCGTGACGCCCAGGCGGGCCAGCTCGCGCACCCACGCCGCGGGCCCTGAGTAGTACTCGTGATTGCCGGTCACGAAGAAAACGCCGTCGCGCGACCGCAAGCCGCCGAAGGGCGCCACGTGCGGGCCGAGCTTCCGCACCGATCCGTCGACCAGGTCGCCGGTGAGCGCCACCAGGTCGGCGCCGAGCGCGTTGGCGGCGTCCACGATGCCGCGCACGTACTCGACGCGGATCGTGGGCCCGACGTGGACGTCGGAGATCTGCACGATGCGATAGCCGTCGAATGCGTCGGGGAGGCCGTCGATGGGAACCCGCACGTTCCGGACACTCGCCGTGCGCCGCGCCACGCCGAAGCCGCGCCCGGTGAGCACCAGCGCCAACAGCACCACGCCGAGATTGGCGGCGCGCATCCACGCGAGGTCGGCATCCACGTGCACGGAAGCGGCGCCGCCGATCACGCGCGCGTGGGCCACCGCGTCCATCGCGAGCGTCCAGGCCAGGCCCGCGAGATCGCGCACCCACAGCATCGGCAGCACCAGCGCCAGAAAACCCATGCCGGTGTAGGCCACCCAGTGCACGCGATCGAGAGCCCGCGACGGCACCGTGACCACCCGCGAGCTCATCAGTGAGAACGGCAGCAGCACCAGGTGCGTGAGCAGCACCACCCACGCGAGGTTCGCGACCGTCGACGGCAGCTCGCTCGAGGTGATTATCCGCACGCCGATGTAGAGATACGCCGGGCCGAGAACCGCGACAGCCACGACCATGAACGCGAGCGCCCGCTTCCACGGGAGCCCACGCGGCGCAGGGACGACGGGAACGGTTCGCGGGGCGCTGGAGGTCATCGTTCGAGAACGGCGAAACGGGCCGAAGCGAGGCAATGAGTGTATCCGGCCGATCGCCAGACGGGTGAACGGCGGCGTATCCGGGCTCACGCCTCGGTCAGGCGGAACTCGAACTTGACCAGGCGGAACGCGGCGAGCGGCTCGCCGTTTCGAGTCGCGGGGTCGTAGCGCCAGGTGCGCACCGACTCGATGGCGGCGGTGACGAAGGGCTCGTCGCCGGCGAGGCGGACGACTTCGGCCACGCGGCCGCGAGCGTCGATCAGCACCCGCAGCGTGACCGAGCCGACCCGCCCCTCGTGACGCATCTCGCGCGGGTACTCGGGAGGCTGGTTGGTGGCCTTGGGCTGCGGGGGAACGAGGTCGGCATCGAAATCGACTCCGTCGCCGCCGACCGCGCCGCGCCGGCCGCCCTCGCCGCCCACGAGCCCCGTCGAGTCGCCATCGCCGGCACTGGAGGTCGGTTGGCCCGAGAGTGCGATCGGTCCGCTCGCGACCGAGCTGGGCTCGGCCGGTGCGTCGGGGCGCGGCGCATCCGCCGCCAGCGCGGGCTCGAGAGGCCGGGGCACGGCGGCGAACCGGGCTTTGCGCTCCTCGCGTTTCGCCGGTGCCACCGCCTCTCGGGTTTGGGCCGGGCGCGCGACGTCAGGCGAGCCGTTCGCGGCGCGCCGCGGGGCGTATTCGGTGAAGTGGACCGGCCGCTCCGGATCGTCCACCTCCGGCCCGGCGACTCGCGACCGACCCACCTCGAAGCGGGCCATCGCGAACAGCACGCCCCACAACGCCGCCGACACCAGCACCGCCGCCCGCCACGAGCGCGGCATCGGTTCGCTCTCCTCGTGACGCCCGAACGCGCTCGACATCCCGAGCCCCACCTTTCGCGCCGACCTTACCTCCACGCGCCCGTGCCCGCTGCTCCTTTGCACCTTGCGGGTGTTGGTAACGCGGGGGCTCGTCCCCCGCCCGGCGCGCCGCGGCGAGTCCGACCGTCCGGCGCTCGCATCACGGCTCGAGCGCCGCGCTCCGCTGGAACGCCGGACGAGCCTTGCAGCGGTCCAGCCACGACTGGATCGCCGCGTACGACGTCATGTCGTACTCGACGGCCAGCGTGAGATTGGCGACCGACGCGACGTGAAGATCGGCCAGCGTGAACGCATCGCCGACCATCCACTCTCTGCCCGCCAGATGGCGGTCGAGAATCCCGAGCAGCGGCGGCAGCGCCGCGCGCGCCTTCTCGATGACGCCGAGATCGCGCTTCGCCTCGGGAACGAATACCAGCTGGATGAAGATGTCGATCAGCGGACGCTGCAGCTCGAGCAGCGCCCAGAAGCTCCACTGCGAGATGAGGCCGCGCGCTTCGGGCGTGGGACCTCGCAGCGGGCTCTGGTGCTTGTCCACGAGGTAGCCGTTGATGGCCATCGACTCCCAGATCACGAAATCGCCGTCGATCACGCACGGCACTTTGCCGTTGGGATTGAGCGTCGAGTAGGGCTCGCTCTTGTGCTGCTTGGCCCGCATGTCGAGCGGCTGGCGCTGGTACGGAAGACCCAGCTCCTCCAGAAGCCAGTAGCATCGACCCGCGCTCGAACGAGGTGAACCGTAAATTTTGATCATCGGGATCGCTTTCGTTTTCGTGGATGCGCGGGACGGTGTATCCGTCCGAGGTACTCAGAACTGGAAGTAGATGAAGCCCGTGGATTGCTTGGCGTGGAACACCAGGATCATGCCGAGCAGGTACATGTAGGTCGCGCCTCGCACCGTGCGCGAGAGCGACAGGAAGCGCGCTGCGCCGCGCTCGCCGCCGACCACGGCTTCACCGAGGACCAGCGGCAAGGTCAGGTAGGCGAGCACGGCCAGCGCCACGACGTCGACCAGCTGGACGGCGTGCGAGCCGGAGACCAGCACGTGCAGGAACGCGGTGACGGTGCTCATGCTGTCCGCGCGGAACAGCAGCCAGCCCAGGCACGTGAGGTGGAACATCACCACCACGCGCAGCGCGCGGTGCACCTTCGCCGCGACGCTGGTGCCTTCCACGGTGTCGGGAATGCCGAGCACGCGGAACACCACCAGCAAGGCCCCGTGGTAGGCGCCCCACAGCACGAAGGTCCAGTTGGCGCCGTGCCAGAGGCCGCCCAGGAGCATGGTGATCCACAGATTGCGGTAGGTGCTGACCGTGCCGTGCCGGTTTCCGCCCAGCGGGATGTAGAGATAGTCGCGCAACCAGGTGGAAAGACTGATGTGCCAGCGTTTCCAGAAATCGCTCGGGCTCTGTGCCAGGTAGGGCAGATCGAAGTTGACCACCAGCTCGTAGCCGAGGAACTTCGACACCCCGCGGGCGATCGACGAGTAGCCCGAGAAATCGCCGTAGATCTGCAGCGCGAACGCGTAGAGCCCGATCATCGCCTCGAGCGCGTTCATATTCGCCGTGCCACCGCCGGCGGCGAAGCGGTTGAACACCCGGTCGGCGATCTCCGCCATGTTGTCGGCGATCACCAGCTTCTTCGCGAGGCCCACCGCGATCAGCGCCAGGCCTTCGCGGAACATGCCGGGCTTTCGCTGCCGCGGCTCCACCACCTGCGGCAAGAGCGTGTGCGCGCGCATGATCGGCCCCGCCACCAGGTGCGGGAAGAAGCACACGAAGAGCGCGAAGTCGCGGAAGCTGGTGGTGGGCTTGGCGTGGCCGCGGTAGATGTCGATCGTGTAGCTCATCGCCTGGAAGGTGTAGAAGCTGATCCCCGCGGGCAGCACCAGCCCGAGCGCCCGCGACGGCACCGAGAAACCCGCCTTGCCGATCAGCGCCGCCAGGTTGGCGACGAAGAAGTCGAAGTATTTGAAGAATCCCAGGATCACCAGGTTGGCGGTGAGGCTGATCCACACGAACGCCTTGCGCCGCCGGGCCTCGGGCAACCGGTAGAGCGCCGGCAAGAGCAGGCCGTAGACGACCACCGCCACCACCGAGCCGATCAGCACCCGGAAGTCCACGAGCGTGCGCGGCAGAGCCGCGGTCATCTTCGCCAGGTCGTGCTTCCGCGCCGCGGCGACGAGCTCCGGGTAGCGCACGTTCGAGCATAGAAAGAGCGCCGCAAGGACCAGCAGGCCGCCGAGCCCCATGAGCTTCCGGCGCGACACCTGGACGCCGGCCACACCGAGGCCTCCGACGTAGTCGATGATCGTCGAGAGCAGGATCAGGAACAGGAAGCGGTAATCCCAGGCCCCGTAAAAGCCGTAGCTCGCGACCAGGAGCAGCATGTTCTGGCCGCGATGCGGGAGCCGCCAGTAGGGCAGCAGCACCGCCGCGAAGAAGATCCAGAACGTGAGGGTGTTGTAGTTCACGGGTCGCTGACCTTGTCACCGGCGGCGGCGGCGCTCAAGGCTTGCGTCCCGCCGCCCGAGGCCGCCCGCTCGGCGATCGCCCCGGCCACCTGGGTTCGCTCGAGGTGGTCGAAGATCGCCTCGGCGATGAGCCGGTGGCCGAGCGCCGTGGGGTGCGGGTCTGTGGGCGAGAGCACCAGCCGCGGGTCGAACGGATCGACGATGCCGTGCTCGCGCGCATAGCGCACGATCGTGTCCTGGGATTCGACGGTCGCGATGCCCAGCTCCTTCGCCAGCCGCCGCACCTGCGGGTGAAGCACCGGGTGGCCGACCACGACCAGCGCGAAGCCTCGCGCCGCCGACAGATCGCGAAGCTCGGTGAGCGCTCTGGTCGCGGCCTCGGGGCCGACCATGTCGCGGTACTCGGGTGGAACGCGGGCTGGATCGCTCTCGAAGCGGCCGCCGCGGTCCGGCGCCGGCACCAGCTGCGCGCGGTTCCCGGTGGGCTTGCCGTGAGTCCATGCGCGCACCCGGTCCACCAGGAACGACCGCTCGATGTCGAGCGGCTGCGCGCGGTTGCGGATGAAGTTCGGCAGGTCGACGTCGTTGCCCACGAAGTTGAGCACCACCAGATCGGGCTGGTAGCGCAGCCCCTTGGCGATCAGCACCTCGACCTCCATCACCGAGTTGTAGCCGGGAACGGCGGTGTTGATCTCTTCCCAGCGGACCTCTGGATGCCGCTCGCGGAGCATTCGGCCGAGGACACTCAGAAACGGCTCGTCGTCGTGCACGTACCAGCCGAACATCACCGAGTCGCCGAGCCCCAGCACCCTCACCGTGCCCCGCGGCTTCTCGACCGCGATCTCGGGACTGCGAAAGCCGGCGCTGTTGGTGGTGAGACCGCGCTGGTAGCGGACCGAGAGGTTCGGGATCAGCTCGTAGACGATCTTGCGATCGGCGCTGAGCTGCACCACGTCCGCGAGATCGACGCGTGCGCCGCGGGGCGGCGGCTTGCGCGCGCCCATTCGCGTCAGGCTGCGGTCGAGACGCAGGTCGTCGAAGTACGCGGTCAGCCTCAACCCGGCTTCGAGCTGCGCCACGACCAGCGCCGCCCAGAGCGCCGGGCGCAGCGCCGTGCGCAACACGCCGGGCGGAGACGCGCGTCGAAGCGGCGTGGCGAGCATCCGGGGCATGATGGGCGAAGCGTGGCTCGGATAGTGGCTCGGGCGGAGACGAATGCTTGACTCGGCTTCGAGCGCCCGCAGTATGTTGCGCCAGCATCTCTGGCGCCCATAGCTCAGCTGGCTAGAGCAACGGCCTTCTAAGCCGTAGGTCGCAGGTTCGAGTCCTGCTGGGCGCGCGGTGTTTTCTCGGGGGGCTGTTCCAGCCCCCCACCCCCGAGTCGGCTCGCGTTGCTCGCCGCGCGCCTGCG